>NZ_JAAFYV010000016.1:0-115937 GCF_011770055.1 Rhodococcus sp. B10 | reverse complement strand
ACGGCAGCGTAGAGGTGTATAAGAGACAGCATCGCACACCTCACCGACCCACAAGCACGCACCGACGCCGTCGAACTTCGCGCCAAATACATCGAACACCGAGCCATTGCCGCCGCCCGCGACAAACGCCGACCACCACCCTTCTGACGGGCGGGTATTACGGTTCCAGGTCCAGTCCGCGCTCCTGCAGCGCCGCTTCGACGACCCGTAATGCTTTCGGCCCCACGCCGTGCAGTTTCGCGAGCTCGGATTTCGACTGTCCCGCAAGCTCGTCCAACGACCGGTAACCTGCAGCGTCGAACGCCCGCGACGCCGGACGGCCCGTTCCCTTCGGAAAGCGGTTGACGGGTTCAGTCACGTTCAACCTCGTTCATGGCCACATCCTAGGGTCTCCCGTACCCTGGGCGCCGTGTCCGACAACAACCATCGACGCGTACTTCTCACCGGCGGAAACACCGGTATCGGCTACTTCACCGCCCTCGAGTTGGTGAAGCAGGGCGACCACGTGACACTTGCGTGCCGCAACCTCGACAAGGCCGACGCAGCGGCCGAGAAGATCGCCGCAGAAGCCCGGAAGAGCACAGATGCACCTCAGGGCGTCGTCGACACCGCCCGCCTCGACCTCGCCGATCTCGATTCTGTGCGCTCCTTCGCCGAGTCCGCGCCCGCGAAGGTCGATGTGCTCATCAACAATGCCGGGGTCATGATGCCGTCGAAGCGCACCGAGACCAAGGACGGGTTCGAGCTTCAGTTCGGCACCAACCACCTCGGTCACTTCGCGTTGACCGGCCACCTGATGCCGAACCTCCGGGCAGCGGACAGCGCGACCGTCGTCACCGTGTCGTCGGTGGCCCACAAACAAGCCCCCAAGCTGAACTTCGACGACCTCCACGCCACACGCGGCTACAACCCGCAGCGCATGTACGCGAACTCGAAACTCGCCAATCTGCTGTTCGCGCTGGAACTTCAGCGACGACTCGACAGAGCAGGTATCCCCATCACGAGCAACGCCGCCCACCCCGGCATCTCCTCGACGGAGCTGTACACGAGCCCCGACGGCCTCGGCAGCTCGAAGGTCGTCTCGTTCGCCGCGTCGATCGGCCTTTTGTTCATCTCCCAATCCGCCCGCGCCGGATCACTTCCCACGCTCGACGCACTCGAGAACGGCGGGCCGGCGTCGTACACGGGTCCGAGGTGGCTGATGGAATCACGCGGCGCCCCAGGGCCCGCCAAGATCTCGGCCAAGGCCAAAGATCCCGAACTCGCCGAAAAGCTGTGGAACGAAAGCGAAAAGCTCACCGGGGTCGTCTACGACCTGAGCTGAATCACGTCACCGCTGCGGCGCGGGAAGCGGTATTCCTCTCTGCGCCATGACATCTCGCAGCCTGTTCGGGTAGTCGGTGATGATACCGTCGACACCCAAGTCCATCAGTGCGTTCATGGTCGCGGGATCGTCGACGGTCCACGGAATGACGCGCATGCCGCGCGCATGGGCGTCGTCGACCATCTGCCGCGTGACATACAGTTCGAAGCCCGGATCTCCCACCGCCCCGTTCTGCGGGTTACCTTGCACAGGCGAGTACGCAGACGCGCCGATCGATGCGGCCGCAGCGACGCCGTCGCCCCCGAAGTCGTCGACGTCGAGTCCGCCGAGCCACGGTGACGCCCCATCCTGACCGACTTGAAGGAAGTCGCCGTTCGTCAACGCGACGAGCGGCACAGACGGCCTCATCGCTCGAACCAGCTGCAGCGCACCCCAATCGAAGCTTTGAATGCTGACGCGATCGAGCATTCCGGCTTGTTCGATGGTGGTGATGACGATGTCGACGAATTGCTCGCGCGGCGCAGTCTCCGTCGGGCTTGCCGCTTCGAACTTCGTCTCGACGTTGAGACGGACGTTCGGTGACGTCTTCGCCACGTCGAGCACCTCGGTCAACGTAGGCATACGGGCACCCGGCACTGTTCGCTGCTCCGGGTAGTCCGCCAACCGAAGCGACCCGCAGTCGAGCGTCTCGACTTGCGCGAGCGTCAGCGTGTTCACGTACTTACCCACGTAGGGAAACTCGGGGTCACCGTCGAAGACCGGCACCGTGTCGAGGCACTTCTTGTCGGATACTCGACGGTCGTGCGTCACAACGGCGACGCCGTCCTCCGTGATCTGCGTGTCGAGTTCCAACGTCGTGACGCCGAGTTCGAGTGCGTTGGTGAACGCTGCGATCGTGCTCTCACTGACAAGTCCGAGCCCGCCTCGGTGCGCCTGCAGATCGAAGGCGGGTGCAGGCTCCGACGACCCGGTGTTCGACGACCCGCTGTTCGACGACCCGGCATCGATGGGAAGGGCCTGAGCGTGAGCCGCGGACACGGCAGTCAACGCGGCAGCGGACAAAGCGACCAAGAGTGTGCGACGCATGTCTTGTGACGCTATGGACCGCACGTGACGATCGGGTGAATCACGCCCTTCCCGCGCCATGCAGAAAGGTAACGATCGACGCCCGACACACCACAGACAAAGGGAGACGCCCACAGCTGACGGCGGTCGGGGGCGACAGCAGCGGCGGGCGTCTCATCTACGATTCGCGGCAGGTGATGGGGTGGATGGGTCGGATCTGAAAAATTTTTTCAGCCCACGACCTATCTCTTCTCCAGCCGACGACCTAGCCTTGCGCGCATGTCCTACACAGCGGCCAACCACTATGTTTTCGAGGGCGACGAGCTGACGGGATCCTTCGACACGAACAGACTTTCCGGGGTTGCGGCGGCACAACTCGTGCTGAGCGGCGCCATACTCGAGTCCACCGAGGTGACGCGAACGGACCTCGGTTACGAGATCCGCACGATCGTCGAACAGGTACACGACGGCAACTCCACCCACCTGCTGGCCGTGGTCCCGCGCGTCAACGTCGAGAACGAGCCGGTGCATTTCTCCTCTTACGCGGTCCTGTTCACCCGGCGCGGCAACATCGCCGGCGACCGCTTCGTGCACGGCGCGCTCGAGTCCTACGACGTGCGCGCCCTGTCGGGCACTGCATCGCTGATCGACAGCTGACCCACTCCCCCGGAATACTCCGCCCACTCCTGCGGTTACAGTGCAAGTCAATGCAAACGCATGAACTTGGGAGCACGCCATGCAGTTCGGAATCTTCACCGTCGGCGACGTCACGGTCGACCCCACGACCGGCCGCGAGCCGACCGAACACGAGCGCATCAAGGCGATGGTCACCATCGCCAAGCACGCCGAGGACGTCGGCCTCGACGTCTTCGCGACCGGCGAGCACCACAACCCACCGTTCGTCCCGTCGTCGCCGACGACCATGCTCGGCTACATAGCGGCTCAGACCGAAAATCTGATCCTGTCGACGTCGACCACGCTGATCACCACCAACGACCCGGTGAAGATCGCCGAGGACTACGCGATGCTGCAGCACCTCGCCGACGGCCGCGTCGACCTGATCATGGGCCGCGGCAACACCGCACCCGTGTACCCGTGGTTCGGACAGGACATCCGACAAGGCATTCCGCTCGCACTGGAGAACTACCAGCTACTGCGACGCCTGTGGACCGAGGACGTCGTCACGTGGCAGGGCAATTTCCGCACGCCGCTCGACAGCTTCACGTCGACGCCTCGCCCCCTCGACGACATTCCGCCGTTCGTCTGGCACGGCTCGATCCGCAGCCCCGAGATCGCGGAGATCGCCGCGTACCACGGTGACGGATTCTTCGCGAACAACATCTTCTGGCCGAAAGAGCACTACATCCAGCTCATCAACCTGTACCGGCAGCGCTACGAACACTACGGTCACGGACGCGCCGACCAGGCCATCGTCGGTCTCGGCGGCCAGGTGTTCATGCGCAAGAACAGCCAGGACGCGGTCAAGGAGTTCCGCCCGTACTTCGACAACGCACCCGTCTACGGCCATGGCCCGACCATGGAAGAGTTCACCGAGCAGACGCCGCTGACCGTCGGATCGCCACAGCAGGTGATCGAGAAGACGCTGACCTTCGCGGACTTCTTCGGCGGCTACCAACGCCAGCTGTTCCTCATGGACCACGCCGGGCTTCCGCTGAAGACGGTGCTCGAGCAGCTCGACCTGCTGGGCGAGGAAGTGGTGCCCGTGCTGCGTAAGGAATTCGCTGCCCGACGCCCCGAAGGTGTGCCGGAGAACCCGCCGACGCACGCGAGCATGCTGGCACGCAAGGACGAAGTAGTTGCCCTCTAGTACCGAGCTCGCCACCGACGCCTGGGAGTCGCTCTTTCGCTCCCAGGTGTCGCTGATGCGACGCTTCACCGCGGACGACATCTGGAATCCGATCAGCCTGCGCGAGTACGACGTGCTGTTCACATTGAGCAAATGCGCCACCCGCAAGCTGCGTCTGCACGATCTGAACGACGAGATCCTGCTCAGCCAACCGTCACTCAGTCGCCTGTGCGAACGCCTCGAAAAGCTGGGGTACGTCACGCGCCGACCGGATCCGACCGACAAACGCGGAACCGTCGTCGTCCTCACCGACGACGGACTCGCCGTGCAGCGCGACATCGGCCGCAAGCACGCAGCCCGAATCCGCCGATACGTCGGCGGCGTTCTGTCCGACGACGAGATGACGACGCTCACCGCGTTGTGCACCAAGCTGCGTCTGGGCCAAGCGGGCGTCGTAGTTCTCGATCGAGCAACCGACGGGTCGGACGACAACCCATCGCAGGCTTGACCTCACGACTTGCGGCCTAGAACAGGGTCGCAACCTCGTCGAGGTCGGCGTCGTTCCGTGCATTAGATGCATTTGCCTTCAGGGCGGGAGTAGCGGGAGTAGACCTCGCGACCGCCACCGCAGCCGACGTGGCCGCCGTGGATGTACCCGCCGTGGATGTACCCGCCGTGGACTTGCCCGCAGCCGCAGCACGCGCAGCTTCACCGGCGAGTGCGTCGGCGGCTTCGTTGAAGTGGTTGCCGACGTGACCACGAACCCAGCGGAATCGGACGGGGCCTGCGCGCTCCGTGATCGCGCGATCGATGTTCATGACGAGATCGAGGTTCTTGACGGGCGACCCGCCTGCCGTCTTCCACCCCTTGCGCTTCCATCCGGGCAACCACTCGGACGCACACTTGATGGCGTACTGCGAATCGGATTCGATCAACAACGGCTCATCGCCCGGATGCGCGACTATTGCTTCGAACAGAGCGCGAAGCTCGGCGATCTGGTTGGTACCCGACGCTTCTCCACCGGAGTTGCTGGGGCCCGTGTGATTCACCCAGGCCCACCCGATGGCGCCACCCGGATTACGCAGACACGAGCCGTCAGTACTCACGATGATCACGACACAGGACCATACTTCGACCCACCGACAAAGAACAGACGCCGCGCATGAAATCGGCGTCGCTCCTCTGAATTACTGTGGGACACATCCGCGAAACGAAAGGACCTCCTGTCGTGACCGTTCCCTCGTCGTTCAGTGCCCTGGTTGCCCGCGAAGTCGCACACGAACCGGACGCATCCCGAATCGAACTCGCGAAGGAGACGGTCGACGAGACCTTCCTTCCCCGTCGCGACGCACCCGCGGTCACGATCGCCGTCGAGTATTCGAGCGTCAATTTCAAGGATGCGCTCGCCATCACACCGAAGGGTGGTGTGGTCCGCGACTATCCGATCGTCCCGGGTATAGACATCGCCGGAACCGTCGTCGAGTCCGCTGCCGACGACATCTCCGTCGGACAGAAAGTCGTCGCCCACGGATACGACATCGGCACCGGGCAACACGGCGGCTACGCCGAATACGCGCGAGTACCGGCAGACTGGGTCGTTCCTCTCACGACACTGTCGACGCGCGACGCCGCCGCGATCGGTACCGCCGGCTTCACCGCCGCGATGAGCGTCGAAGCCCTGCTCACCCACGGGATCCGACCGGACGACGGCCCCATCGTCGTCACCGGCGCCAGCGGTGGCGTGGGAAGCGTCAGCGTCGATCTGCTGTCGGCGGCGGGCTTCGAAGTCCACGCATCGAGCGGCAAGAAGGATGCCGTCGACCTGTTGACCAGCCTCGGAGCAGCGCACGTGATCGGCCGCCTCCCCGAAGATCCCGACGCGAAGCCGCGACCGCTCGGCCGTGCCGAATGGGCGGGCGCCGTCGACTGCGTCGGAGGAAAGACGCTCGCGCACGTTCTGTCGACCACGCGATACGCAGGCGCCGTCGCCGCTAGCGGGTTGACCGGCGGCGCAGGCTTGTCGACGACGGTTCTGCCGTTCATCCTTCGGGGCGTCGCACTGCTCGGCATCGACTCCGTCCAGCGGCCCATCGAGAAGCGTCGAGCAACCTGGCAGCAACTCGAATCGACGCTGCGCCCACGTCGCCTCGATCAACTCGTCACCGAAGTCCCTGTCTCGAATGTGCATGCGGCGTTGAACGACATCTCGCGGGGAGGTGTCACCGGCCGAACGGTGGTCGCAGTGGCCGGCGGGTTCTGACTGTCGGTCCCGGCCGATATCCTGGTGATCCCATGCTGTCGTCAGGTCCTCTTTCCGCCACCGACTCGGTGCGCGCCGAGTTCGTCTCCGACCGGCCACTGGACATGCTCCTGTCCATGTCGCCGCTACGTCGGGGGCGCACCGACCCCACCTACGAGCGCGACGCCTCCGGGTCCGTGTGGCGCACATCACGATTCGAGTCCGGGCCGGCCACCTACCGGCTCACGCAGACGTCGAGGCATTCGGTCGCAGCCACCGCATGGGGCCCGGGGGCGTCCGAATTCCTCGAGTCGCTGCCGGCGCTCGTCGGCGCGGACGACGACGCGTCGGAATTCGCGCCGGAGCATCCCACGCTGAAAGAAGCACATCGTCTGTTTCCCCACCTGCGCCTCGGACGCACGGGCCGCGTGATGGAAGCTCTCGTTCCGGCGATCCTCGAGCAGCGCGTGCACGGCCTGTCCGCGTTCGCGTCGTGGCGGACGCTCGTCACCAAGTTCGGCGATCGCGCTCCCGGGCCGACACCGAAGCCGATGTTCGTCTCGCCGACGCCCGACGTGTGGCGTCGAATCCCGTCGTGGGAGTACCACCTCGCGAACGTGGACCCGGCGCGGTCCAAGACCATCGTCCGGTGCGCGCAGGTCGCGAACCGTCTCGAGCAGGCGTCGTCGATGAGCCCCGCGGACGCGATGAAACGCCTTCGCGCCGTTCCGGGCGTGGGCATCTGGACCGCCGCCGAGGTAGCGCAACGCGCCTTCGGGGATCCCGACGCGTTGTCCGTCGGCGACTACCACCTGTCGGCCGTCGTCGGCTGGTCGCTCCTGGGACGACCCATCGACGATGCCGAGATGATCGAGTACATGAAACCGCTTGCGCCGCACAGACATCGGGCCGTCCGATTGCTCGCCGCAAGCGGCAAGGCCATCAAACCGAAGTTCGGGCCCCGCACTCCGCTCGTCGATCACACCTGGCACTGACTCCCTCCCCTACGCGCGACCCCCTTGCGCATCGGTGACGCAGGTGTATTCTTTGGTTGAAGGTTCAACTTAGCCGTCGTTACTCCAGTTCTCGAGGTGCCCATGTCCATCCAACGTCTCAACCACGCAGTTCTGTACGTCAGGAACGTCGAGAAGTCCGTCGCGTTCTACACCGACGTCCTCGGTTTCCGGACGAAGATGACCATGGGCTCCAGCGCGGCGTTCCTCCAGGCAAGTGCGAGCTCCAACGATCACGACCTCGGCCTGTTCCAACTCGGCGACGCCGCAGGACCGAGCAGCGCCGGACGCTCCACCGTCGGCCTCTACCACCTTGCGTGGGAGGTTCAGACGCTGGCCGATCTTGCCGATCTCGCGCAGAAGCTTTCTGCCGCAGGCGGTCTCGTCGGCGCGTCGGACCACGGCACGACCAAGAGTCTGTACGGCAAGGACCCGGACGGCATCGAATTCGAGATCGTCTGGCTCGTTCCGCTGAACCTGATCGACGACGCGGCCGTCGAGGCGAGCAAGTCCATCCGCCCTCTCGATCTGCAGGCCGAGATCGATCGATACGGCATCGACACACCCAGTGGCGTCGGCGTGTCGAGTCCCGTGAGCTGATCGCGCGGAGTCCGGCGGGGAACAACACCTCCACGGGTACGCGTTGTGCAAGCGAGATAGTTCGCTGCGATAAGGAGTCCACAGTGGTTGCCATAGGAAACTCGAACCTCGACATCTTCCCCCTCGCACTCGGTGGAAACACCTTCGGTTGGACGAGCGACGAGACGTCGTCGTTCGAGATCTTGGACGCCTTCACCGCAGGTGGCGGTAACTTCATCGACACCGCGGATTCGTACTCGGCGTTCGCCGACGGCAATTCCGGCGGCGAATCCGAGACGATCATCGGCAACTGGACGGCGGCACGCGGCAACCGCGACGACGTCGTCATCGCCACAAAGGTGAGCCAGCACCCCGAGTTCAGAGGTCTCGCACCCGCCAACGTGAAGGCCGCGGCGGAGGCGTCGCTGAAGCGTCTGCAGAGCGACCACATCGACGTCTACTACGCCCACTACGACGACGAGAACACGCCGCTCGTCGAGACGCTCGCCGCGTTCGACGAGCTGGTCAAGGACGGAAAGGTCCGCTACGTCGCCATCTCGAACTACTCGCCGGACCGCATCCGCGAATGGCTGTCACTCGCCGAGCAGAACGGTTTCTCGGCACCCGTTGCGCTGCAGCCGCACTACAACCTCGTGACTCGTCGCGAGTACGAGACCGAACTCGCCTCTCTCGCGGCCGACAACAATCTCGGTGTGTTCCCGTACTTCTCGCTCGCCGCAGGGTTCCTGACCGGCAAGTACCGCACCCGTGAGGACCTCGAAGGTCAGGCACGCCAGAAGTTGGCGTCGGGCTACTTCACCGACGAGGGCCTGAACGTGGTCGACGCTCTCAGCGATATCGCCGACGCCCACGACGCCGAGATCTCGTCCGTCGCGCTCGCGTGGTTGCTGGCACAGCCGACGGTCACCGCGCCGATCGCGAGCGCCAGCAAGATCACTCAGCTCCCGGCCCTGCTCGCCGCTCCCGCGTTGACCCTGTCGACCGACGAGGTCGCACGGCTCACCGAGGTTTCCGACCGGATCTAGTTCGCGGTCTCGCGCCGAGAGACAGACGCGCACGGATGAAGTGGATGGTGCCGTCGGGGATCAGGAACGACTCCTCGACCCCGACGGTCACCAGCTTTCTCCCGAACATCCCCGCGTCGATCACGAACGTCGCGTGCACCGTGTCGCCGTCCTCGGTCAACGCGATGTCGCGAATGTCCACGATCGCACGGTAGTAGAAGGCCGTGTTCAGACCCTTTTTCAACCCAGGGCCGGAAAAGCCGGTGGTGACACCGTTTTCGACCCGACGCGCTCCGGGCGCGAACTGGACCGCGCTCGCGTCGTGCGACGCCAGTGCATCGATGTAGGCCCGCGCCACTGCTTGCCGTGTCGACGCCGACTCAGGACTGTCCCCCTCCACGATCGTGACTGTAGTTCGACTTCGTCACACCGGGAACAGAACGACAGGCCTCGTTGCTGAGGGTTGGGTGTCCCACGCCACCGAACAAGCCACGACAGCGTCAGCGACGACGACCGAACCCACCTCCGCCGAACGGATGCGCATCATCCTCGTCCTCGGTGCGCTGATCGCCCTCGGCCCGCTGACGATCGACATGTATCTCCCCGCGCTGCCGTCGATCGTCGACGATCTGAATTCGTCCTCGGCCGCGGTGCAGCTCACGCTCACCGGCACGTTGATCGGTCTCGCCCTGGGCCAGCTCGTCATCGGCCCGCTGTCCGACATCGTCGGACGCCGTCTGCCGCTCATCGCAGGCACTGCCATTCACATCGTGGCATCGCTGCTGTGCGTCGTCGCACCGAACGTCGCCGTGCTCGGCGTGTTCCGCGGCCTGCAAGGTCTCGGTGCGGCAGCCGCGGCCGTCGTCGCGATGGCTGTCGTGCGTGACCTCTTCACCGGCCGCGCAGCCGCGACGGTTCTGTCGCGGCTGATGCTGGTCATGGGCGTCGCGCCCGTCCTCGCGCCGTCGATCGGTGGCGGCATCCTGCTCGCCGGCTCGTGGCGTTGGGTCTTCGGAGTTCTCGCGGTGCTCGGCGTCGCACTCCTGATCGTCGCGGTGTTCGCACTGCGCGAGAGCCTTCCGCCGGAGCGTCGCCGCAGCCGCGGCATCATGCCCGTCGTCCGCACGTACGGCGGTCTGCTGCGCGACGGCCAGTTCCTGGTGCTCGTCCTCGTCGCTGCTCTCGCGATGTCGGCCATGTTCGCCTACATCGCCGGGTCGTCGTTCGTGCTGCAGGAGGAGTTCGGCCTCAACGAGCAGCAGTTCGCGATCGTCTTCGCGCTCGGAGCCATCGCCCTCATCGGCGCATCGCAGCTCAACGTCGTGCTGCTCGGCCACTTCACCCCCGTGCGCATCGTCATCGCCGCGTTGTCGACGGCGGTGGTGTCCGCACTCGTCATGACGGTCATCGCGCTGGCAGGCGTCGGCGGTATGTTCGGCTTCCTGATTCCGCTGTGGTTCGTCCTCGGCGCAGTCGGCTTCGTCATGCCGAACGCCCCCGCGCTCGCACTGTCGCGCCACGGTGAAGCAGCCGGTACCGCGGCTGCCCTGCTCGGCGCCGCGCAGTTCGGGTCCGGCGCGATCATCGCTCCGGTCGTCGGCGTGCTCGGCAACGACAACGTGGCAGTATCGGTCACGATGGTCGGCGTCTCGGCGATCGCTCTCGTCGCGCTGATCGCAGTGACCCGAGCTACCAGGAGAACCGAGAGTGCCAGCGCAGAACGACAGACCGAGCAGGGAACGGGACTCGGCCGGTAAACCGCAGAACGCGCGTCCCCGCGACGGCCTGGGCAGGCCGCTTCCGCGGGGAGCCGTCGGCGTCGATCGCATTCCCGACGACCTGAGGCTCCCTCCCGACGAGGCCATCACTCGCGCTCAGGAACTTCTCGACGGCGGCATGCCCTTCCACGCTCACGAAATTCTCGAAGGAACGTGGAAGGACGCCCCCGAAGCCGAGCGGATGCTGTGGCAGGGACTCGCTCAGCTGGCCGTCGGCCTCACTCATCTCCTTCGCGGCAATGCCGTCGGCGCTCGATCCCTCCTCGGCCAGGGCCACGACCGCATCCGTGATCACGAGGCCGATCCGCCCTACGGACTCGATATCGCAGGCCTTCTGCACTGGTCCGACACGCTGGTCGACGCTCTAGACGCCGGTCGCGTCCCGGACTCGCCCGCCGTGCCGCAGCTTCGTCGCTGATCCCTCGTTCGCGCATCGAAACAGTGATCGCTATTGTGGCGAGAGGTTAGGTAAGGCTTTCGGAACAGAAGGAGATCCGGCGGTGACCGTGCAGACAGCAGCAGCGCAGATCCCGTACTGGGTTGCAGTGCTCACTCCCGAGGAGCGCTCGTTCGGAAGCCGCCGCAGCGACCCGAGAATCGACACCATCTCCTCGTCCGTCGTCACCAACACGCGCACGCAATGGGCGGGCCCGCAGCACCCGTCCGCGACGACTCTGCTGACCGCCCTGGCCGCGACCGTCGGGGCATGGCAGAGCGATCGTTGCCGCAGCTGCACGTCCGGCGTCCTCGTCGACATCGACGGCCCGGGTGGCCAGTTCTTCCCGGTGCGCCTTCCGTGCACCGGTGACGCGCACTCCCTTCTCGAGGAAGTTCGCCGACGCGTCGCCGCAGCACCCAACGGTGGGCGTGACTACGCGGCCGCGAAGTACCGACTGAATTCTCCGGCGCTGAATCGCAGGTCCGGCGCCCAGATCTCGTTCCGCGTCGGCACGGAGATAGAAGCTCGGGGCGACGACTCCCTGACGCACAGCCTGGCCGTCACGTGCGACGTCGTCGAGGTCGACGGAGTCACGATGGTGGACACCGCTTTTCGCTGGAACTGCCGAGTGTTCACCCGCGCCGACGTCGACGACTTCGAGCGCTTCTGGGAAAAGACACTCGCAGTCTTCGTATGAGGCCTGTTCGTCTAGTTCTTCAGGTACTGCACGTCGTCTGCGATACCAGCCTCGGGCGTTTCCAGAATCACGGGTGCACCTGCCGCCTCGGCCACTGCCTTGAGTACCTCGGCGTCGATCGTCCCGTCGGCGAGGTTGGCGTGACGGTCTCGCGCCGAATCGAACTCGTCGCGTGAATTGTTCAGGTGCACGAGGTCGATACGTCCGGTGATGGCCTTGACCCGATCGACGACGCCGACCAGTTCCTCGCCACCGGCCCACGCGTGGCACGTGTCGAGGCAGAACCCGGCACCGAATTCGCCGACGGCATCCCACAGCCGCGCGATGTCGTCGAACCGTCGCGCCATCGCGAAGTCGCCGCCCGCGGTGTTCTCGATGAAGATCGGCACCCCGAATCCGCCGTCCTTCGCCTGCCGCTCGAACAACTTGCGCCAGTTCTCGAAGCCCTTCGCGGTGTCCTCGCCGTCGCGCACATGCCCGCCGTGCACGACGAGACCGATCGCACCGATCTCGGCAGCAGCCGCAGCCTGCTCGATGACGGCTTTGCGGGACGGAATGCGAATGCGGTTGTTCAGACTCGCGACGTTCAGCACGTACGAGCTGTGGACGACGACGTCGACCTCGCTGTCGCGGAGCTGTTCGCCCTGCGGATGAGGTTCGAGTTTGTTCCACTTCTGCGGGTCGGTGAGGAACATCTGGACCAGGTCGACGCCGAGGCTCTCCGCGGAGCCGAGCGGATCGTTGCTGTCGCGGACGTGTGCTCCAATGCGCATGAGTCCAATAGTAGGAGCGACTTCTCAGGGTATCCCCCGATAGTGCGACGACCGAAAGCAGGGAACACTGTCCTGCATGACTGAAATCGCCGCCAGCGCGGTCGCACTGTCCAAGACGTACGGCACCGGAGACACACAGGTTCACGCGCTGCGCGACGTGAGCGTCCAGTTCGCGCGCGGCGAATTCACCGCGATCATGGGACCGTCGGGTTCCGGTAAATCGACATTGATGCACTGCCTCGCCGGATTGGACACGGCGTCGTCGGGCATCGTCACGATCGGTGACACCGAACTGACCGACCTGTCCGACAAGCAGATGACCGGATTGCGCAGGGACAGAATCGGTTTCGTGTTCCAGTCGTTCAACCTCGTCCCGACGCTGACGGCGCTGGAGAACATCACCTTGCCGCTCGACATCGCCGGCCGCACGCCGGACGAGGAGTGGCTCGACACCGTCGTCACCCGGCTCGGTCTGACCGACCGGCTGGGTCACCGCCCGAGCGAGCTGTCCGGTGGACAGCAGCAGCGCGTCGCGTGCGCCCGTGCGCTCGTCGGGCGCCCCGACATCGTCTTCGGCGACGAGCCGACCGGCAATCTCGATTCGCGCTCCTCGGGCGAGGTCCTCGGCATTCTGCGGACCGCAGCCGACGAGTTCGACCAGACCGTCGTCATCGTCACGCACGACCCCCGCGCTGCCAGCTACGCCGACCGCGTCGTGTTCCTCGCCGACGGTGCGGTCATCGATCATCTCGCCGACCCGACCGCCGAGGCCGTGCTCGATCGCATGAAGCAGCTGGAGACGGTCTGACATGTCGCGCACTCACAACCCCATGCGCAAGGTGTCGCTCAGAAACCTTGCCGCACACAAGGTTCGACTCGCGCTGACCGTGCTGTCGGTCGTGCTGGGCACCGCGTTCGTGTCGGGGTCGTTCGTCTTCACCGACACGCTCCAGCGCACCTTCTCGTCCATCTTCTCCGACACCGCGCAGGGTGCCGACGTCCGCGTCAGCGCGCAGGAAGCCGGTTCGAGCGGGGTACCGGTAAGCGACGCGAATGTCATTGCAGCCCTTCCGAACGTGCGCGCGGTCGCACCGTACGTGGGCGGACAGGTCGTGCTCCTGGGCAAGGACGGCGCCGCGGTGCAGACCGGTGGCGCGCCGACGGTGGGCGAGGCCTACCTGGCCGACGATCGACGCCTCGGCGACCCCGCCGTCTTCGTCGCAGGAACAGCGCCCACCGCACCCGGCCAGGTCGTCGTCAACGAAGGCGGCGCAACGAGATCCGGACTGACCGTCGGCGACGCGACGCAGGTCCTCGTACCGTCCAAGGGCACCGTGGACGTGACCATCGTCGGCATCTACGACACACCCGTCGAATCCGGCGGATACATCGGCCTGCAGTTCTACGAGTCGCAGGCCGACGAATTGTTCACCGACGGCACGCACGTGCAGTACTACGACGTTGCGGGCGGTGATACTGCCGGAAACGACCTTGCGGCACAGGGTCTTACCCAGAGCGATCTGCGCGACGAGATCGCCGCCGCCCTTCCCGACCTGAAAGTACAGACGGCCGACGAGGTGCGTGACGAGGCGCAGGCCCAGGTCGAGACCGCGCTGTCGTTCGTGAACTACTTCCTGCTGGCGTTCGGCGGGATCGCGCTTCTCGTCGGCACATTCATCATCTACAACACCTTCTCGATGATCGTCGCGCAACGCGTCCGCGAACTCGCACTGCTGCGGGCGATCGGTGCCAGCCGCGGCCAGGTGAGCCGATCGGTCGTGCTGGAGGCCCTCGTCGTCGGAATCATCGGTAGCGCACTCGGATTCGCAGGAGGCGTCGGTCTCGCATACGGCCTACGGGAGCTACTCAACGCATTCGATCTCGGATTACCCTCGGGCACACTGGCTCTCGAACCCCGAACGGTGATCGTCGCGTTCGCCGTCGGCATCGTCGTCACCGTTCTGAGCGCGTACGCGCCCGCGCGGCGTGCCGCGAACATTCCACCCGTCGCCGCCATGCGGGAGGAATTCGCGTCCACCGGCGACAGTCTGCGCGTGCGCACAGTCGTCGGCGCAGTACTCGGTGTGCTGGGTCTGCTCGCCCTCGTCGTCGGGGCGCAGTCGACCGGCGGTGGCGCCGCCGCGACCGTCGGAGTCGGTGCGGTTGCCGTCATCGTGGCCGTCGCACTCGCCGCACCGTCGCTGTCCAGGCCGATCGTCGGCGCGCTGGGCGCCGTGCTGACCAGGCCGTTCGGCGCCATCGGACGCCTCGCGCGAACCAACTCGGTGCGCAATCCGCGGCGCACGGCAGCAACCGCGTTCGCACTGATGCTCGGTCTGATGCTCGTCTCCGTCATCGGGGTGCTCGGCTCGACCGCCAAGGCGAGCGTCGACGCGCTCGTCGACAACGGCATCGAAGCCGACTACATCTTCAGCGGGCCGCCGTCGATCGGCGTGCCGACGGGCGCGGGACGGGCCGCACGGGACGTCCCCGGCGTCGAACGCGTCGCGATCCTGCATCCCGTGTCGGTGAAGATCGACGACGAGCAGGCGTTCGGCGTCGCCCTCGAAGGCAGCCCCGACGGTCTCTTCGATCAGAGCGTCGTGGCGGGATCCGGCGAACAGACGCCGAACAGCATCGGCGTGTCCGAGTCGGCGTCGAAGAACAACGACTGGCCGCTCGGGTCGACCATCGACATGGTCTCGCTCGACGGCAAGTCCGTCTCGGTCGAGGTGACGACGATCTTCGCCGACAACCCTCTCGTCGGCGACTGGATCCTGTCCGACGACGTCTACCAGGCAGTCACGCCGGGAGTCGTACGCTCGGACATCGCCGTCCTGATCGGCGCGGCACCGGGCACCGACCTGGGTCAACTGCGTGCCGATCTCGAGAACGCAGTGAAGCCGTTCGTCGTCGTCCAGGTGCAGGACCGCGAGGAGTTCAAGGGCGCGCAGAGTCAGCAGATCGACACGTTGCTCGCCGTGCTCTACGGCCTGCTCGCCCTCGCGGTGGTCATCGCGATCCTCGGCATCGTCAACACGCTCGCGCTGTCCGTCGTCGAACGACGTCGCGAAATCGGCATGCTGAGGGCCGTCGGCATGCAGCGTCCGCAGGTCAGGCGCACGATCTATCTCGAATCGATGCTCATCGCCCTGTTCGGTGCAATCGTCGGACTGATCCTCGGCGTCGTCTTCGGCTGGGGCTTCGTGCGGACTCTGCGCGACGAAGGACTCGGCGTCCTGACCATTCCATGGGGACAGATGGTCGGCATGCTGGTCGGTTCGGCCGTCGTCGGCATCGGAGCCGCGTTGCTCCCGGCGATCCGGGCCGCGCGCACCCGCCCACTGGAGGTGATCAGCGAGGCCTGACGAGGCCCGAACACGCCACCAATTGCCGGAAAACGGACCACCCAGTTACCGTGAACGTGTAAAACAGACCGAAGGATGGTTTAGTGCACGATTACTGAGTGGTCCGTCGGCAGTGGCAAGGGGAGGCGCATGTCGGTCCAGGAAAGCACGGCGCGCGAGGCCGATCGACGCTTCAACGAGACTCTCGCGCCTCTGAGCAGGCCCGACGTCCGCGACACCGTTCTCGGCCGTCTCTGCGAGGTCGCCCACGCAATGCCGTCCGCAACGGCCGTGGTGACCGACGACGGGTCCATCACGTTCGACGATCTGATGCACCGCACGTATGCGGTCGCCCGCAAGGTCGTGACCTTCGCGCCGACCGAAGCAGAACCCGTCGCCGTCGAGACCTCGTCGACGATCGACGCAGTGGTCCTGATGCTCGCGGTGTTCGCGTCGGGCAGGGTCCTTGTTCCACTCGACCCCCACCTGCCCGAAGCGCGCCGGGAACAGATCGTCGCGCAGTCCAGCGCCCGACGCCTCGCAATCGAGGACGTCGACGGCATCGAGGTGTCGTCGGTGCCGCTCCCGATGGTCACCGGAAACCACATCGCACTCATCGCGTTCACGTCCGGATCTACCGGTGCCGCGAAAGGCGTACTGCTCAGCAACCGCATGTGCCTGAGCAAGGCGTACGAAGTGAGCTCCACTCTGGGATTGTCCGGACGCCACCGCGTCGGGAATGCTCTTCCCGTCAGTTTCGGTGCAGGCATCAACACGTTGCTGGCCGGCATCCTCAGCGGCGCGCAGGTGCACTGTCGCGATCCACGGGCCGCGCATGCCGTGGAGTTCACCGACTGGGTCACCCGGAACGAGTTGACGACGCTGCATTGCTCGCCGTCCCTCGTTCGCGCGATCGCGGGCATTCCTTCCGATACGCGTCGGTTTCCGTCGCTGCAGTACGTGATCACCTACGGCGAAGCTCTGCATGCACGTGACGTGGTCGCTTTTCGGCACGAATCCGACTGTGCCGCAACGTTCGTGAACTGGTACGCCACCACCGAGGCGGGTGCCGTCGCGCGGATGCACTACGTCCCCGGCGCTCCGCTTCCCGACGGGTTTCTCGACGCGGGCAGGTGCCCCGGAGGCAAGAGCATCGACATCGTGCGATCCGACGGCGTTCTCGCCAGGCCCGGTGAGGTCGGGCAGGTCCGAGTCACCGGAGACTGCTTCGCCGACGGCTACCTCGACATGCCCGATCAGACCGCGCGTCGATTCTCCGTCGACTCCGGCCGACAGCGTTACTGGACAGGCGATCTCGGCCGCATCGACGAACGTGGCGTCCTGCACCTCGTCGGCCGGATCGACGACGCGGTCAAGATCCGCGGCTATCTCGTCGAACCCGCCGAGGTCGAGAGCGCGGTGCGATCGCTCGACGGCGTCACGGACGCGGTCGTCATTGCGTCCGAGGACAATTCGGCTCTCGAACTCGCCGTGTTCTTCGTCGGGGACTCGATCACCGACACGGACGTGCGCGGCGCTCTCCGCGAGACGCTGCCGGACTGGATGGTGCCGAAGTTCGTCACCCGGCTCGATGCGATTCCGCGCACGGATCGCGGCAAGGTCGACCGGGCCTCGCTCCCACCCATACCTCCGACGGATCGACACGGCGCGGCGGCGTCGTCTGAAACCGTGCTGTCGGGCGCGACCGAGTACTGGCTCGCGATCATCGTCACTCGCGAGTTGGAGTTGACGACACTGCATCGCGACGCGGACTTCGCCGAACTCGGCGCCACGTCGTTGGTGACGACGCGCATCCTCGTCGAGATCCGGCAGGCGTTCCACGTGGAACTGTCCCCGGCCGACCTCGTCAGTGCGATGACGGTACGTCGCCTGGCCGAGTTGATCGACCGACGGCTCGCCGCGGCCGATCGCAGCAGGGGACCGAAGAACCCGATGCTCGTACCGCTTCGTGAGGAAGGGACGGGAGCGCCACTGTTCGTCGTCGCGGGTGCAGGTGTTCCTGCCGTGGGCCTCGCCCCGCTCGCGAAACGACTGACCGGCCGCCCGGTGTACGCGTTGCAGGCCAGGGGCCTCGACACCCGTGCGCTCCCGCATCGCACGATCTCCCGGGCCGCGCGGGCCTATGCTCGCGAGATCCAGAAAGTGCAGCCTCACGGGCCCTACACGCTGGCCGGGCACTCGCTCGGGGCCTGGATCGCGCTCGAGATGGCGCACGTCCTCGAATCGCACGGTGAGACCGTCGAGCGTGTCGTGCTGCTCGACCCACGCCTGTACCAGTGGCTGCTGAACAAGGTGCCGGGAGGCGGAGAGCATCTCGAAGCAGCGCCACCGGACCCCTATTCGGAAAGCTACAAGCCCGGTTTCCGGGCCGTCGCCCGTCAGTGGGCACAGGTCGCGACCGCCGGACTCGTCCGGTTCCGAACCACCGAACGTTGGCTCGCGTTCGGCATCATCGGAGCGATGGCACTGCGCAGACATACGCCGAAGCCGTGGGACGGGTCGGTGACCGTCGTCGTCACCGAGAGCAACACCGCTGACCGCCGGTCGTGGGAAGTCCTCGCCCCGGGACGCCTGGATATCGAACAGATGCCGGGTGAGCACATCGGGCTGGTGCGCGAACCGGTCGTGAGCAAGGTCGCCGAGGTCATCGACCGCACCCTCGAGTCCGACCGGTGACGCTCACGGCCGCCATCGCGGCGCATCGCGGCTTGACCTGTTCACCACCGGCCGAGACGCGTACGTTGGGCCAGGACACTGTGAATCTGCCGAACGTCGATGCGCTGGAGGGGGTGCAACGGGCCATGAGCGAGTACCAGCTCGACTGCGTGGAGCTGCACAAGGACGTGCTCCGTTACGTCGACGAGGGCGACGGTCCGCCGGTCGTTCTGGTGCACGGCCTGCTGGGGTCACACCAGTCCTGGGCAGGTCAGATCGAGCGCCTGTCCGAGAAGTACCGCGTCATCGCACCTGACCTCTTCGGTCACGGGAGCTCGGACAAGCCGTCCGGCGACTATTCGTTGAGCTCGCACGCGGCCACCATCCGTGACCTGCTGGACCATCTCGAGATCGAGTCCGCACCGATGGTCGGACATTCACTCGGTGGCGGCATCGTCATGCAGGCGACGTACCTGTTTCCCGAGCGCGTCGACCGGCTCGCGCTCGTCAGCAGCGGAGGGCTGGGACCCGAGGTATCGCTCCTCCTCAAGGCGGCGACGCTTCCCGGCAGCGAGTTGGTACTGCCCCTCCTCGCGTCGGACTGGGTACGCAAGAACACCGAGAACGTCGTCGGCCAGCTGAACCGGTGGGGTCTCCCCGTCCGGCCGGGCAAGAGCCTGAACGAGACGTGGCGCGCGTTCAAGACCGTGTCGGACAAGCGTTCTCGCGAAGCATTCCTTGCGTCGACTCGTGCCGTCGTCGGCCCGCGTGGTCAAACCGTCAGCGCCAAACAACATTTCGACAAGTTCGAAGGTATGCCGTCCTTGCTGATCTGGGGTGGCCGCGACCGGATGATTCCCGCGTCGCACGCCGACAGCATTCGGCGTGAGGTGCCGGCGTCACGCGTCGAGATCTTCTCGTCGGCCGGGCATTTCCCGCAGCTCGACGAGCCCGACCTGTTCTACCGCGTGCTCGACGAGTTCCTCGCCGCGAACGCTGTCCCTCGATTGCCCACCAGCACAGCGGCATCGGACTGACGGCAGACTCACGACCATGACCGTGACTCCGATGTTCCCGCTCGGCAGCGCACTGCTGCCCGGTGAGCGCTTGCCCCTGCACATCTTCGAACAGCGGTACCAGGACATGCTGCGCGACTGCTTGGCGACGGAGGACCCGAGCTTCGGCGTCGTGTTGATTGCGCGCGGTAGAGAAGCGGGCGGCGGCGATGTGCGGTACGACGTGGCGACGAAGGCTCGCATCGTCGGTCACCGAGACATCGGCGGCGGACGGCACCTCATCGAGTGCGTCGGAGCCGAGCGGATCCGCGTCGACGTCTGGCTCGAGGACGACCCCTATCCACGGGCCGATGTGCGCGCGTGGCCGGACGAGACGTCGGGCGCACCTCCCCGATCTCCGCTCGCTGCACTGGAATTGGATGTACTACGCGACAAGATCGACGAGATGTACCGACTCGTCGGCAAACTCGCGGCCGCCGAGAATGCCGCGGCGCCTCCCGCGCCGAGCTTCTCCTCACTTCCGGACGATCCGGGAGAGCGCCTGTTCCTGCTCGCGTCACAGGTGCCGATGGGCGAATCGGACCGGCAGACCATCCTCGAAGCACCGGGACCCGGCGAGAGGCTCCGTGCGCTGCTCGACGCCATCGACACGGCCACGGACATCGTCCGGTTCCGTCTGCAGGGGTGAAAGCAAGAACCCCGGGAGGCTGATGCTTCCCGGGGTTCTTCTATTTGTAGCGGGGACAGGATTTGAACCTGCGACCTCTGGGTTATGAGCCCAGCGAGCTACCGAGCTGCTCCACCCCGCGTCGTTGTTCCTCTACCGTACATGCCCTATCCACCTAACGCCCAATCGCCTGGTCAGAGCGGTTCTGCCGACAGCGATTCTGCCTCGGGCAGAGAATCCTTCCCTCCAGGGCCTGTCGCTTTCAGTCTGGTTCTCGTACCGACCGAAAGGACTGATATGACCCCCATGATGAACGACGGCGACGCACCTGGCGCCTCGCCGTTCGACGACCAACTGTCCTCCCGGCTGCTCGACCAACGCATCGTCGTGCTCGGCGCCGCGGTCGACGACGCGATCGCGAACCGCATCTGCACGCAGCTTCTGTTGCTGTCGGCGTCCGATCCACGGCGAGACATCAGCCTTTACATCAACTCTCCCGGCGGATCCGTCAGCGCGGGTCTGGCGATCTTCGATACGATGCGGCTCGTTCCGAACGATGTGTCAACGCTCGCAATGGGGTTCGCGGCCAGCATGGGCCAGTTCCTGCTGTCCGCGGGAACGAAGGGCAAGCGGTACAGCCTGCCGCACGCTCGAATCATGATGCATCAGCCGTCGGCCGGGATTCGTGGCACCGCCGTGGACATCGAAATCCAAGCCGAGAATCTCGAGTACACGAAGGCGTTGATGCACAAGCTCAATGCCGAGCATTCCGGGCACGACGTCGACACCGTCACCGCGGACTCCGAGCGTGACCGCTGGTTCACCGCCGAACAGGCACGCGCGTACGGTCTCGTCGACACCGTCGTCACCACGCTCGACGACATCAGACCATCGGCGTCGAAACCGAAAGTGGGGCTGTGAATCTCATGGGTCAGTACACGATTCCCACCGTCGTCGAACGCACGCACAGCGGCGAACGGGCATACGACATCTACAGCCGTCTACTCAGCGAGCGGGTCGTCTTCCTGGGGACGGAGATCGACGACGGCGTCGCCAACGTGATCATCGCCCAGCTGTTCCATCTCGAGTCCGACAACCCCGACGCCGACATCAGCCTCTACATCAACTCGCCCGGTGGATCGTTCACGGCGATGACGGCCATCTACGACACGATGGAGTACATCCGGCCGGACGTGTCGACGTTCTGCGTCGGGCAGGCCGCGTCGGCCGCCGGTGTCCTGATGGCGGCGGGAGCCGCGGGCAAGCGAATCATGTTGGCGCACGCACGAGTTCTGTTGCATCAGCCGTCGGGCGGCGGCGAGGGCGTCATCTCGGATCTGTCGCTGCAGCGGGACGAGATCGTTCGCGTCCGCTCGGAGATGGAGACCATCCTCGCCCGTCACACGGGGCAGAACCCCGAGATCCTCCGGCGCGACACCGACCGGGACAAGATCTTCTCGGCGACCGAAGCAGTCGAGTACGGGCTCGCGGATCACATCGCACAGTCGAGGAACTAGGCCGCCATCATCGTCACCGGTGCCGGACCACGCGAGACTCGTCGGAGCGGCGACGCCCCGGCGAGCTCGCGGCCCGTCAAGATCATCAGGTGCGACGGCTTGATCTCCAAAGCGCCGCACAGCGCCGACAGGACCTCCGACGACGCCTCCTTGCGGCCACGCTCGATCTCCGACAGGTAGGGCGTCGACACGCGGGCTTCCGACGCCACGTCGTCGAGGGTGCGTCCCTGGTCCTGCCGCAGACGACGCAACACCTTGCCCATGCCGTCGCGCACGAGAGGTTCCGAGGCGTCCTCTGGACGACGCAGTGGCACTACCGGTGCGATCTCGTTCGTGTCGGCCATGGCCTCAGGCTAGGAGTGCGGACGTGTGTCCGCCGGACTATCGACAACTTTTCTGCTGACGGCAGAACGCACCAGAGCGACTGCGGTGAGGATCTCCCAGCCGACGAAGGTGTCGATCCCGATCCTCTCGGCCAAGCCCACCGGACCGACGCCGGCGATCAGTAGAACCGACCCCGCAGATCCGACGACCCCCAGACCGATGCTCGCAGCCCGATACCAGCGTGGGCAGTCCGGCACGCCCGTTCCGACGAGGATCGGAATCAGATTGCCTGCACCGATGGCCGCGATCGCGCCTGCCACGTGGACACCTGCGTTCTCTGCGCTGGTGTGTACTGCGGCCACGAGAAGACTGCCGACCGAATACGTTGCGATTGCGCCCAGGTACACCCGGCGGCGCCGACGCCGCAGCACGGGGGCGGAGGCCCAGCCTGCGATCGCCACCGACACTGCGGACACGCAGAACGCGGCGTTCATGACCACATGCGCCGGTGACGCCGGAACGCCCAATTGACTGACGGTGTCGCGGAGATGGTCGTACCCGTCGTACCGGCTCGACGCCCACGCCTCCGCCAGCAGATACTGCACGCCCGCGACACCGAAGAGAGCGGCTGCGGCAGCAGCGCGGCCTGGTCGAATGCGGTGGATGGTGCGCTCCTGTTCTTCTGGTCATTCCGCAGGTCCGGGTGGGCTGTGACCGTCTCTTACCGGTAGGTACAGTCGACTGCGATTCGGATGGCGGAAATGTGGAGAATCTCACAAGGGGTGGCATGACCAGCGGCATTACGGCGACACGGGTCTCGCCTCCTCCTCTGCGCACGTTTGGCGTCCGCGAATTCCTCCGCCTCGTCGTGATCGGCGCTGTCCTCGTTTTCTACCAGGTGATCGCCGTCGGCAAATGGATCGGACGGCCGCGACGCGGGTGGGCGGTCCATGCGTCGGAAGGCGTCGTCGACGCGTTCTTCGCGCTCGGGCCGACATTCGTGAAGGTCGGGCAGTTGATGGGGTCGTCGCCCGGGTTGTTCCCGAAGGTCCTCGCCGACACCTGCCTGCGATGTCTCGACGAAGTGCCGCCGTTCCCCGCGGCCCAGGCGCGATCCGTCATCGAGGCCGACCTCGGGCGTAGTACCTCCGAGCTCTTCCAGCTGTTCGACGACGTTCCGCTGTCGTCGGCGTCTGTCGCGCAGGTGCATCGATGCGTGCTGCACGACGGCAGGGAAGCCGTCATGAAGGTGCAGCGCCGCGGCATCTACCACCGCATGAAGGTCGATCTGCGTATCGCATACGTGTTCGCGCGTGCGCTCGAGAAGTACATCGCGTTCTTCTCCACGGCCAATGCGTCGGCGATCATCGTCGATCTGCATGCCGCCACCTTCGCCGAGCTGGACAGTGTCGTCGAGGCGCGTCGGCAAGCAGCGTTCCGCGCGGGGATCTCCGCGTTCGACGACAACAAGTTCGTCACCGCGCCCGAGGTGATCACCGAGTACTGCGGCAACCGAGTCATCTGCATGGAGCGCATGCACGGTTCGCCACTGGACCAATGCACGCCCGGCGTGGAGTCCGAGCTGATCGTGCGGCGCGCCGCCAAGGTGTGGATGGAAGCGCTCGTCCTGCACGGGTTGTTCCACGGCGACGTGCATGCGGGCAACGTCTGGGTGCTCGACGACGGCCGCGTCGCATTCCTGGACTTCGGCGTCATGGGCGAGATCGACGAGCAGTGGCGACTGCTGCTCCAGGATCTGTTCCATGCCACCGTCATCGACGGCGACTTCACCCGTCTCGCGGGCAGCGTGAAACGACTCGGCATCGTGTCCGACGACGTCGGCACCGACGCCGAAGTCGGCATGATCCTGCAGACCGTGTTCGCTCCGATGCTGTCGGATACGTTGGCGCACTTCAGTTTGACCGACTTCATCAAGGCGCTCGTCGGGATGGGCCAGCAGTACCGCACGTCGAGCCCGGAGGAGTTGATTCTCGTCGGCAAGCAGCTCGGCTACTTCGAGAGATACGCCATCGAACTGGCCCCGGACTGGGCTCTCGGCACGGACCCGTTCGTGTTCAA
The DNA here is from genome assembly GCF_011770055.1 of Rhodococcus sp. B10. Classification (NCBI taxonomy): domain Bacteria; kingdom Bacillati; phylum Actinomycetota; class Actinomycetes; order Mycobacteriales; family Nocardiaceae; genus Rhodococcus; species Rhodococcus sp. B10. The sequence goes on along the minus strand of NZ_JAAFYV010000016.1, from coordinate 91,572 downwards.
GAACGTGTTTCCGGCCGAGGTGGCAGCCCTGTCCCAGGCGAGGGGCATCGTCCTACCTGATTGAGGCAGGAGTGGAGCCCGCAGGAACGACCATCAAATAATCTGTAGTACCACTTTGCCTGCGGCCGTGCGGTTTTCGAGCGATGCGATGGCCTCGGCCGCCTTCTCGATCGGGAAGACCGACGGTTCCGGCGCTGTCAGCTTGCCGGACGCGAGCAGCGGCTCGAGCTCGGCCCACTGCGTCGCGAGGTAACCCGGACGCGTCATCCACCATGCGCCCCAGCCGACTCCGACGACGTCGACGTTGTTCAGCAGCAAACGATTGACCTTGACGGTCGGGATCTCGCCGCCGGTGAACCCGAGAACGAGAACGCGTCCCGACGGCGCCAGGCTGCGGATGCTGTCCGTGAAGCGGTCACCACCGACGGGATCGACGACGACGTCGACGCCCTTCCCTCCGGTGAGCTCCTTGACGGCGTCCTTCCAGCCGCGTCCGTTCTCGTCCTCGACCAGCACGACGTCGGTGGCACCCGCCGCGCGGGCGATGTCGGCTTTCGCCTGGGAGCTGACGACAGCGATGACTCGCGACGCACCGAGCACCGGTGCCATCCGCAGCGCCGACGTGCCGATGCCGCCCGCGGCACCGTGGACGAGGACGGTCTCGCCCTCGGTCAGTCTTCCGCGCTCGCGCAACGCGAAGTGCACGGTCAGGTCGTTGAAGAGGAGGCCGGCGCCTGCGGGGAGCGAGACGGCGTCGGGGAGCTTGAACACGGTGTCGGCGGACACGACGGCGACCTCGGCCATGCCGTCGGACAGGCCGGTCAGCGCGGCGACGCGGTCACCCGCGGCGAACCCCGAACCCTCGGGAGCCGAACGTACGACACCTGCGATCTCGCTGCCCGGTACGAACGGCAGTTCCGGCTTGTACTGGTACAACCCACGCGTCAGTAGTGCATCCGGGAATGCGACGCCCGCGGCGTGCACGTCGATGACGACCGCATCGTCACGTGCCGCAGGCTCGTCGATGTCGACGATCTCCACCGATTCCGGACCGTCGAGCCTCGTGATGTGTACCGCGCGCATACAGTGTCCTCTCCAGAGTGATGACGTGTGATGCAGCCTACAAAACCCCCGACCTGCGCACGGACCGGGTTGTGCTCCAATCGAGGTATGACCACTCGTCTCACCTTCCGTGAACCGTCCGGAGGCGCTGCACCCCGTGGCGGTGTCGTCGTGATCCAGGAAGCGTTCGGCGTCACCGACCACATCGTCGACGTCTGCCGACGCTTCGCCGACGCCGGCTGGGTTGCCGTCGCACCGCATCTGTTCCACCGACAGAACAAGCAGATACACGACTACACCGACATGAAAGCCGCGATGTCGTCGATCGGTTCCTTGAAGGCCGACGAGGTCGACTCGGATGTCGACGCCGCGCTCGGAGCCTTGGCCGAGCGTGGGTTCGAGCCGACACAGTGCGCGATCGTCGGTTTCTGCATGGGCGGTACGGTCGCCTTCCATACCGCTGTCCGACGCCCCCTCGGTGCCGCCGCAACGTTCTACGGCGGCGGAATCGACAAGGGCCGCTTCGGATATCCGACGATGCTGAGCGTCGCCGATGCCCTGCAGACACCGTGGCACGGCTTCTTCGGCGATCTGGACAAGGGCATCCCCACCTCGGAGGTCGAACAGTTGCGCACCGCCGCGGCCACATCGCCGGTGGCTACCGACATCACCCGATACGCCCAGGGGGACCATGGATTCCACTGCGACGATCGCCCGGCGGTGTACAACGCCGACGCGTCGGCCGATGCGTGGTCCAAGACCCTCGACTGGTTCGACGCGCATGTCGCCCGCTGAGACCGTGGAGGTTCGGACGTTCTGGGAGGGCCTCGGCCTGCCCGGAATCTTCGACGTCCACACCCACTTCATGCCGAAGAACGTCATGGACAAGGTCTGGGCGTACTTCGACGCGGTAGGCCCCCTCACAGGGATGACCTGGCCGATCTCGTACCGCCACGACGAAGACGTGCGCTTGGAGACGTTGCGCGAGTTCGGCGTTCGCGGATTCACGTCGATGATCTATCCCCACAAGCCGGACATGGCCGCGTGGCTCAACGCATGGGGCGCACAGTTCGCCGAGCGTACGCCCGACTGCGTGCACACGGCGACCTTCTATCCCGAGGAATCCGCCGGCGACTACGTCGCCGCTGCCATCTCGGGTGGTGCGCGAATCTTCAAGTCGCACATCCAGGTCGGTAACTACTCGCCGAACGACCCGTTGCTGGATCCGGTCTGGGGTGCGATAGAGGACGCGGGGATACCCGTCGTCATCCATTGCGGGTCCGGGCCTGCACCGGGGACGTACACCGGACCCGGCCCGATCGACGCTCTGCTGCAGCGTTTTCCACGTCTGCCGCTCGTCATCGCACACATGGGCATGCCGGAGTACGACGACTTTCTCGCCCTCGCCGACGCGTACTCGGAGGTCCGACTCGACACCACGATGGCGTTCACCGACTTCTCCGAGGCGGCGTGGCCGTTTCCACCGAGCAGCCGCTCACGGCTGGCGGACCTGCAGGATCGCATCTTGTTCGGCAGCGACTTCCCCAACATCCCGTACACCTACGCGGAGGCGTTGACCGCAGTACAGCGACTCGGCCTCGGCGACGACTGGGTGCGAGATGTCTGCTACTACAACGGAACCCGACTCTTCGAGCGCTAGAGGCGTGGCTTCAGCCAGGCCACCAGGTCGTCGAGCACCTGCTGGCGCTCGGGTTCGTTGAAGATCTCGTGATAGAGGCCGTCGTAGATCTCGATCGTGAGATCCTTCGAGCCGGCTTTCTCGGCGATCATGCGGCTTCCCGCGACGTCGGCGAGCTTGTCCTCACTGCCGTGCTGCACCAGTACCGGCAAAGTGAGGGTGGGCAGCCGCGTCGGGAAGCTCTCGGTCGCGCCGACGAGACCGCCGGCCACACCGGCGGGGATCTTGCCGTGATGCACGAGCGGGTCGGCGTCGTAGGCGGCGACGACGGCCGGGTCCCGCGAGACGTCGGCCGAATCGAGCGTCTGCACCGGCACGCGCGGCGCGATCTTGCCGAGCACCTTGCCGATCGTGATCAGGATCTTCGGGGTGTCGTCGCTCACCACGGCGAAGGGTCCGGACAACATCAACGCGTCGAGCTCCGCTTGATACTCGAGTGCGTACGACAGCGCGATCGCGCCGCCCATGCTGTGGCCGAGGAGAAATGCCTTCCCGTCAGGATGCTCGGCACGCGCGATGCGGAACAGTTCGTGGAGATCGGTGATGTAGTCGGACCAATTCTTCAGCTCCAGCCTCTTGCCGCCGGAACGACCGTGGCCGCGGTGATCGATCGTGTACACCGTCAGACCGAGCTGGGTCAGGCGCTCGACGACCTCACGGTATCTACCTGCGTGTTCGCCGAGGCCGTGCGACAGAACGAGGAATCCCGTCGCGTTGTCGGGCGTGTGGACGTCGTAGACGATCCGTGTCCCGTGCACGCCCGTGAACGTCGATTCGCTGGTCTTCATGTGTTGTTCCCCTCACACAGGCGCCGGATTCGGTAATCCCACCACGGGGCTGCGGCGAAGTACAGGAGAGTAGTAGATTCGATGCGATAGTTAGAAAAGGTAATTTTTTCGATGCGTGAATTACGGCGAGGGGATGTGCAGCCCCGATGAACGCCACCCCCTCTGCGCCTGCTTTCGGATGGCGTGACCCCAAGCGATACCTCTGGCCGTTGGGTCTGGTCATCCCGCTGAGCCCCTTCTTGGCGTGGGGTCTCGTGGCGTGGCTCGGCCCCGGAGCATTCTGGGCGCTGGGGCTCATCATCATCGCCATCGTCGTCCCCCTGGTCGACGCGTTCGCCGGCGTGGACAAGTCCAATCCGCCGCTCGAGGTCGCCGAAGCACTCGAGAACGACAGGTATTACCGCTGGTGCCTCTACCTGTTGATTCCACTGCAGTACGCGGGATTGACAGCGGCGTGCTATCTGTGGGCTCACGGGCCGCTGGGTGTTCCGGAGCGGATCGGCCTGGCGGTGACGGTCGGCGTGGTCGGTGGTGTCGGCATCAACGCGGCGCACGAACTCGGTCACAAACGCGAGAACGTCGAGCGCTGGCTGTCCAAAGTCACTCTGGCGCAATCGTTCTACGGCCACTTCTACGTCGAGCACAATCACGGCCACCATGTACGCGTCGCGACCCCCGAGGATCCGGCGTCGGCTCGGTACGGCGAGAGCTTCTGGAAGTTTCTGCCGCGCAGCATGTTCGGCGGGATCAAGTCGGCGTGGGAGCTCGAACAGAGGCGTCTCGATCGCGTCGGCAAGAAGACGTGGACCGCGCACAACCACCTGTTCAATGCGCTCGCCATGTCGATCGTGGTGTTCGCGGCGTTGATCGCAATCTTCGGGTGGCAGGTTGCGCCGTATCTCGTTCTGCAGGCTGCCATCGCGGTGATCCTGTTCGAGGCCGCCAATTACCTCGAGCACTACGGCCTGTTGCGGCAGAAGACCAAGCGGGGGCGGTACGAGCGGACGAACCACACCCACAGCTGGAACAGCGATCATCTGTGGAGCAATCTGTTCCTGTACCACCTGCAGCGGCACAGTGATCACCACGCGAACCCGGTTCGGCGGTACCAGGCGCTACGGACGGTCGACGAGTCTCCGCAGCTTCCGGCCGGATACGCGGTCATGATCTTCTGCGCGCTCGTTCCGCCGCTGTGGCGAAAAGTGATGGATCAGAGGTTGATCGACTACTACGACGGGGACATGGCGCGTATCAATGGCGGCTGACGCCACGTGCGCGCGAATGTATAGGGGGCTATACATTCGCGCGCACGTGCAGCGAAGCTGCCTATTCGTCCGTCTGCGCCCTCAGGTACCGCCCGAAGTGGGGGACCGTGAAGGCGATCGTTCCGCGCTCTGCCGAGTAGATCAGGCCCTTCTTGATCAGCCCGTCGCGCGCGGGGGACAACGACGCAGGTTTGCGCTTCAGCTCCGTCGCGACCGCAGCCGTCGGCACCGACGCGTCCTCCTCCGACAGGTCCGCCATCGCGCGCATGTACTCGCGTTCGGCGGGCGTCGCCCGTTCGTACCGTGAGCCGAAGAATCCGACGGCGAGTTCCTCCTCGGCCGTCGGCGCTGCGACACGCACGTCTTCCGCGGTGATCGGTGTTTCGGGCGCGAGATCCCACGTCGCTTTGCCGTACGCCTGCACGAAATACGGGTAGCCGTCGGCAGCCTCGTAGAGCGCATCGAGTGCCTCGGTGGTGAACTCGACGTCCTCGCGGTCGGCGGGCGCGATCAGCGCGAGATCGGCTGCCTTGCGTTCGAGCCGTCCGATGCGGTGGTAACTGAACAGTCGTTCCGAATAGCTCTTCGACGCGGACAGCACGGCAGGCAGATGCGGCAACCCGGCTCCGACGATGATCAGCGGGGCCGCGTCCTGACTGAGCTCGTGGCACGCCGCGCACAACGCCGAGATGTCGGCCGGGCCGAGGTCCTGCATCTCGTCGATGAAGATCGCGATGCCGACCCCGACGTCCCCCGCCAGCGTGGACGCGTCGAGCAGCAGTTCGACGAGGTCGATCTCGATGTCACCGGAATCGGCACGACCCGTCTTCGCCGGCACGTCGATGCCGGGCTGCCACCGCTCGCGCATGCCCTTGCCCGCCGACGCGCGCAACGCGAAAGCCTTGAGCACACCGAGGAATTCGTCGACGCGTTCCGGATCCCGATGCGACGCCGCGATGCCGCGCACCGCCATGTGCAGCGCCGACGACAACGGTCGTCGAAGCTCCTGATCCGGTCTCGCCTCGATCTTTCCCGTGCCCCACCCCCGCGCGACGGCCGCTGATCGGAGCTGGTTCAGCAACACCGTCTTCCCGACGCCACGCAACCCCGTCAGTACGACGCTGCGTTCCGGCCTGCCGCGGGTGATGCGTTCGAGTACGACGTCGAAGGCGTCGAGCTGCTTGGTCCGACCTGCAAGCTCGGGCGGCCGCTGGCCTGCGCCGGGAGCGTAAGGGTTACGCACGGGGTCCATGGGGTCAAAGTAACAACACGACTAAGCGTTTATGCGGACATCTAGACCGTGTCCTAGAGAACGCTATCGACGGCAATGGAGTCTCTCGGTGACTATCGAGCTGTCTATCGCCGACCGTAGAGTGCGTTAGATCGGAAAATAGTAGTTGCATCGCCTTCCGAACCAGGTCTAGATTGGCGTTCGTGAAGAACATTCTCGTAGTACGCCGCCGTAGCGGGGTCTGATTCGGACCGACCCCTCGCTGCGGGTCAACGTGCTACCTCGGTCCTTCCTTCACATTTCGAGGACCACCATCATGAAGGCTCTCACCGCTCTTTCGTCGCCAGACTGCTTCGCCGCTCGTTACGGAACCCCTCTCCCGCGCGACCTTCGAACTCAGGCACAGGACATGAACTGGACTACTTTCAGCCAGACCTTCACGTCGACCGACGGCCCGATCCGACTCGGCAGTTGGGAAGCCAATGCCGCACGGGGTGGCCGAACGACGTTCGACGCCACCTTCGGTATCGGAGATGCCATCCACACCGCGTCGGCGACGACGTACGGGCCGATCGACGCATTGACGTCCATGCTCTACGACCTCGGCTGTCACGTCGAGATACTCGAATTCCACCAGCAGACACTCACCGAAGGATCGACGGCCACGTTCGTCGCGTTCGAGTGCGACGGTCACCGCGAGTGGTCGATGGCAATCGAGGCCGACGCATCGCTGTCGTCGGTTCGGGCCGTCATCGGTGCGGCGAACATGCTTCACCTGTAGGAGGCTCTATCGGTATCTAGCCCAAAAGCTAGATAGCGATAGAAGTGCCTATGGCATCTCCATGGTCTGCGCGCGCTGCACCTCTGCGACCGCGCGGCGGATGTAGAGCTTGCCCGACGCCTTCCGCCTGACCAGCAGATCTGCCATCAGCAGCACTGCATGTTCGGGCCTCGGACGGGGGCGGCGCTCTTCGGTGTCGGCGACGCCCAACGCGCCGGTGAGCACCTCGACGAAGCCGTCGACGTCGACGCTCGGGTTCCATTCCGCCGCGCTGCGGACCGTCCGCGTGAGGGCGTCCTGGACGTCCTCGCCGGTCAGACCGTCGGGATGTAACTCCTCCAGCAACGACCTGACCATCTCCGCATGAATCAGTCCGAGCTGGGCGGGATCCTCGGACGTCAGCGTCTCGATCGCGTCGGCGAACTGTTCGACGGATCGTGCCGTCGCGGCAGCGATCGCGTCGTCGGTTGCCGCCGCGATGGTGCGTGCGGTCAGGGGCCAGTCGTGCGGCCAGTCGGAAGTCACGCGCAGATCATGGCAGGCCGCACCGACAAACTTTGTACATGTAACCGGCGTTCATATTAAGTTGGTTCGTATGACTACCAAACGCGTCGTCGTCAACGAAGGAATGCGGCTCGCGGTGTTCGAGACCGGCAACCCGGACGGCGAACCGATCGTCCTGGTGCACGGCTGGCCGGATACCCACGACCTGTGGAGTCACATCGTTCCGCTACTGGCCGACGAGTTCCGCGTCATCAGTTACGACACCCGCGGCGCAGGGGAGAGCACGGTCCCCGAGGAGCAGTCCGCATATCGCCTGAGCAACCTGGCGAGCGACTTCTACGCGGTGATCGACGCGGTCAGCCCCGATCGACCGGTCCACGTGCTCGCGCACGACTGGGGGGCCGTCGAAGTATGGGAGGCGGCAGGCGAGCCTCGCGCGGTAGACCGGATCGCGTCGTACACGTCGGTGTCGGGGCCCAACCTCGATCATCTCGCCCAGTGGTCGCGGTCCCGACTGCGAAAGCCGACGTGGACAGGCATCAAGCAGGTGCTCGCACAGACCCGCGCCTCGTGGTACACGGTCACGTTCCACATTCCGGGGCTGTCGACGTTCCGCATCAAGCGACAGTTCGCGAAGGGATGGCCCGCGTTCCTACAGGAGTTCTCGGACGTCGATCCCGCACTGGTGACCCAGAATTCGACGCTGTGGTCCGACGCGGTGAACGGCACGAACCGCTACCGCGCCAACATCGTCCCCCGGTTGACCCAGCCAAGGCAGCGTCACATCGACGTGCCCGTGCAGTTGATCGTGAACACCGAGGACGTCGCGGTTCGGCCGTTCCACTACGACGACACCGAGAAGTGGGTGAAGAACCTGACGCGCAGCGAAATTCGCGCCGGGCATTGGTCACCCATCTCCCATGCGTCGGAGATCGCGGAGTTGACGAAAAGCTTTGCGGCTTCGCCACCCGTGCGTCAGCGCAGGTTCTCCCGCAACGTGGACCCGGCATAGTCGCGACGAAAGACGCCGCGTGCCTGCAGGATCGGAACGACGTGGTCGACGAACTCGGTGAGGCCGTGGGGATAGAGCGGCGGCATCAGGTTGAAGCCGTCGGCGGCGCCTGCCTGCACCCAGGCCTCGATCTCGTCGGCGATAGACTCGGGCGTACCGATCATCGTCGCATGTCCACCGCCCGCCGCGAGGGTGCCGAGTAGTTCGCGGACCGTCGGCGCATCCTTCTCGACGATGCGCAGGATCGTGTCGTACCTACCGTGCGGACCGGTGAACTCCTCGAGCGGCGGCAGTGACGGTACGGGTGCGTCGAGTTCCCAGGTAGTGCAATCCTGTTCGACGAACATGCTCAACTGACGCAGCGACTGTTCGACGGGGAGTAGCGCGTCCAGTTCTGCTTTCTTCGCTCTCGCCTCGTCCATCGTCGATCCCACGTACGTGACGAGCCCCGGCATGATCCCGACCGCCGACGCGTCCCTGCCTGCCTCCGCGATCCGCTGTTTGACGTCGGCGTAGTACCGAGATCCGGACGAGATGTCGTACGCCACCGCATAAATGGCCTCGGCGTACCGGGCCGCGAGATCACGACCCTGCCCCGACGCGCCCGCCTGGAACAGCACCGGCCTACCTTGCGGCGATCGTGGAACCGTCAGCGGACCGTCGACGCGGAAGTGCTTGCCGTCATGGTCGATCCGATGCACCTTCGCTGGATCCGCATACATTCCACCGCGGTCGAGAACGAGCGCGTCGGCGTCCCACGTGTCCCACAATGCCAGTGCGACGTCGACGAACTCCTCGGCTCGTTCGTAACGCTCTTTCCTGCCGGGGATTTCGTCGAAACCGTGGTTCCGTGCTTCGGCGTCGAACATCGAGGTGACGACATTCCATCCGGCTCGGCCGCCACTGATGTGATCCAGCGACGCCAGCATCCTGGCGGCGTGAAACGGAGTGTAGAACGTCGTCGACACCGTCGTCACGAGTCCGATGTGCGTCGTCGCCCGCGCCATGGCCGACAGAGCCGTGATCGGTTCCAGGAACCAGGTTCCGGCGCCTGCGGGGTCGCGTACCGAATGGCCGTCGGCGAAGAAGACTGCGTCGAGCTTGCCGCGTTCGGCGATCTGCGCCAGTTCCTCGTAGTACGCGATGTCACCGAGGTCTTCGACCCGCGAATCCGGGTGGCGCCAGGCAGCGCTGTGGTGACCGCAACCGAACAGAAAGGCATTCAAATGCAGCATGATTCAGCCCTTGACGAGACCGCCGTCGACGACGAGGTTCTGCCCGGTCACCGAGCGTGACCACGGAGACGCGAAGAACAGGAGTGCGTCGGCGAATTCTTCGGGCGTGACGACGCGCTGCAGTGGGGTCGACGAGGCGATTAGGTCGAACACTTCGTCGGGTGTCGCGGCGCTGGCGTCCGTCGTGCGCAGCAGCCCGCCGGAGACCATGTTGACCGTGATGCCATCAGCGCCGAGATCGGTTGCGAGAGTGCGTGTCAGAGACAGCAGCGCAGCTTTCGATGCCGTGTAGTCGTGGTACGGGACCACCGGGTTCTGGAACAAGTTGGTGCCGACGTTCACGATCCGGCCGAAGCCTGCGGCGCGCATGCCCGGGATCGCGCGCTGCGTCGTCGTCAAAGCACCTTTAACGGCCCCACGGAATTGAGAATCGAACTGTTCCCACTCGATCGAATCGGCCTTGCTGCGCGCGTCACCGTCGAACGAGAAGTCCGCGAGCGCATTGTTAACGACCGTCGTGATCGGCGTGCCGAAGTGCTTCTCGGCCGCGGCGAACAGCGCATCCACCTGGTCCGCATCGGTGACGTCCGCCTGTACCGCAACGCCACCGATCTCGGTGGCCAGCTTCTCGGCTGCCTCCTGGCTGCGTCGATAGTTGACGACGACACGTGCACCGTGCGCCGCGAAGGCCCGCGCGATCGCGGACCCGAGACCGCGGCCGGCACCGGTGACCAGAACCGTTTGCTCGTCCAACTTCATTGAATGCGCCTCTCACTCGAAGGCACAGCTCAGACATAGTCATAGACATCCCTACGCTGGTGCTGGCCAGATCAGGTTCGACGGGTGTGTTCTCAGCCGCCGTGCAGCGGCACCCCGTGTCGATTGCCGAGTGTAGCCGTATCGCCTGTATATCTTTTTCTAGCTTGAGAACTAGAAAACGATATACAGCCCGATTCAGCCGAGAACCACCCATCCGTGCGGTGGCACGGTGACGTGTCCGCCCTGCACCGCGGCCTGGCCGGCCAACACGGGTCCGCTCAACCGGCACTCGACGCTGTCGTCGCCGAGATTGAGGACCACGTGGATCCGTTCCTCGCCCGCTGACGCGCGGTACGCCAGCGCGGTGTTGGTCAGCTCGACGACCTCCGTCCGTGCCGTGTGCAGCCACGAGTTCCGCCTCCGCAGGCCGATCAACTCCTGGTGCAGATGGAAGATCGGCCACCCGTACGGGGCGAGATCATCCTTGTTCGCGGGGAATTCGGGGCGAACCTCGTCGTCCCCGCCGACGCGCTCCTCCTTGGTGCCGCGAAAACCCTGCTCGTCGCCGTAGTAGATGGTCGGCGTCCCCGCGACGGTGAACAGGACGACGAGGGCGTGCGCGAGGTGCCGTTCGTCCGTGATGGTGCTGGCGATGCGATTGACGTCGTGGTTACCGACGAACGTGGCGGGAACGAACGCGTCGAGCCACTCGTTGTGTCGGCCCAGCGCATGAGACAGCTCGAAGAAGTTCTTCTCGGAGATCGCGCTCCAGATCGCCTTCCACAGCTCGTACTGTGTCACCGAGTCGAGTTCGCTGTCCGCTGCGATGCGGCCGTAGTCACCGTGAATGACCTCACCCAGGAAGTAGGCATCCGGAAAGGACTGGCGCACACGGGGTACGACCGATGCCCAGAACGACGTCGGAACCGCGTAGGCCGCGTCCAGACGCCAGCCGTCGGCGCCGCGACTCAGCCAGTGCGACATGACGTCGACCACGTACTGCCGGACGTCCTCGTTGTCGTGGTTCAGCGTCACCAGTTCGTCGTGGCCCTCGAAGTTGCGGTGCCGACCGGAGGAGTCGAGGTGAAACCAGGACGCGGCGTCCGCGTCACCGGCAAGCGCTTCCTGAAATCGTGGAAAATATTGCCCCACATGATTGAACACACCATCGAGCAATACCCGCATTCCGCGGTCGTGTGCGGCCTCGATCAGCGCGTCGACGTCCTCGGCGGTGCCGAGTCGTTCGTCGACGCGGAAATGATCGACCGTCTCGTATCCATGGCCCTCCGAGGCGAAGATGGGCCCCAGGGCGATTCCCGACGCTCCGAGTTCGACTGCGTAATCGAGCCATTCGACGATGCCACGCAGCTTGTGTTCGTCCGCCGACGACGATCCGTCCCAATTCCGAACGGGCGCACCGACGAAGCCGAGCGGATACACCTGCCACCAGATCGCGTGCTGGACCCACGCCGGAGCGGTCACGCTCGGATCACCGACTCACGGCCGAGCTCCGACGCACCGGTGTGGCCGGACAGACTGGTGACGAGATCGAATTCCGCAAGGATACAACGTAGTACATGTTCGACGCCTGCTTGGCCCGCGAGCGCCAGACCGTACAGGAACGGCCTGCCGAGAAGGACTGCATCGGCGCCGAGCGCCAGAGCCTTCGCCATGTCGGCGCCGGTGCGTACACCGGAGTCGAACAGCACCGTCAGTCGATCGCCCACTGCGTCGACGATCTCGGGTAGTGCGTCCAACGATGCACGTGCACCGTCGATCTGGCGTCCGCCATGGTTCGACACGACGATACCGTCGACGCCGTGTTCCAGCGCGGAGCGTGCATCGCCGACGGTGCAGATTCCCTTCAGCACGATCGGGCCGTCCCAGTGCTGACGCAGGAACGCCAGCTGCGACCAGTTCAGGCCAGGATTCGGGAACATTTGCGCCCAATGCATCGCGGCAGCAATGGGATTGGCGTCGACCGGCTGTTCGAGGCCCGCTCGGAACGCCGGATCCGACAGGTAATTCTCGATACCGAGATTCGCCAGGAAGGGGAGATAACCACGGTCGAGGTCGGCGGGTCGCCAGCCGAGAAGGGTTGTGTCGAGAGTCAGGACGAGCGTCGTGAAGCCGGTGCCCCGTGCCCGTCCGAGGAAGCTCAGCAACACCGATTCATCGGTGGGCCAATACAACTGGTACCAGCGGGGCGCGTCGCCGCCCGCTTCGGCGACCTGCTCGAACGAGTGTGACGCCTGCGTCGAGTGAATGTAGGGCACGCCGAGGGTTGCGGCCGCGCGCACCGTCGCGAGTTCACCGTCGGGATGCGCGAGGGTCTGGATCCCGACGGGCGCAATCATCAGCGGCGCGGGCAGTGCGGTGCCGAGGATCGTCGTCGCGTGGTCGCGTTCGGCGGCGCTCCGCAACATGCGCGGTGCGATGCGCCAGGCGTCGAACGCATCGCGGTTCGCGCGCGCCGTCGAACCGCTGCCCGCGCTGGCGACGATGTAGCCAAGGGCCTCGGGCGTCAGCGTGGCCGCGGCCTGCTCTTCGAGCGTCGCGAGATTGGTCGTGATCTCCGGCCTCGTATCGGTGAACATCCCCTGGGCGTAGATGCCGATCTGGTGGTCGCTGAAGTTCATGTTTCACACCGTAATAGGAGCGCGCAACCTCACCTGCCCTGTCGGGCGGTTTCACCCTCATCTGCCGGTGCGGACGCGGTCTCGGTCATAGCGTGAACACGCCTATGTACGACGTCGATCGAAGGGCCCGAGCATCATGACCGAGTTCCCAGGACTCGCCCACGTGGCGATCACCGTCTCCGACCTGGCCGCCAGTACCGCGTGGTACTCGCGACTGTTCGGCTCCGATCCGGTCCTCGACGAGGACGAAGAATCCGGCACCTTTCACCACACGGTGTTCGCCATCGGCGGCGGCATGCTGTTCGGCCTGCACACCCATCCCGGCCACGCCACCGGGGATCCGTTCGACGAGCACCACATCGGACTCGACCACGTCGGCTTCGGATGTACCCAGGATCAGCTGCAGGAATGGCCGGCGAGGCTCGACGAGCTGGGCATCACCCACTCCGGCATCAAGAACGCCCACTACGGCTCCGGTATCTCCTTCCGCGATCCCGACAACATCGCATTGGAATTCTTCGCACCTGCCTGATAAGGGTCATTCCTGCAGGCTCCACTCCCGCCTGATCGGAGGTGTCGGACGGGTGCTCTACGGTGTTTGCCGTGCCACCTCGCAGACGCAAGCCCGCCTCCACCACCGCCCGTACCGTCGGCGCGGGGAAGAGCGCTGCAGCGCGCAAGTTCAAGCAGGCGAGCGGCACGTCGACCGCGAAGAAGAAGGCCGCGCCGAGGAAGCGGGCCGTCCGTAAGACGGTCTCACCCGACCTTCGGCTCCCGGATCCCGGCGAGCGCGTCTGGGTCCTCGACGTCCCGTTCGAGGACCGGTCCCTCGCGTCGGCGTCGGGCGCCCGTTGGTACCCGGGCCCGCGAGTGTTCGCGTACTACGGAACCGAGCTACCCGACGCCTTGGCCTCGTTCGAGTCGATGCCCTACAGCCTGCAGCGGTGGGTGGAGGACGACGCGAACGAGACGTGGCGCGACGAGGTCGTGCACGAGCGTTCCATGAAGCCGCGCGAGACGCAGCTCGAATCGGTACGACGGCATCTCGACGCTCTCGACAACGGGCTCCCGTACTTCGCACAGATGGATTCGACGGGTCTCGGTAAGACGCTCGCCGTGTGCGAGGCCGTCCGGCAGATGGACGATCCTGCGATCTCCACGGTTCTCGTCGTCGCCCCGAAGGGTGCGCTTCCCGGGTGGCGACGCACCATCGCCGACACCGAGGCCGACCTCGACCCGGCTGACCGGAAGCGGTGGCTTCTCGTCACCTACCAGTCGACGAAGAAGCTGCTGACGGTGCCCGAGGACACCGACCTGGGCAAACGCAAGAAAACACAGAACAAGCGGACCATCGCGCTCGGCGAACTGCGCTTCGACATCGACGTCGTCATCGCCGACGAGTCCCACGCGTTGATGAACATCGAATCGCAGCAGTCGCAGATCATCTGGCGCTATCAGGAAGCTGCGCGCGCAGTGGTCTGGATGTCCGCAACCCCGGGTTATCAGCCGATGCACTTCGCGTACATGGCCCGGGCCATCGAACAGAGCCGCGGCAACGAGCCCATCGTCGACGACGACTCGCTGGGATACGCCGTCACCACCCAGTGGGCCACGTTCCTCGAGAACGCCGGATTCGCACTGAAAGAGGGCAAGGCGGGCGGCCTCAAGTCGTGGCGGTGGGAGCCCGAAGACGCTGCCCGACGCGACCGCGACATCTCGACCATTCATCGGTGGCTCGCGGGCGGTGCGGTGCCGTGGTCCATTTCGCGGCCGTCCCCTCCGACGCCGCGTGAACCCCTCGGGCAGGAACTGACGGCTGCGCAGAAGCGTCTCTACAACTCCGCGTGGGTCGACTACCGCAAGGAACTGGGTCTGCCGCTGTGGAAGTCCGTCGGTGGCAAGCGGGTTCTGCAGAAGAATCCCAGCACGCGAGCAGCGACCTTGCGGTTCCGGCAGAAGTGTTCGTACCTGCGGATTCCGGCGTCGGCAGACCAGGTCCGGTCGTGGGTCCGCGAGGGCAATCAGGTGTTCGTGTCGATGTTCTATCGCGAATCGGTGGCTGCTCTCGCCGAGACCCTGCGCGACGAGGGGCTCGACGTCGCGGTCGTCGACGGCAGCATGAGCAGTGCGAATCAGGAGATCGAGATCCGACGCTTCCAGACCGGTGCGGCGCGCGTGATCATCTCGACCACGACCAGTGCCATCAACCTGCACGCGGGCGAACTCTTGTTGCCGGAGCGGACCGTGTCGACCGCGGCGCCCCGCGTCACGCTGATCCACGACCCGCGCTGGACTCCCATCGACATCCGTCAGATCGAGGGACGCGCCAACCGCATCGACAAGGACCACAACCACACGACGTCGACCTGCTACTACGGCTTCGCCGAGGGCACGGTCGAGGAAGAAATGGTGCTGACGGGCATCGAGCGCATCGCGGATCTGGGGTCGATCGTCGGTCAAGCGGACCTGATCGATCCGGAGGCGTTTCTTGCAGCGAGAGCTTCACCCGCGTAGCGATTAGTCTGCGAGACACCATGAGTACCTCGCACCCGTTGTCGATTCACGTGCTCGGCCCGTTGCGTGCGCTACGGGACGGCAATGTCGTCGACCTCGCCGGCCCCGGCCGTCGCGCCGTCCTGACGCGACTGGCCCTGGCGAAGGGTGCCGTCGTGTCGACCGATCTGTTGATCGAGGACCTGTGGTCCGGCGAACCGCCACCGAAAGCACTGGCTGCGCTGCAGGTCCACGTCTCCAATCTCCGACGGGTACTCGAACCAGAACGCTTACCGCGCACGCCCGCGACGATTCTGATCAGCTCGTCTCCCGGGTACGCGCTGAACCTTCCAGCCCACGCCGTCGACGCCTGGCACTTCGAGTCACTCCTGACGGACGCCCTGCGCATCACAGCCCACGACGAGCGGCTCGCGATTCTCGACACTGCACTCGGCGTGTGGGCGGGGCGGCCCTACCAGGAAGTGGCCGACACCTCCTGGGCTGCACCCGAAATCGCACGTCTCGACGAACTGCACCGCACTACGGTCGAAGAACGCGCACGCACGTTGCTCGAACTGGGCGAACCGCCGACCGCTGTCATCACCGCCTTGATTCACCACGTCGCGGAGAACCCCGGACGTGAACGTCCGGCGCACCTGCTCGCCCTCGCCCAGTATCGAGCAGGCCGGCAGGGAGACGCGCTCGACACCATCGGTCGTGCACGCACGTACCTCGCGAACGAACTCGGCATCGACCCAGGCTCCGAACTGCGCACCCTCGAAGCCGACATACTCGCGCAGAGCCCACATCTCGAGGCGCCGCGACGCGTCGACGCACCGGCGTTACGCCCGAAAACACCTGCTGCGCAGCGTCGAATCAACTGCCGACCCGACGAGACGGAGACGGTGCTGACCATCGCGACGACGGTCGCCGCAGGCCAGGTCGAAGTCGTGTGGGTGGGTGGCGAGCCGGGACAGGGGAAAACGACGTTGGCGTCGAACGTCGTCGAACAACTGCGGTCCGACGGATGGGCGACGGCGTGGGGTCGCTGTCGGGAGGTCGACGGCACTCCGCCGGGATGGCCGTGGGCGGACATCGCGGCCGCACTGTCGCAGCAGTTCCCCATGCCGTCGACCATCGAGAAACAACTACTGCCCCTGATGTCGAACGTCGAATCCATTGCGGTCGAGCCGTTCTGGCTGTCCAAGACTCTCGCCGACTACCTCGCACTCGTCGCCGACAACAGTCCTGTCGCAGTGATTCTCGACGACTGTCACCGTGCCGACGAGCTGACGATGCAGACTCTACGACACCTGCTCGCCGCGCTCGCCTCGGTGAAAGTGCTTGTCGTGGC
The DNA here is from genome assembly GCF_011770055.1 of Rhodococcus sp. B10. Lineage (NCBI taxonomy): Bacteria > Bacillati > Actinomycetota > Actinomycetes > Mycobacteriales > Nocardiaceae > Rhodococcus > Rhodococcus sp. B10. Next base: position 74,750 of record NZ_JAAFYV010000016.1, on the reverse strand, counting down.
AACGTTTCGGTCGTCCGAGGTCTCGGCCGAACTGGACACGACCTGGGCTGCGACGGCCGGTGCGGGATCGACGAAGATCCACCTGACCGGGCTCTCCGCGGCCGGCGTCGCCGAGGTGGCGCGTCACTCCGGGTACACCGAGGCGAACCCCGATGTACTCCAGATTCTTTCGGAACGCACGGATGGAAACCCGTTGTTCGTACGGGAATTCGCTCGTCTCATCCTGTCCGAGGGCTCCGACGTCGCACTGTCCGCCGTGCCCGACACCATCGGTGACGTACTGAGGCGTCGAATCACCCGGTTGCCGGGCGAGAGCGTCACGACGCTGCGACGCGCATCCGTATTGGGTCGCGACGTCGACCTCGGAGTGCTCGCATCGATGGGCGAACGATCCGAAGACGCGCTTCTCGACGCGCTCGAACCTGCCGTTCTCGCAGGTCTTCTGATCGAACCATCGCCCGATCGCCTCCGCTTCACGCACGCGCTCGTCCGCGACACCCTCTACGGCGAGCTACCGCTGATGCGTCGCACACGCTTGCACGGCGCGACTCTGCGTGTGCTCGCCGATCGCACACCGAACGATCATGCCGCGCTGGCACACCATGCAATTCTGTCGGCCACCCCGTCGACGGCCATGGACGTTCTGCCGTACGCCGTCGACGCAGCCCGCAGGTACGAATCGCTCGGCTCACACCGAGAGGCACTGGCGCTGTGGCGCTCCGCGGCCACATTGCACGCTCAGGCCGTCGACGCATCCCCGTCGTCGCTTCTCGAAGTTCTCGCTCCACTCGTCGGATCGCTCGCACGGGCAGGGGACACCACGACCGCACGCACCGAACGGCAACGCGCCATCGACATCGCGTCGGGCATCGGGCGTCCGGAACTGATTGCGGCGCTGACGTCGTGGAACGCACCGGTGGTCTGGTCGATCCGGTCGGAGGTCGACATCGATCGAGCGGTCGTCGACCACATCGAAAGTGCTTTGGATACAGACGATCTTGCCCCGCGAGATCGTGCGTTGCTCCTGGTCGCGTTGGTGTTCGAGATCGAAGGCGACGACACGGACGAGACCATCGCCGCGGCCACGGAAGCCGTCGATCTCGCCCGTGCAACCGGCGATTCCGCGGTGCTGTGCCGCGCCCTGAATGCGTTGGGTTACATCGCACTCGGACCGGATCTCGCGGATCGGCTACCTTCTATCGCGGACGAATTGCTCACCGCCGCGGACGGTGACGCGGCTTTCACTTCCCTCGCCTACTATTACGCCTTCTTGGCTCACTGCGCGGCAACCGAACTCGACGCTGCCGAGTCGAGTGCAGCCGCGGCGATCCAGCACGCCTCGGGTCATCAGCTCGGCGAGATGCTGGGCGTGCTGCAGATCTACGAAGCCGCGTCGAAGATCATGGTCGGCAACACCGACGCCGCGCTGGCCGAATATGCCGCCATCGCCGAACACATGGTGGCAGGCGGAAACGCCGTCGCCTATTTCATTGCAATGATCGGAAGACTCGGCGTCGCAACATATCTCGACGATCTGTCGCCGATGGTGGACGAGCTGAGCGCTGTCGAGTCGATGCGGCCGCACAGCCTACGACTGCCGCTGATCGTCGCACTGTTGGACCGCGGCGACGTCGAACAGGCCCGTCAGCTCTGGTCCGACGCACGACCGTACCCACGGGACTACTACTGGCTAGGCATGACGACGTATTCCGCGCACGCGGCCGCGCGGCTCGGCGATATCGACGCGTCACGTCGAATTCACGACGAACTGTTGCCGTTCGCGGGTCGAATCGGGGGTCTGAACTCGGGCGCGTTCTACGCAGGACCCGTCGACTTCGCCTTGGCGGCAACGGCAAAACTCCTCGGCGACACTACTGCCGCCGAGGAGTTCGAACGTTCCGGAGATCGACTCATCGAGTCACTGCGTCGACGCGGCTCTCGGTGACCGCGTCGGCGTCGATGTTCTTTCTCTTCAGCATCAGCACGCCGATCGCGGCGATGGCGAGTCCGCGCGGAATTTCGATGACCAAGCCGGTCAGCACCGGCGCCTGCGGCAGGGGCACGAACAGGACCAGAGCACCGAGGATCATGACCACGCTGATCCACACCGGCACCGCCCGTGAACGCAGCAACGAGATGCCCATGAGCAGCATGCTCGCCATGAACGCGATGCCTGCGATCATCTGCAGGCTCTGGAATGCCGGAGCGGCGAACAGCGAATCGTCGTCGGGAATGAGGAAGTGGGCCACTTCGGGTCCCTTCGCGATGGGCACGGAGACGAACGCTTCGACCGTCAGGTGCGGCAGGATCACCAGCATGCTGGAGAAGAAGTAGAGGACGAAGCCGATCAGTCCGAGCAGGCCCGCCTTCTTCGACACCCAGACGTACACCGCGGGGAGGCCGAGGAACTGTAGAAGCGTTCCGATCAGAAGGAAGTACTGCGCGTAGGGATTGAACGGTGCGCTCAGCGCTTCCACCGAGTGCGCCCAGCCACCCACCACGGGGTGGAGGGTTCCGCCGATCAGATTGAGGACGAACGCGACGATCACGGACACGCCGCTGAGCCGGTACAGGAGTGAAGGTGTGATGTTCATGTGCGGAAGGTTGGCCCAGGCCACTTGGTCGCGACTTGGTGGGCTACACGTGCGCGCGAATGTATAGAGGGCTATACATTCGCACGCACGGGTGGCGAAGCCACCTCCCCCGAAATGTCCGCCGCCGCCAACATCGAGACGAGCAGTGGCACAACCTTCCTGGCGGAGATCCGGAACTCGCCCCGCGCATGCTGCTCGACGACGCCCGCCGAGCTCAGCGCCTTCAGGTGGTGATAGACCTGCCCGGTCGATCCGAGCTCCACCGCTTCCTGCAGATTGGACGCGTTCGCCGGGCCACGCAGAAGCGCCCGCACGATCCGTAGACGGACGGGATGCCCCAGCGCGGCGAGCACCTCGGCGGTGCGCGCCACCGACAGCTCGAGAATCGCATCGGGTGAATATCCGATGGACCATTCGACGTCCCCGTACAGGTGCACGTCGCCCTGGTACGTAACCGTCCCGCCCGACGGGGCAGCGTGTGGAGGTTTGCCGCGCCCCTCCAGTTCCGCCACCCGCGCTTCGAGGCGGTCCAATCGCGCTTCGACGTCGTCACTCACACGACGCAGGCTATCCGGTCGAGAGCGTCGGACGAGCTCATGGCGTCGACGATCAAGCCCTGCTGCACGGTGAAGGTGTTCATCGCCTCTTCGTACCGATCGGCGGGCAGCCCGTCGACGAGCCATACCGCAGTCGCGACGGTGCCGTCGTCACGACGCAATTCCATTGCCTGCGTGAGGACTCCGGGGAGATTGCCTCCCTTGAAGCCGAGGCCGATCGTTCCCGCGGGCGCGGGCTGATACTCGAGGTGACGCAGCACCGTGTCGGCGCCCGGCCCGAAGCTGCCGTCGCCGAACGATCTGTACAACGCCGTCAGCTGCTCCGCCGACCCGCGCGTGAAGAACTTCTCGACGCCCGCGGCCTGCTCGTCGTACGACGGGATCTGCACCGACGCACTGACACTCTCGCGGAACGGCTGATCGAAGGCCCAACGGTTCGCCGTCTCCCAGCGGTCCCCCTCCGCGAGAGCAGGATCGAACAACGACAGGGAATCGCCGACGAGCGTCGGCACCGCGAATCCATCCCAACCACTGTCTGCCGCAGCATCTTTCACAGCATCGTCGCCGAGCCGAAATCGGAGGTAGTCCGGAACCGCATTGTCGCTCTCCTGGATCATCGCGGTGACCATGTCGTCGAGCCGGGCCGTCGCATTCAGGTCCGTGGCACTGATCCCGTCGTTCGCGATTCCGAGTCGCGTCAACGCCGCCGGATGCGCACCGCCGTCGGTCCCCGGCACGTACCAGCGCTCCCACTCCAGCAGCGGGATCTGCTCGTCGGGATCGAGATCACCGTCGGCGACCGCCTTGGCGTACGCGCTGAGATGCACCACTTTCATCGCCGACGCCAACACTTGCTCTTCGTCCGGCCGGTGCTCGACGGTTCGGCCCCTGCCGTCGTCGATCAGCAGGCTGACCGTGTCGGGTGCCTGGTCGATCGATCCGAGCCATCCCTCCTCGGTCGCGAGATCGGTCGACGTCACGGCCGCGCAGTCGTCGGACTGCGCGGAGACTTCTTCGGATTCCGCGGACGTCGACGAACACCCGCTGACGACGAGGGCCGTGGCGCAGGCTGCAGAAAGTGTCGCGATCCGTCGCATGTCTTCCCCATCTTTTCGGCAATTCCGTAATTACGAACAAGCGTATGGGGCAATTCGGACACTTGCAATGGGAACATACGTTCGAATGCGTGGTAGGCTGGCCGAGCCGTCCGGGACGCGTTCGCGGACGGTCCAGAACTACCGGCGTCACCGCACTACCGGCGTCACAGCACTACCGATGTCACAGCACTACCGATGTCACAGCACTACCGATGTCACAGCAAGGCGGTATCGAGCATGGTGGTACCCGACGAAACAGGCGGCGAATCCTTCGACGCCTCCGCGACGCTCCATCGATTGGGCGATCGATGGGCCGAGAGCGCTCCGTGCAGGTGCGCCCGCGGTCATGCCCTCGGCCCACGAACCGTGCTGGTCGGGTCGAGGGCATGCTCCTGCGGACGGGGCCACCACCGCACACACGAGTGCAGAACGTGCGGGCACGTGACGTTCACGCCCCCGCTCGGACCACGGTGCGCGGACGCGAGTTTCGACTCCCGAGGCTCCGACCAGCACCGATGACGTCGTAGTACAGAATCGATCACATGGACAGTAGTACGGACTTCGATCGTCTCCGCAGCGAATTCACGCGTTTCATGATGGCGTACAAGTTCGGGATCGACGAACTCATGACCAAGATCAACATCTTGAAGGAAGAGTTCACTCACATTCACCGCTACAGTCCGATCGAACACGTCGGGTCCCGGCTGAAGACGCCCGAGAGCATCATCACGAAGGCGCGTCGCAAGAAGTGCCCTCTGACGCTCGACGACATTCGCAACACCATCGTCGACATCGCCGGTATTCGCATCACGTGCAGTTTCATCTCGGACACGTACCGCATCGCGGACATGCTGTCGAACCAGACCGACGTCACCGTTCTGGGGGTCAAGGACTACATCGCGAACCCGAAACCGAACGGCTACAAGAGTCTTCACCTCATCGTCGAGATCCCGGTGTTCATGAGCGACCGAGTGCAACCCGTTCCCGTGGAAATCCAGATCCGCACGATCGCGATGGATTTCTGGGCGAGCCTCGAACACAAGATCTTCTACAAGTACGACGGCACCATCCCCACGCCGCTACTCGACGAGCTGACCGACGCCGCCGAGAGTGCGAACCGCCTCGACGTCACGATGGAACGTCTGCACGACGAGGTCGCCGAGATCAAGAGCGCGTCGGATCGGCAGGACGACAGCATCCACCTGAACTCGATGCCGCCGTTGGCTCTGCCGGCGGAACTGTTGAGGTCGATAGTGGACACTAGCGCTCTCTACGGCGACAGCTAGATATTCGTAGAGAGACCTACACGCTCGATCAACCGCATCGCGTCGTACGGTGCATATCCCTTCATGTCGTTGTCGAAATACGCGAAGACGTCCATCCCCGCCGAGGTCCAGGCCCTGACACGCTCCGCCCAGACGTCGAGCGCGGCGTCGTCGTACCCGCTCGCGTAGAGCTCCTTGTCGCCGTGCAGCCGGGCGTACATGAAGTTCGACGTCGGGGTCTCGACGAACGGATATCGACCGGCTGTATCCGCGACGACGAACGCGACGTCGTGCGCGCGGACCAGCTCGATCGCCTTCGCGCACGCGAAACTCTCGTGACGCACTTCGAGGGCGTAGCGGATAGGCCGGTCGACGTCGTAACCGAGAGCGACCCGATCGTCGGTCAGCTTGTCGTCACGTTTGTCCGCCAGTGCGACGGCCTCCGACATCGTTCGGGGAAGCAGCTCGAAGAAGTTCGCCAGTGTGTCTGCGTCGAACTGCAGGTTGGGTGGGAGCTGCCACAGCACGGGTCCGAGCTTGCTGCCGAGCCCCAACACACCCGTCGCGAAGAAGTTCGCGAGCGCAGCCTCTACTCCCACAAGCCTTTTCAGATGCGTGATGTAGCGGCCGCCCTTGACCGAGAACACGAAGTCCGACGGCGTCTCGTCGCGCCACTTCACGAAGCTCGTCGGCTTCTGCATGGCGTAGAACGTTCCGTTGATCTCGATCGACGTCAGCCGTTCCGACGCGTACTCCAGCTCCCGCCGATGCGCGAGGCCCTTCGGATAGAGATCCCCACGCCACGGCGCGTACGTCCACCCGGAGATGCCGATCCGGACTTCGGTCTTGGCCGAGCGTGGGGTCATGTGGAAAGCCTAGGCGCCTACGGCGCACTACACCGGAAGCGACTTCTTTCCGGTCTCACGGATCGTCAGCACCGTCGCGACACCGACGGCACATACACCCATCACCCAGTAGGCGGGCGACATGGCGTTGCCGGTCGATTCCACCAGCTGCGCTGCGACGTACGGCGCCGTGCCGCCCGCGGCGATGGTGCCGATGTTGAATCCGAGGGACACGCCCGTGTAGCGCACCGCACGCGGGAAAAGCTCGGTGAACAGCGGGAACGCCGGCACCTGCACGACCCCGTTGAGCACCATGTACACGAAGTACACGATGCCGACGACGACGATGCTGGTGGTCGCGCCGAGAATCATGAAGGCAGGCAACGCGATCACGACGTACGCGAGATAGCCGGCGAGCAGAACGGGCTTGCGGCCGAACCTGTCGGTGAGCATGCCGCTGAGCGGGAACGTCGCACAGGCCAGCGCGATGGCGATCGCCGACGTCCAGTACACGGAGTCCTTCGAGAATCCGAGATCCTTGATGAGATACACGCTGAAGTACGTCAGACCGATGTAACCGGATCCATTCATCGCGATCGCGATACCGATGACGCGCAACACCGACAACGGGCTTCGCTTCACGACATCCGACAGCGGGCTCTCCGCAACCTGGTTCTTCTCGGCCATCTCCTCGAACTCGGGACTGTCCTCGAGCTTCAGCCGCACACGGAGGCAGATCACCGCGAGGGGCAGCGCCAGCAGGAACGGGATGCGCCAACCCCACGACGCCATCTGCTCGTCCGTCGTACCGAGTGTCACGAGACCGACGACCGCAGCCGCGACGGCGAACCCGAGCGTCGACCCGATCGGCGTGAACGAGCCGAAGAATCCACGACGGTTCGGCGGTGCCGACTCTGCGATGTACGTTGCGGCGCCGCCGATTTCACCTCCGGCCGAGAAGCCCTGCGCGAGCCGGATGACCACCAGCAGGATGGGTGCGAGGATGCCGACCGACGAGTGCGTCGGCAACAGACCGAGAATGCCGCACGCGATACCCATGCACACGACGGTGATGACGAGCGCGGATCGACGCCCGCGACGGTCCCCGAGTCGACCGAAGAAGATGCCACCGAGTGGGCGTGCGACATAGGCGACGCCGAAGACGGCCAACGTCGCCAGAATCGAGACGCCAGGACTGGTCGACGGGAAGAACAACGGCGCGATGATGACGGCGAGGAAGCCGTAGACCGCGAAGTCGTAGTACTCGATGAGAGTTCCGACGCCGCCTGCGATCGCGGCGCGTCGGGCCGTCGTCGACGAGGCCTTGCTCTGAGGCACGCTATCGGCGGAACGTGCGGGGGGATGTTCCACGTTCGTCATCGGTTCTGTCCTTGCTGTGCGAGGGAATGTTCTCGGAGGAGTAGCTCGTACGAACCGCCGGCCTCGATCACCTGGACGGTTCGCGCGTTCGGGGGAGTGCCGACGAGCACTGCGTCGTCGGTACGCACTGTCGCGGCGCGCCAGTCCAGTGACACGGCGTCACCGGTCTTCACGGCCGTCGACACGCCGGGCACGGTGATGAGCGGCATGCCGTTGAATGTCTCGCCGCGCCAGAAGCCGGGCGAGAACGACTCGGCGACAATGGCTGAGATGCCTGCATTGCGCAGCGCGACCATCGGCGGATAGTGCGGATGACCGTACCCGAAGTTGCGTCCGCCGACGACGATGTCGCCTGGACGTACTCGGTCGACGAACCCGTCGTCGTAGGCCTTCATGCACACGGACCGTAGGTGGTCGGGGTCGTAGGACTTGATGTTGGACACTCCGACCACGAGATCGATGTCGAAGTCGTCGCCGAAGACCCAGGCGACGCGGCCCTCGATGACGTCGGGCGGGGGTGGGTAGGCGCTCACCGACTTGCCTCCTGCCATTCCTGCACCTCACCGACGACTGCACTCGCCGCCACCGTGTACGGCGATCCCATGTAGATGTTCGCATCCGAACTGCCCATGCGTCCCGAAATGTTCAGTACGCCAGTCGAAATGCAGTTCTCTCCGGCCTGCAACGGCTTCTGGTACCCGAAGCAGAAGTCGCAGCTCGACGCCGCGATGTTCGCGCCTGCCGCACGAAGCACATCGAGAATGCCTTCGTCCTCGGCCTGCTGGTGCACCTTCTGTGACGTCGGCACGATGTTCAGTTCGACGCCGGGTGCCACGGTTCGGCCGTCGAGCACGAGCGCCGCGGCCCGAAGATCCTCGATCCGACCACTGGCACAGGACCCGATGAAGGCCTTGGTGATCGGCGTGCCGGACACCTCCTTCGCGGTCTTCGTGTTCGCGGCGCGTGCCGAACCGGGCTGCACGACGCGGGGCACGATCGTCGCGAGGTCGATAGTGTGTCGCGCCGAGTACGACGCGTCGGCGTCGGGATAGACCGGCGAGAAACTGTCCCGCGCAACCTCGTTCGCGTACGCGAGCGAGATGTCGTCGGGCTCGAAGATCGCGGACACTGCACCGGTGAACATCGCCATGCCACAGAGACCCTGCCGGTGATCGATCTTCATCGACCGAGCGCCCGGGCCACCGAATTCCATGACCTGGTGGGCACATCCGTCGGCACCGACGAGATCGATGATGGTGTGCACGAGGTCGCGGCTGTCGACACCGGGTGCGAACTCGCCGACGAGGTCGAACCGCGTCGTCGTCGGAATGTCGACGTACAGCTTGCCGGTCACCCAGGCTTCGATGAGATCGCGTCGGATTCCCCATCCGAGCGCTCCGAACGCGCCGACGCCACTGATGTGCCCGTCGAAATGCACGAGGAAGTCACCCGGAATGGCAAGCCCCAGTTCGGCTGTCAGCTGATGTCCGATGCCTGCGCCCTCGTGCAACTCGATGCCGTAGAACTCGCACCAGTCACGCGTCACCTGGTGGACTTCGGCTTCCTTGTCGTTGTTCTTCGTCAGCATGTGATCGATGAACACGACGTAGCGGCTGGGATCGGACAGTTCGGTGATGCCGAAGTCGTCGCGCATCTGACGGAACATGACGTCGGTGTAACCGGGGAAATCGTACGCGATCATCCGCGCGGGACGAACGGCGTGATTCTCACCGCCCCTGACGGTTTCGGCGTCGCATGCCCTGCCGAGAATCTTCTCGGTCATCGTGTATCCGCTCACGAGATCTTCTCCGGGAGGTACTTGCGCTGCTGCGCCTCGACCTCGGAGAAGCCGATGAGGTCGACGAACTCGTGGTGCTGCAAGGCGTCGGCGCTGACGGACGCCGGGGCCTCGCCGCCGGCCAAGCGTCGCAACGCCTCTCGTGCTGCGCCCGTGGCTGCCATCAGGATCTGCGTGGGCAGGAGCGCGAGGCGCACGCCGATCCGCTCGAGAACCTCGGGTGTGAACTCACGCTCGGTCCACGTCGAGGCGGTCAGCGTCGCCATCAGCGGAACACCGACCTCCTGGTGGCACCGCTCCCACTCCTCGATCGTCGTGAACGTCTTCGTCACGGGCATGATCATGTCCGCGCCGGCGTCGACGTACGCCTGGGCGCGGCGGATCGCGTCGTCACCTCGTGCATCGGTACGGGCGATGAGCAGGACGTCGTCGGGAATGTTGTCGCGTACTGCGCGGATCTTGCCGGTGCCTTCCTCGACGGTGATGAGGTCGACGGGGTCGCCGACGCAGATCGGGCACGACTTCGGCGAGACCTGGTCTTCCATGAACATGCCCTGCACACCCGCGTCGACGAACTTCCTGGCGGTGCGCGCGGCGTTGACGGCGTTGCCGTAGCCCGTGTCGATGTCGGCGACCAGCGGTAGTGACGACGATTCGTGGATCGTTCGCACAGCCTGCAGGTTCTCGGTTGCCGTGTACAGCTCGGCGTCGGGCAGTCCGAGCGCCGCGGACACCGCGAATCCCGAAGCGCAGAGCGCGCTGAATCCTGCCTGCTCGGCGAGGCGAGCGGTCAAGCCGTCCCAGACGCCGGGCGCGTAGACGAGTCCCTGCGTCGTGAGGTCCTTCAGGGTGGGGGCTGTCCCTGCCATCATCACTCCATTCCGTATTGCGGAACGCATTCCGCAGATCGCGAGAATGAAGCTAGAGTGGTGGCCGTCACATGTCAAGGCGGCTTCTCCGGAAACGCTGTTCGTATGATGACGAGACCTTCTTCGAGCCGACGAAAGAGTGAGCATCTGTGGTTGCGCCCATCGAATCCGACGACCGGTCGGGCCGCGACATCGTCGGAGCCGTACTGAAGGCCTGCAGCCTGCTCGAGCACTTCGACGCGTCCAGGCCCGTCTGGACATTGAACGACCTGACCTCGGCGAGCGGCATGAACAAGACCACCGTGCATCGACTCATGGCGACACTCATCCACGCAGGATGGATCGACCGCACGTCCGAAGGGTCGTATCGCGTGGCGATGCCGTTGTTCGAAATCGGTTCGGCCGCACTCGTTCAGCTCGACCTTCGCACCGCCGCCCGTCCGTACATGGAGAGCTTGGCCACGACGTTCGGCGACACCGCATTCCTGATGGTCCCGGCCGACGAGGGCGCCGTCTGCATCGACCGGCTCGAAGGCCACAACCCTCTGGTCGTCGCCGGGATCAACATCGGATCGGTCATGCCGTACCACGCCGCCGCCGGCCCCATCGCGATGCTTGCGTTCTCGAATGCGTTGCGAGAGAGATGGTTCCGTCGCGAACTTCCGGCGTACACCGACCGCACACTGACGGACGCCACTGCGCTCTCCGAGCACTTGGATTCCGTTCGGGCCGCGGGATATTCGGTCAGCAATTCCGACTACCTGGACGGCGTCGCCGCCGTCGCGGCACCGATACTCGGACGTGACGGGACGGCCGTGGCGTCCATCAGCATCGGAGGACGCGTCGAGGCCTTCGAAGGGGACGCGCTTCAGGACAAGATCGAGCGAGTGTGCGACGCGGCCGCGCGTCTCACGCACATTGCAGCGTCGCTGCCCGTGCGCGCATAGTTGGACTATGGACCAACTATCCGCGCACGGGTGGCGGAGCCTCCCGACCGTCGGATCTCTTCTCCTTGCCTGTGCGCTCGTCGGGGCCGACGCCGTCGCCGATCCGTCGAGACTGCCGACCCAGGTGCCCGCCGCCGCTGTTCCCGCGCTCGGTCTGACGGCCGAGCCCGCGCCCATCACAGCCGACATGGTCGCGGGCGTCCTGGACGGGGAAGAGTTCTCGGACTCGTCGTCCCGCACCTCCGGATGGGACGACTACCCGTATCTCCGCTACACGGTGACCTTCGGACCCGATGTCACCGTCGCGCAGATGGACTGGACCGGAACGTCGGTCAACCTGAACGATCTCGCCATGCACGTCCGCGCTCCGGGAACCGAGTCGTGGGGTCCTGCAGTGGCCACCGCGTCCCCGTCGACGCCCGGTGGGCCCATCGAGCTCACGGCGACGGTCGCGAACATCGACGGCACACTCGAAGTGATGATCGTCGACTCGCCGCGCGAGGACCGCTCGTTCGCGAACGACAACGCCGGACCCGATGCAACATTCGCGACGCCCGGCACGTACGACTTTGCGCTGCAACACATCACCGACACCCAGTACATCTCCCGCGACGACCCGGGTGTGTACGACGACATGACACGATGGACCGTCGACAACGCCGAGAAATACGGCATCGAATACAGCATGCACACCGGAGACATCATCCAGAGCTGGATCAGCCCCGGGCGTCCGGACACGCAGTCGCGCATCGAGTTCGACGCTGCGAGCGAGGCCATGAAAGTGTTGGAGGACGCCGAGATCCCCCACGGCGTACTGCCCGGAAATCACGACAATCTGTGGAACGTCGCAGGCAAGCTCGTACCGGGGATGCACGAGCAGAACCACGAGCTCTACAACGAATACTTCGGTCCGCAGCGGTACGAGAATCAGCCGTGGTGGGGGGATTCCTTTACACCTACGGACAATTCGGCACACTACGACCTGATCGACATCGCAGGTGCCAAATTCCTGATGCTGTACATCGGGTACAACCCGCCCGAGAAGGTCATGCAATGGGCCGAGCAAGTGTTGGACGAGCACCCGGATCGCAACGTCGTCATCGGAACGCACTACTACCTCGACGAAGGTGGCGAGAAGAAGCTGATGGCCTTCGGGGACATCGGCGCGAGTTCGGGACAGCAGATCTGGAATCGGCTTGTAGTACCGCATGATTCGGTGTTCCTCGTACTGTCCGGCCACGTCGACGGGCAGGCGACCGTCGTCGACCGGCAGATCGGGGACACCGATCGCACCGTCGTTCAGCTGCTCGCCGATTACCAGTACTTCGAGGTCGACGGCGAACGCACCACGGGCTTCCAGCGACTGCTGCAGTTCGACCTGGACGGCGGCACGATGGCCGTCACGACCCATTCGCCGTCGCTCGACCGATTCGACGTCGAGAATTTCGATCCGCGACGGCGTTTCGTGCCCGAAGACGGCGAGTTCGTCACCGACTTCACGTTGCGGGCGGATGTGCCGAGGGCCGTGACGGCGCGGTAGGCAACACGACAAACGCGCACCGAATGGCCACACGCACGCCGAATAGCCAGCAATTCGACGTGCGTCCGACCACAGCGTGCGCGTCTACTCGATCTCGCCGATTCCAAGACCTGACCTGGCGCGCCGATATAGCGTCGAAGCGTGTACGCCTCGGAAGAACTGCTGGCCTTCGTCGAGGGCTCGCCTGCCGCGGTGGCCGCGCACGACCGCGCCGCGTGGGTCGATCTCTACGCCCGGGACGGGGTCGTCAACGATCCGGTGGGGTCGCGGCCCCATCGGGGTCACGACGCGATCGCGCGCTTCTACGACACGTTCATCGCGCCGAACACGATCGAATTCCACGTCGAGCACGACATGGTGTCCGGGATGTCCGTCGTTCGAGACCTGTCGCTGACGATCACCATGTCGGCGGGCGGGGTCGTGACGGTCCCGATGCATCTGCGCTACGACCTCGTCGACGACGGTGGTTCGCTCGAGATCGCACGACTCGCCGCGCATTGGGAGTTGGCGTCCATGATCGGCCAACTGCTGCGCGGCGGATTCGCGGGAGTGCGGTCGTCGATCGCCCTGACTCCTCAGATGATCGGAAATCAGGGTGTGTCAGGCCTTGTCGGTTTCATGTCGGGCCTTCGATCCGTCGGCGCGAAGGGCAAGTCCGTCGCGGCAGACCGACTGCGCTCCGACCATGACGGCGCGACGTTCGAGAAGTTCATCGCCGCCGGACGCACCGTCAGCGCGACAGTTCGATGGGGTACCGAACGAGGTGTCGTGTTCGTGAACTTCGCACCCGGATCCCTGACCGTCGAATCCGTGACGCTGTTTCGCTGAGCCCCGTACGCGCACGTTTCAGCGAATGCGCAGGTTGCAACCTGCGCATTCGCTGAAAGGTGCGCGCTTAGTGAGAACTGAGCAATAATCGACCCTCATGCAGGCGGCTGGCAGAGCGGCACTCCTCGTCGTGCTGACCGCTGCTGCGTCGGCGTTCGCGGCGCCGCTCACCCCTGGCGTGGTCGACGCACCGCCGTCACCTCCGCCGGTCGCCGCACCGTCGCCACTCCCGCTCACCCCCGAGCAGATCACGAGCCAGGTCGACCCGTCCGTCGTCACGATCACCGCCGAGTGGGGAACGTCGGGAGTTGCAGGGACGGGATTCGTCGTCGACCCGGCCGGTCTCGTCCTGACGAATTACCACGTCATCCAGACCGCAGCTTCGGTCACCGCGGTGGGCAACGGACTGATGTACGACGCATCGGTTCTGGGGTACGACAAGACGCGTGACCTCGCGGTCCTGAAGTTGGATTCGGCAGCAGGCCTCCCGGTGGCCGTGATCGGACGTTCCGCGGACGTAGCCGTCGGGGACGCAGTGACGGCAATCGGAAACGCTTCGGGCGCAGGGGTTCTCGTTCCGGCCCCGGGACAGGTCGTCGCGCTCGACAAGACCGTCACCGCGCAGAGTTCCGTCGACGGCTCACGCAACGAGCTGACCGGAATGATCCAGATCGACGCCGACGTCCGAGCAGGTGACTCGGGAGGGCCGCTCGTCGACGCGTGGGGGAGTGTCATCGGCGTCGACGCGGCAGGCCTGTCCGACGAAGCCAGACTCACTCAGGCGCCGGAAGCATACGCGATCCCGATCGACATCGCGATGACCGTCGTCGACCAGATTCGCGAAGGCCGTTCTGCAGGAACGGTTCACGTGGGCCCGACGCCGTTCCTCGGCGTGCAGGTCCGAGATGTGTCGGCATGGAACGCGAACCCGTCACAGGGGGCCTCGGTCGTCGGAGTCGAGTACAACTCGCCTGCAGAACGGACAGGCCTCGTACGCGGTGACGTCATCGTCTCGTTCGACGGCCGCCCGGTCCGCTCGTCCGACGATCTCGCCGCGGAGATGGTGGGACGACGACCCGGCGAGATCGTCCGGCTGGAGTGGGTGACCACGACCGGCGTCCGGCGGACGCAGATGGCGACACTCGAAACAGGCAGTCCGACAGCCTGAGTCACGCTTCCAACACGGACAGAACGTTGCCTGCCGGGTCGGTGAACCACGCGATCAACGGCCCACCACCGCGAAAGATTCCACGCTCGTCGGTGCCCATGTCCGGATACTGCTGGAAGACCACACCTTTGGCCGTCAACGCGTCGACCGCGGCCTCGATGTCGGCGACGGGGAAGTTGAGAATCGTGTACGGGGCGGGCGTGTGCCCAGGCCTGGGATAGACCAACACCTCGGAGTTCTCGCTCAGGCGAAGATGGATCAGCCCCATCTCGCCGTCGACCACGGTCATTCCGAGTGTGTCGGCGTAGAAGGATCGGGCCGCCTCGATGTCGTCGACGGCGAATCCGGAGAACGGGGATCGGGTCAGTTCGAGTGTCATCGGTCCATGGTGCGCCTCGTCCGCGCGTATCGGGGCGCAAACGACGCATCACCGCCGGACCGCGAGTAGCGTTGACCAGGTGACCATTCGTCTCGGATACCAGATGCCCAACTTCAGCTACTCGGGTTCCGTGAAGGAACTGTTCCCCACGGTCATCGCGCAAGCGCGCGAGGCTGAGGCAGCAGGATTCGACACTGCCTTCGTCATGGACCACTTCTACCAACTGCCCGGAATCGGTGCGCCCGACGAGCCCATGCTCGAGGCGTACACCGCACTGTCCGGCCTCGCGACGGCCACCGACACCATCCAGTTGTCGGCTCTCGTCACCGGCAACACCTACCGGAACCCGGCGATCCTCGCCAAGACCGTCACGACGCTCGACGTCGTCAGCGGCGGCCGCGCTATCCTCGGCATCGGCGCAGGCTGGTTCGAGTTGGAGCACAACAGCTTCGGGCTCGAGTTCGGTACGTTCACCGACAGGTTCGAACGCCTGGACGAGGCGCTGCAGATCATCGAGCCGATGCTGCGCGGACAGCGTCCGACATTCGACGGACTCTGGTACCAGGTCGACGAGGCCATCAATGAACCCCGGATTCGCGACGACCTTCCGATCATGCTCGGCGGTGGCGGTGAGAAGAAGACCTTCGGCTTGGCCGCCCAGTTCGCCGATCACCTCAACATCATCTGCGACGCAAGCGAATTGCCTCGCAAGGTCAAGGCCGTCCAGGCCCGGTGCGAAGAAATCGATCGCGACCCGAAGGACCTCGAGACCAGCTTCCTGGCGTTCGTGATCATCGACGAGGACGGCGACAAGGCCCGGCAGCTCCAACACGACTACTTGCTGTCGACGGGCGTCGACCTGTCGAACCTCTCGGACGACGACAAGGCAGCAGCCACCGATCGCCAGTTCTGCGGCACCCCCGACGACGTCGCCGAGCAAGTCCAGCGACGCGTCCTCGACCAGGGCATCGACGGCGTGATCATCAACCTGGTGACCAACGGACACCAGCCCGGCATCGTCGAACTCGCAGGTAAGACGCTGAAGCCGCTCGTCTGACGTGCGTGGGAATGTATAGCGGGCTGTACATTCCCACGCACGGGGCGCAACAGCTGGCACGGGGGGACGGGCCGTGGCATAGTTCCCCCGTGGCACAGCTGACGACGAACGGGCACCGCGTGCTCGTCGCGAATCTGACGGGCGATTCGCTACGCGCGATGTCGGGATCGATGGTCGCCTACGAAGGCGACGTCTCCTTCAAGAACGCGGGCATGGGTGGCGGCGGCGGACTCAGAGCCGCGTTGAAACAGAAGGTCGCCGGTGAATCCCTCTCTCTCATGGAGGTTTCCGGCCAGGGCACCGTCTACTTCGCCGTCGACGCACAGGACATCACGGTCGTCGAACTGGCAGGCGACTCGATGCACGTCGAGGCGTCACAACTTCTCGCACTGACGGGTCAGCTGAAAACCGAGGTGAAGTTCAGCGGCCTGCGCGGCGCGTCGTCGGGACAGGGCCTGTTCACCACCGTCGTCAGCGGATCCGGCGCCGTCGCGCTGCTGTCGGCGGGTGGTCCGCTCATCGCACTCGCCGTCGACCCGCAGTACCCCCTCGTCGTGGACCCGGACGCCTTCGTCGCGCACCGCGGCCCACTGAACCAGAGCTTCGTCACCGACGTCACGTGGCGTTCCGCCATCGGCGGCGGCAGCGGTGAGGCGTTCTCGCTTCGTTTCGACGGCCAAGGCGTCGTCTACATCCAACCCGAGGAGCGCTGACGTGCCGCTCGAAGTCGTCAACAGCAAGGTCGTCAAAACGACACTCGCGCAGGGCCAGAACGTGTTGGCCCGCAAGGGCGCGATGCTCTACTACACCGGCGATGTCCGCTTCGTTCCTCATTCGATGGGCGGATCGGCGGCAGGCATGCCGAGTCTGGGCGGGGTCGCGGGAATGGCCGGACGGATGATGTCCGGTGAACACGTCTCGATGATGGCCGCCGAAGGCCAGGGCGAGGTCTTCTACGGCCACGCAGGCCTGTACGTCGAAGTCATTCATCTCGACGGCTCGTCGCTGCTGACCGTCGAAGCCGATCGCCTCCTCGCGCACGACGGGTACCTGCAGACCTCGGTCGTGGCACTGACGTCGCAAGGCGGCGTCCGTGGAGCCGTACGCGGCGCGATGACCGGCCAAGGTCTGTTCACCACCCAACTCAGCGGGCAGGGCAGCGTCGCGGTTCTCTCACATGGCGGTGCGATTCCGCTGGAGGTCGGGCCGCAACGCCCGCACGTGGTGGTCGATCCGCAGGCGTACGTCTGCCACATCGGAAACATCCAGGTCGACATCTCGGCCAACGTGGGCTGGCGCGACGCCGTCGGCCGCGGAAGCGGTGAGGCGATGCAACTCAAGATGACCGGCATGGGCACCGTGTGGGTCCAGGCGTCCGAGCAGAAATTCTGAGGCCCTCATGACTACTTTTCCGGGTCATTCCGCAGGCTCCACTCCCGCCGAAGTGCACACTCCCTACACCCTCCCGGTCAACGACAACGTGCCCGGCAACGACTACGCATTCTGCGTCGAACTAGCAGGTCAGCCGTGGTTCACGTCGAAGGGCGCGATGATCGCGTACTACGGCAACGTGCGGTTCGAGCCGCTCGGACAGACATCGATGCCCGCCATCGTCGCCGCGCGTTTCTCGTCGCCGCTGTACTCGAACGAGTGGGTTCTCGCGCAGGGGCAGGGGAAGCTGATCCTCGGTGACCGTGGCTTCGACATCAACTCCTACGACCTCGACGAAGGCAACCTGACGATCCGCGCCGCGAACCTCCTCGCGTTCGAGCCGACGCTCGATCTGAAGCAGTCGATCGTGCCCGGGTTCCTGACGCTCCTCGGCACCGGGAAGTTCCTGGCGTCGTCGAACGGGCAGGTCATGTTCGCCGAACCGCCACTGCGTATCGACCCCGAAGCGCTCGTCGGATGGGCCGATTGCCCGTCGCCGTCACATCACTTCGACGCCGGGTGGATGCAGAACTTCCTCGGTGCGGCCCGCGGATTCCTCGGCGCGAACAGCGGTGAAGAGCGGCAGTTCGACTTCACGGGCGCCGGAACCGTTCTCATCCAGTCCAGCGAAAAAGTACTCGACGACGGTCACCTGCTCCGCCACATCGAGTCGCAGACCGTCTCGTTGGGGCAGAACAGTCTGCGGGCGCTGCACCAGACCATCGGGTCACGGCTGCAGCAGTAGTGCGGCTGCACCGGCCGTGCCCAGCCGCGCACCTTCCAGCGAACGCGCAGGTTGCAACGCGCGCACCTGCTGCAACCTGCGCAGATCAGGGGTGAGGTCTAGGCCGTGACCGTAGCCGCGCACCTTCCAGCGAACGCGCAGGTTGCAACGTGCGCGCCTGCTGCAACCTGCGCGACGGAGAGCGATCCGAGGTGCGCGTCGACGTACAGCGAGCGCACACTGGAGACATGACCAACAACGGACCTTTCGGAATCGACCCCGAGGACTTCGATCGCTTCGCGAAAGAGGCGAGCGACGGACTGCGCGACGTCGTCGACCAGGTGGGCAAGTTCATCGGACAATCCGGCGGGGGAACGCCCTGGGGCGCGTTCTTCGGCGAGACGCCGTCGCGGCCTGCCCCGGAGCCCGAGACGACGGGCGCGAAGGGCGACGGCGTGTGGGCGATCTACACCGCAGCCGACGACGGTTCCGCACGCATCGACCAGGTCTTCGCGACGGAACTCGACGCGCTGCGTGCGCACAAGGACAACACTGATCCGACGCGCAAGGTGCGGTTCCTGCCGTACGGAGTGAGCGTCAGCGTGCTCGAAGACTAGCTTCGACGGCGTCTGCTGCACTCTCGATGCCGCCGTGCGCTCTGATGTCGGCGCTGATGCCTGCCAGTCGTGCGGCGATGTCCGCCGAGCCGGCGACGGTGTCCACGGCCTCACGCAGCGCGTTCGCGGTGACGTCGCCGTCGGCGAGTTGCACTCCGACGCCCAACTCCTCGAGCATCGCCGCGTTGCCGAACTGGTCGACAGCCTGAGGAACGGCCACGGTGGGCACGGCGAACCACAGCGCCTCGGTGCACCCGCCCATACCGGCGTGTGTGACGAACGCCGACGCGGCCGCCAACACCGTCAGTTGCGGAACTTGTTGATGCAGTTCGATGTTCGACGGCACTTCACCGAGAGATGCCGCGTCGACGCGGTAGCCGATCGCGATGACGACGTGCCAATCCGAGTGACGGAACGCGTCGATACACAGGCGATAGAAGTCGGGGCGTTCGTTGAATCCGGTGCCGAACGAGACGAGCAGAGTTTTCCTGCCGGCGGGTGCGCTCCAGCACTGGTCTGCCATCCGAGCCGGGTCGAGACACGGCCCGACGAACTGCACCGAACCCGGCACCCGATCGGCATTCGGCTGCATCGCGCGTGGAATCAGCGACAGCACGCTCTCCGGATACGTGATCCACTCCCATGGGTCGGCTTCGATCCCGTTGTCTTGCAAACACTTCGCGTAGGTGTCGCGGTAGTCCCTGCCGGCATCGGACTGCCGGATCGACTCCAGCGCCTCACCCATCTCGTCCTCGTAGCCTCGCCACGCGACGTAGGTCGGCGAAAGCTGCACTGCCGGAACACCGTAGCGGCGCCCGAGGATCGGAGCCGCAAGACCGCCGATGTCGTACAGCAACAGATCCGGACGGTCGGCGTCGTAGAACTCGGTGAGAATCGGGAACGATTCGATCGCCTCGTCGAGAAACACCCGCATCGCCGACGCCGGATCCTCGGGCCAGGCCGCTTCACCCTGCGGCAGTATCGAATCGAACGAAACGAGCTGAGCACCAGCAGGTTCGACGACGCCGGCCATCGATGCGCCGACCGCGTACGTGAGGCGGTGTCCGCGTCGCACCAGCTCGGCGATCAGGCCGAGCGACGGATAAATATGACTCGGCGCGGTACAGCCGATCATGGCGATGTGCACTCGGTGACGGTAACCCGATGCGATGTCCGATTCCACCGATTTTCACGGGAGACGTTCGCGGGTCCACGGCACGGCACGGTAGGTTGACCCCACATCAACCAGCGAGGCAACCGACGAGGAACAGACACAGCATGCGGGTCGACGGGCGGGATATTCCGGTCAGCGGGAGCCTGCTGCAGCCTTTGAATCGGCGCACGAGCGACATCCTGCGTCTCGTGTTGTCGCTCGTTCTGCTGGCCGCCGTCATCGCCGGGTCGCTGATCACTCGCGGGCAGTGGGACGCGCTCGAGAAGTCGGTGTCGAACATCGTCGGTGTCCTCAGCCCCGACCAGTCCAACCTCGTCTACCTGTTGTACGGCGTCGCGATCCTGGCTCTGCCGTTCGGCATTCTGATCGGGTTGATCGCGCGTCGGCAATGGAAGCTGCTGGCCGGGTATGCGGCAGCAGGACTCATCGCGGGGCTGGCGTTGTCCATCACCGGCACCGGAATCTCGACGCCCGCATGGCACCTCGACGTACCCGACCGCCTCGACACGTTCCTGTCTCAATTCCTCGACGACTCCCGGTGGATCGCCATGCTCGCCGCGGTCCTGACGGTGTCCGGCCCCTGGTTGCCCGCGCGATGGCGTCGGCTGTGGTGGTTCCTGCTGTTGGCGTTCGTCCCGATCCACCTGTTCGTCAGCACCGTCGTGCCTGCGCGGTCGCTGCTCGGCCTGTCGGTCGGCTGGTGCGTCGGCGCGATCATCGTGCTGTTCGTCGGCACCCCGGCACTCGAGGTTCCGCTCGACGCGGCCGCTCGCCTGCTCGCCGAGCGGGGCCATCCCGTCGACTCGTTCCGCGTTCTGAAGCCCGCCGGGCCGGGACCGCTCGTGCTCGCCGCGGCTGTGCGCGGTGCGGAACCGAACATCGTCGTCGAGATGTACGGGCAGAACCAACGCAGCGGGGGCGCTCTCCGGCAGGCGTGGCGCTGGCTGTCGTTCCGCAACAGCGAGAGTGCGCCACTGCACGCGTCGATGCGACGAGCCGTCGAACATCGCGCTCTGATGGGTATCGCCATCGGTGACCTGGGCGTGGCCAGCAGCAGACCGCTGGCGGTTTCGGCGCTCGCGCGCGGCTGGGCGATGTACGCACACACCGCGCCGCGCGGTGTTCCCGTCGACGAATCGTCGGAGGACGCACTGGCCACCAGTATCTGGAAGGGACTGCAGATACTGCATTCACATCAGATCTCGCACGGTGACCTGCGCAGCGCCGAGCTCAGAGACGACGAGGGGACCGCCCTGTTCGGCGGATTCTCCAACGCCGAGCTCGGCGCGTCGGACGCTCAGATGCAGTCGGACGTCGCGCAGCTGTTGATTTCGACGTCGGCACTCTTCGGTGAGGAACGCGCGGTCCGCATCGCCATCGACACGCTGGGCACGCAGACCGTGCTGACCGCGTCGGGACGACTCACCCGTTCCGCGATTCCCGCGCGGGTGCGAAAGTCCGTACCCGACGGCACCGGCGTGATGAACGCGGTACGCGACGAGGTGGTGAAGCAGACCGGCACCGACGAGATTCGCGCCGAGCAGGTCACACGTTTCACGCGAAACCAGATCATCCAACTCGTCCTGCTGATCGGACTCGTCTACGTCGCCTACCCGTTCATCAGCGCAGTCCCGACGTTCGTCAGCGAACTGCGAACGGCCAACTGGTGGTGGGCACTGCTCGGACTCGCCGTGTCGGCACTGACGTACATCGGTGCCGCCGCGGCGTTGTGGGCGTGCGCCTTCGGCATGGTCAGCTTCAAGAATCTGACGATCATGCAGGTGGCCAACACGTTCGCGGCCACGACGACGCCCGCAGGTGTCGGCGGCCTGGCGCTCAGCGTGCGATTCCTGCAGAAGGGCGGGCTCGGCGCTGTCCGCGCGACGGCCGCTGTCGCACTGCAACAGTCGGTCCAGGTGATCACGCACGTATCGCTGTTGGTGTTCTTCAGCGTGGTCGCGGGCACGTCGGCCGATCTCGCGCACTTCGTTCCGGATCCGACGGTTCTGTACCTGATCGCCGGTGTCGCACTGGGCATCATCGGCACGTTCATGTTCGTCCCGACGCTACGGCGGTGGTTGCGCAACGCCGTTCGCCCCCAGCTCACCGAGGTGTTCGGTGAACTCGGACAGCTTGCCAAGGACCCCAAGCGATTCCTGCTGATCGTTCTCGGCTGTGCTGCAACCACACTCGGCGCCGCGCTCGCACTGTGGGCCAGCGTCGAGGCATTCGGCGGCGGAACCACCTTCGTGACCGTCACCGTCGTGACGATGATCGGCGGAACGCTCGCATCGGCCGCGCCCACGCCCGGCGGCGTCGGCGCCGTCGAGGCAGCTCTGATCGGCGGCCTGGCCACCTTCGGCCTGCCCGCGAGCGTCGCGGTGCCGTCGGTGCTGCTGTACCGCGTCCTGACATGCTGGCTCCCGGTCTTCTGCGGTTGGCCGACACTGCGCTGGTTGACGCGCAAGGACATGGTCTGACGTGACCGACGGCCGTCGGCGGAAAGTCTCGAACGCTCGACAGCGGACTGTTTCGACACGACAAGCCAAGTGCGGGATTCGAATGAACACTCGAACCCGGCACTGGTACGGTTTCTTTCATCGGGTCGGGGCCGATACGACATGATCGAGTGATTCACGGATGATCCCGTGGTGCACATGGTCCTAGAACGAGAGGCCACATATCGGTGGGCGACATTCTCCCGTCGCGGTCGGCCACGTTCGACCTGCTGACCGGTGACCGATCGTGGTCCCCTGCACCAGACGATCAGCGATGGGCACGTCTGCTCGTCGGCGCGATGACTCTCTCGTTCGGGCTGGCCGGAATGCTGGTCATTCCGTCGGGCCAGTTCAGTACCGGTGAATCGATCTTCGTAGGACTTGCCACTCTGTCGACCGTTCCTGTCGCCGTGGCGTGGTGCCTCGGCAGTTGGCCCAGCCCGCGTCTCGCCGCCCTCAACGTGCTGTGGGCCGACGTCGGAATCCTCGGTGTCCTGCTGGCTTTCGAGTCACCGTTCGCCGCGATGCCCGGGTGTGCGATGTTCGCCGTCATCGCCGTGTTCGCGATCGTGGCGACCTCGCAGCAGATGCTGGTCCTGCATCTGGTGTTCTCGATCGGGGCGCTCGCCGTCTTCGCCGTCCTGTCGGTTCTGGACGGAATCGATCCGTGGTTGGCCGGTTCGCGGTGCGTCACGTTGGGCGCCCTGTTCGTCGTGCCGTTCGCGGTTCGGCCGTATCTGCACGACCTCCGCAGAAAGGCCGAGGTCGCGCTACGAGACTCGTTGACGGGCTTGTTCAATCGTCGCGGACTGTTCGAGGCCGTCGAGGAGTTCAACGAGTCCGTACCGGACTCGCCGCGCGAGGACATCGTGATCGGCGTACTGGTCATCGACATCGACGGGTTCAAGGCGATCAACGACCGCTACGGCCATCCCTCCGGTGACGCGGTCCTGGTCGACGTCGCGAACCGGCTCCGCGGTGCCGCGTCGTCGGACACGGTCGTCGCCCGGCTCGGAGGCGACGAATTCGTCTGCGTCCATGTCGGATCCAGAACCGACGTCGACGGTATCGAGCGGCGGATTCGGGCCGCGCTGGAGGAAACCGTCGACGGCCCACCCTTCACGGCCAGTGTCGGCTCGGCCGGGGAAGCCGCGACGCGGGGGGACACGACCGGGGCGCAGCTTCGCAAGTTGATCGCGATCGCCGACATCGACCTGTACCGCAGCAAGGTTCACCCGCAGGCGCTGGTGCCCGTGCACCGAATCGATCCACTACAGGTACGCGACCGAATCGACTCGATGATCGCGGCAGGCGGCCCGAGCGTGGTGTTCCAACCGATCTGCGACACCGCGACGACCGAAATCGTCGGTTACGAAGCGCTGTCACGCTTTCCGTTCGGTCACGGGTCGCCGTTGATCTGGTTCCGCGACGCGTCGCAGGCGGGAATCGGGCCCCGTCTCGAACTGGCCGCCATCGACGAAGCACTTCGCGCCATGGCCACCCTGCCGCCCGATGCTTTCGTGTCGATCAACGCTTCCGCCGAAACCATCAGAACCACCGACCTTCTCGCCAGGCTCTCACCGCACGTCTGCTCACGCACGCTGTATCTCGAGATCACCGAACACGAACGCGTCGACGACTACCGTTCGGTTGCGCGGTCGGTCGAGGGCCTGCGCGCCGCCGGGGTTCGGATCTCGGTGGACGACGTCGGCGCAGGGTTCTCCGGTCTGCGCCAAGTCGTCGAGCTGAAACCCGATGCGCTGAAAGTCGACATCTCTCTCGTCCGCGGTATCGACACCGACCCGACCCGCAGAGCCGTAGCCGCCGCGCTCGCGAAGTTCGCGCACGACGTCGGCTCCACCCTCATCATGGAAGGCGTCGAGACCGCGGGTGAATTACGCGTCGCCCTCGAACTGGGCGTCGACATGGTGCAGGGTTTCCTCACCGGTCGCCCCGAGGCGCCGAGCGCGTCCTGAGATGTTTCGTTCGTCCTAGACGTCGGCGACCGTGAACTTGGTGAGGCTCGGCGCGCCGGCGAGCAGCGGAGCGAGGTCGGTGATCTTGCCTGGGCCGGCTCGGAATTCGCGGTACTTCGCGTCGGCGTCCGACGACTCCCACCGCTCGTAGGCGATCCAATGGGTCTCGTCCGCCTCGTCGATCAGGACGTCGACACCGAGGCAGCCGTCGAACGCGCGGGTCTCACCCAGCACGCGGCCGAGCACGACCTTGGCGTCGTCGAGAACCTCGGGCTTCAGCTTCAGATCGAGCAGTGCGATCAGTGCCATTTTCTCTCCTCGTGTGCGAACGGTGTCCGCCGCTCACACTACTGTTTCTGCACAGGGTCTCGAAGAACTTTCGCGTCGCGAGCGAACGTGCGCACCTGCTCGTCCTGCCACACGTGGGCCGGTACGCCGCCACCGAGAAGCTCACGAGCCAAAGCCGGTTCCTGCGCCAGCGGGACGTCGCTGCCTGCGATGACGACGTTGCCGTAGCGTCGGCCCTTCAGCATCGCGGGATCGGCGACGATCGCCGTGTGTGGAAAGACCGAACCGATGGTCGACGCCTCCCGCCGCGTCCGCTGGAGGTCCCGGGTGTCGCCACAGTTGACGACGTACACACCGCCGGGCGCGAGGACGCGTCGAACATGATCGGTGAATTCCCTCGTCTGCAACGCCTCCGGCGTGGTGCTGCCGGCGAACACGTCACGGACGATCACGTCTCGACTGTTCTCGGTGAGCGTCTCGGTCACCTCACGTGCATCGCCGACGCGGATGCGCAGCAGCGGTGCGCGCGGAAGGTCGAACCAGTCGCGGACGAGTTCGGCGAGCCTACCGTCGAGTTCGACGACCACCTGCCGCGCGTCCGGGTACGCCGCGGCGAAATACCGTGCGAGAGTGCAGGCTCCACCGCCCAGATGCAATGTTCGCAATCGTGATCCCGGAAAGTCGTGGTGCCGAACGAGTCCGGCCATCCACCGCATGTACTCGAAGTCGAGCTGGGTGGGGTCGTCCATGTCGATGTGCGAACTGGGCACACCGTTGATCTGCACGGTCCAGCCGTCGGAAACGAGTGTGTCCCTGATCAACTCGCACGTACCGGTGTCGATGTCGTAGACGCCTGCCGTCGGACCGGCCGAATCCTTCTTCCTAGGCATGCGGTTCCAGCGCCGGCGGCGTCATCGTGTCGGGGCGCTCGGCCCGATTCGGTAGAACAGTCACCCTGCCAGTATGCGACTACGCCCGTCGAGGAGGCGAGACCCGCTCGTCGTCGCCCGGGAACGCGACCGTGCGGCTACCCCCATCAGGGGGTAGTCCACTGTGTCGTCGGTCACATACCTTCCTCGTACTGGTCATCGAGCCAGCACTGTCCACGAGGAGTGCAATGAGCAATATTTCCAAACCCGACGTAGCCGCCCCCGAGCGACCGACTACGTCCGGACCGACCACCAGCGTTCGCCGAGTCGCGTTCGCGAGCGGAATCGGGACGACGATCGAGTTCTACGACTTCTTCATCTACGGAACCGCAGCCGCTCTCGTCTTTCCGACGGTGTTCTTTCCCGCGCTCGGCTCGACAGCAGGCACCGTGGCGTCCTTCGCGACGTTCGCCGTCGCATTCGTCGCGCGTCCTGCGGGCGCAGTGTTGTTCGGGCACTTCGGCGATCGGATAGGTCGCAAGAAGACCCTCATCTCCACACTGCTGCTGATGGGTATCTCGACATTCGTCATCGGACTGCTCCCCGGTGCCGAGACCATCGGGGTGGCCGCGCCGATCATCCTCGTGCTCCTACGGTTCGGACAGGGTTTCGCCGTCGGTGGCGAATGGGCTGGGGCCACACTGCTGACAGCCGAGTACGCACCCGCGAACAAACGCGGCTTCTACGCGATGTTCCCCCAGCTGGGACCGTCCGCGGCATTCGTACTCTCCAGTGCCACCTTCCTGGTCACCGGAGCCTTGCTCGGCGACACCAACCAGACGTTCCTGGACTACGGATGGCGCATTCCGTTCCTGTTCAGCGCCGTACTGGTTCTGATCGGGCTGTACATGCGACTTGCTATCGAGGAGACACCGATCTTCCGCGCCGATCGACAGCTCCGCGACACCCGAACCGATCGACCGTCGCGTCTGCCGTTCTTCGATGCCTGGCGTGTGCAGAAGAAAGAGATCCTGCTTGCCGCCGGCGCGTTGGCGTCGTTGTTCTCGCTCTTCTACATGGGCACCGCCTACCTCACGAGCTACGGCACCAAGACACTCGGCTTCGATCGCCCGTTCGTCCTGATCACGGGCATCGTCGCGGCCGTCGTCTTCGGCCTGGCAACTGCGATTTCCGCGGCCTACTCCGATCGCATCGGACGTCGCCGGGTGATCATGACGTCGTGCATCGTCGCCGTCCCGTGGTCGCTCGCTCTGTTCCCACTGTTGGATTCGGGATCGGAGACGGCATTCGTCCTCGGAATGTGCATCACTCTCCTGATCTTCGGCATCGCATACGGTCCCACCGGCGCACTGCTGCCCGAGCTGTTCCAGACCCGTTTTCGTTACACGGGAGCGGGACTCGGCTACAACCTCGCCGGGGTGCTCGGCGGTGCCGTTCCTCCGATCTTGGCCGCGCCTCTGACTGCGTCGTTCGGCAGCATGTCGGTCGGCATCATGCTCGCTGTGCTCGCGCTTCTGAGCATCGTGTGCACCAAGGCGCTCGTCGAGACGAAAGAAGTCAACATGGCCTGACGCTCTACCACCGGCTCCCGTTCTCGCCGCGTCGGCGGTCAGGACGGGAGCCGTGCCGTCCAGACGGTCTCGACGCCGGCCGAGCAGTCCAACAGCCGCACTGCCTCCGTGCGGAGGGTGTCGGTGGGACCGACCCAGCCCAGCACCCGCACCGCCGCGTCGGCGATGGTCCTCGCGTATTCGACGGCGGGGACTCCTCGGCCGTTCTCGGCGTCGGCCCTCCCGTTCACGACGGTCTCCACCAGACGAAACGGTAGTTCCTCGGTGCCGGGGAGTGCATCGACGCCCAGCTCGGATGCCGTGGCCGAGGCCAGCGACGCGTAGATGTTCATGAGCGCGTACCGGTGCTGCCGGAAGGCGTCGAACCGATCCGCCCTCAATTCCGGCAGGAGATAGAGCGCTCCGAGGTTCCAGGTGGAGCGAGCCAGCTGATCCGCGTCGAACAGCACGAGGGCGTACATCTTCACCGCCGCCGACGCGTCGCTCTCCGCCACCCCGCGACCGACAGCCAACGGCTCGTCGACGGTTCCGCCGAGGAGTGCGTCGAGGATGTCGTCCTTGCCCGCGAAGTGGTGGTACAGAGATGCCTGACGAAGCCCGACCGCGTCGGCGATCATGCGCGTCGATGTGCTCGTGTAACCCCGCGTCGTGAACAGCTCGGCAGACGCGTCCAGAATCTCCTCGCGTGCCGTGTCACCCGGGCGCTTCTTCGTGCTGAGTCTCGGTCGGCCTGCGCCGGTGGTGGTGGCCATGTGCTCATCCTGGCATCGAATCGCCTGGTGTGGAGTTTCTGTCACCGGGCAGAAACGTACGAAACACAGATGTTTCACGACGGCACACGTTCGCTACATGCTCGTCACCCAACGAGCGATCCCGGACGGAAAACTATCGAGTGACAGAAACCCCCGCACCGGCAGCGCAGACGGGCGGTCACTCTCACTTCCGTTCAGGAGACACGTATGAGCTCGACTACTCTGCCCGCACCCGAGGGGCCGGCGACATCGACCACGAGCGATCACTCCGACCTCGTCGGGCTGGGATACGAACCGCAGCTTCATCGTTCGCTCGGGAAGTTCGCGTCGTTCGCTGCAGGGTTCTCGTTCGTCTCGATCCTGACGACGATCTTCCAGCTCTTCGGACTCGGCTTCAGCTTCGGTGGTCCCGCCTTCTTCTTCACGTGGCCGCTGGTGTTCCTGGGTCAGTTCATGGTGGCACTGAACTTCGCCGAACTCGCTGCGCGATACCCGATTTCGGGTGCGATCTATCAGTGGTCGAGGCGCATGGGCGGTGAGATCGTCGGATGGTTCGCCGGCTGGTTCATGATCATCGCGCAGATCGTCACGGCAGCGGCAGCGGCCATCGCGCTGCAGGTAGTACTGCCGAGCGTCTGGAGCGGATTTCAGATCGTCGGCGACGACACCGCCCTCACGTCCCCGAGCGGCGCTGCCAATGCCGTCATCCTCGGCTCGGCCCTTCTGGTGCTGACGACGACGATCAACTGCATCGGCGTCAACTGGATGTCACGTATCAACAGCATCGGTGTCACCTGCGAAATCGTCGGTGTCGCAGCGGTAGTGCTCGTCTTCTTCACTCACGCCGAACGTGGACCGCAGGTGGTACTGGACACCGGCTCCGCAGGCGCCGAGCCCGGATACATCTGGGCGTGGATCGTCTCGGGACTGATGGCTGCCTACGTCATGGTCGGATTCGGCTCCGCAGGTGAACTGGCCGAGGAAACGCACAATCCCCGACGCGTCGCACCGCGCACGATTCGCTTGGCGCTGTCGGCCTCCGCGCTGGGCGGTGGACTGATGATCGTCGGTGCGCTGATGGCCGCTCCGAGCCTCACCGATGGTCGACTCGCAGCGGAAGGCCTACCGTACGTTCTCGATTCGATCCTCAGCTCGCCGTGGGGAACCGTTCTACTGATCGACGTCGCGATCGCCGTCTTCATCTGCACACTCGCGATCCAGACCGCTGCATCCCGCCTGATGTTCTCGATGGCACGCGACGGCCGACTGCCCGCGTCGAAGTTGCTGTCGACGGTGAACACACGGACCGGAACGCCCATGGCGCCGTCGGTTCTCATCGGAATCGCCTGTGTCGCAGTCCTTGCGGTGAACGTGGGCAACGCAGCGATCTTCACGACGCTGACCAGCGTCTGCATCGTGCTGATCTACCTCGCCTACATGATGGTCACCGTGCCGCTGCTCGTTCAACGTCTGAAGGGCTGGCCGCGCGGCGGTATGCAGGTCGACTCGGAAGGCAAGAAACTGTTCGGCCTCGGAGTCCTGGGCATCCCCGTCAACATCCTCGCGGTGCTGTACGGCGGCCTCATGGTCGTGAACCTCTCCTGGCCGCGCGCCGAAATCTTCAACCCCACCGGGGAATTCCCGATACTGCAGTGGGCGGCACCCCTCACCGTCCTCGCCGTCGTCGTCGTGGGCATCGTCTGCCTGCCGCGCGGCAAAGCACGCCCGAAGCCCGTCACGATCGGAGCCTGACACCCATGAACACCGCAACGACTCACGCCGCCCGAGACCATGCCCGAGCGCAGGCCGCGGCGATCACCGGGCCAGCCGCGCCCGAGGGCATCAGCGAACTGACCTGGTCCGAAACCGTCCCCGGTGGTCGCTACACGACGAAGGTCCTGGCACGGGGTACCCGGCTCCGCCTGCGCGACGTCGACGGCAACGCCTGCGCACACCTTCTTCTGTACCGCGCGGACGCACCGTGGGAACGCCTCAATGCTGCTGACACGGTGAAGGTTCCGTGGCAGGCGTATCTCGGCATCGGTCACCCGCTGCTGTCCGACCAAGGCCGGGTACTCGCGACCGTCGTCGCCGACTCGTCGGGACGCCACGACGCGTTCTGCGGCACCACATCCGTTGCCGCCAACGACGCGAAATACGGTAGCGGAGACCTGCATTCGTCCTCGCCGGCCGGACGGGAGCTGTTCACCGTCGCAGCGGCGAAGCACGGTCTGGAACCTCGCGATCTGCCACCGTCGATCTCGTTCTTCCACGGTGTGCGCGTCGAGGCCGACGGCGCGTTGACGGCGACGGGCAATGCGAACGCAGGAGCGGAGATCGACCTGCTCATCCATCTTCCGGTCGTCGTGCTGCTCGCGAACACGGCCCATCCGCTCGATTCGTCCCCGACTTTCGACACCACCGCACTCGATGTGCTGGCGTGGGATGCATCGTCCGAACTCAACGACTTGTCCAACACCGACCCCGAATACCGACGCGCGGTGTGGAACACCGAAAGCGCATGGACCGCAGCGAAAGGCACACGATGACAACGACACTCGGAACCGTGATCCTGGACGAGATCGCCGACGCCAGGGCACCGTGGTCCGCCGTCGTCGCGGCCGGTGACATCCTCACCATCGTCGACCTGCACGGCAACCAAGCCGTCGACACGTTGATGTACTCGGCGCACGATCATGCCGTTCGCTACTCGGCGGCAGCGACCGTCGTCGCCCAGAAGAACCTGTTCCTCACCACCGGGACCGTTCTGCGCAGCGACGATTCCACCGCGCTGATGACCATCGTCGACGACGAGGTCGGCAACCACGACACCGTCGGCGGCGCCTGCTCGCAGGAGTCGAACACCCTGCGGTACGGACACCACACCGCGCACCAGCACGCCTGCGTCGAGAACTTCCTGATCGAGGGCGCCAATTGGGGCCTCGGCAAACGAGACTTGGTGTCCAACATCAACTTCTTCATGAACGTTCCCGTCGACGCCGACGGCACCCTCGGGATCGTCGACGGCCTTTCCGCCCCCGGTAAGTCGCTGTCGCTGCGCGCCGAGATCGACACACTCGTCCTCGTCTCGAACTGCCCACAGATCAACAACCCGTGCAACGGTTTCGACCCCACGTCGGTCCGCATGATCGTGAGCAGGCCATGACCGGTACCAAGATGACCGTCGTACGCCCCGGCATGCTGACGACGGTGCAGGACTGGCCGGGACGCGTCGGCTACTGGCAGGTCGGTGTGCCGCCGTCGGGACCGATGGACGACCTGTCCTTCCGCCTCGGCAACGTCGCCCTCGGAAACCCCGAGGGCGCACCGGGTCTCGAATCCGCGATGGCCGGTCCGGCGTTGACGTTCGACGCGGACACGTACGTCTGTGTGACGGGTGCGGACACCCAGGTACGCGTGGACGGCGTACGGGTCGCACAGTGGCGTCCGGTGCTCGTTCCTGCCGGAGCCGTCCTCGACGTCGGCATGACCGACGGCGCGGGCCTGCGCGTCTACGTCCTGATCCAGGGAACGATCGACGTCGAGCCGTACCTCGAGAGCGCATCGACGTTCACGCTCGGCAAGTTCGGAGGCCACCGCGGCGGAACCCTCGGTGAGGGAGACGTTCTGGAGATCACCGGTGCCACCGACGACGCCGACCGCGTCCGATCGATCCCGATGGAACACCGCCCTGTCCTGACGACGACATGGGACATCGCCGTCACCGAAGGGCCGCACGGTGCACCCGAGTTCTTCACCCGCGCCGACATGGACACGCTGTACTCGACGTCGTACGAAGTGCACTTCAACTCCGATCGCACGGGTGTCCGCCTCATCGGACCGAAGCCGGAGTGGGCGCGACAGGACGGCGGAGAAGCCGGCCTGCACCCGTCGAACATTCACGACAACGCCTACAGCGTCGGCGCACTCGACTTCACCGGTGACACACCGATTCTCCTCGGACCGGACGGTCCGAGTCTCGGCGGATTCGTCTGCCCCGTGACGACCGTGGCCGCGGAACGCTGGAAGCTCGGGCAGTTGAAGGCGGGAGACACCGTCCGCTTCGTACCGATCAGAGCGGCGCACGCCGCCGCGTTGGGCACGCTCGGAGTCCAGCGACGCGCGAGTATGTCCGTCGTGTTCTCGAGTGGGGGCGACGGCGACGACGGCGTCCTCGCGCGTCGCGACGCGGAGACCTCGGTGACGTATCGGCGCTCCGGTGACGACAACGTGCTCGTGGAGTACGGAGACATGAAGCTGGACCTGACATTACGTGCTCGTGCGCATGCACTGCACCAGCGAGTCGAGGCCCTCGCGCCGAAGGGCCTGATCGATCTCACGCCGGGGATCCGTTCGCTGCAGGTCAAGGTCGATCCCGACGTACTCCCGATCTCGACGCTGATGGGTTTGCTCTCGGAGATCGAAGACGACCTGCCCGCCGCGTCCGAACTCGTGGTGCCGTCGCGTCACGTGCGGATGCCGCTGTCGTGGGACGATCCGTCCACCCGTGAAGCGATCGCGCGCTACATGCACGGCGTTCGTTCCGACGCGCCGTGGTGCCCGTGGAACATCGAGTTCATCCGGCGTATGAACGGATTGGACACTGTCGCAGATGTTTTCGACACCGTCTTCGCAGCCGAGTACATGGTGCTGGGTCTCGGGGACGTCTACCTGGGTGCGCCCGTCGCGACTCCGTTGGATCCGAGGCACCGACTCGTCACGACCAAGTACAACCCGGCACGCACCTGGACACCGGAGAACGCCGTCGGGATCGGCGGAGCCTACCTGTGCATCTACGGCATGGAGGGGCCGGGCGGCTACCAGTTCGTCGGCCGTACGACGCAGGTGTGGAATCACCGATACCGCAGCACGAGCGCCCCGTTCGAGAACGAGAGTCCCTGGCTGCTGAGGTTTTTCGACCGAATCTCCTGGTACCCCGTCGAACCCGAAGAGCTGATGGATCTGCGCGCGGACACCGCGGCCGGGCGAGGGAACGGCGGTGTCGAGATCGCCGACGGCGAGTTCTCGCTCGCCGACCACGAGCAGTTCCTCGCGGCCCATGCGGATTCGATCGACAGTTTCCGTGCGACGCAGTCCATCGCATTCGACGCCGAGCGCGCGGCGTGGCACGCGGCGGGCGAATTCACCAAGAAAGGCGGCACCGATGCTGCAGCATGAGATCGCCGAGAAGGTGCGTCGGGCGTACAAGCGCATTGCCGAGGTCGACCGTCCCGAAGTCTGGATCACACTCCGGCCCGAGGACGACGTGCTGGCCGACGCAGCCGCCGTCGACCCGACCCTGCCGCTGGCCGGGATGCTCGTGGCGGTCAAGGACAACGTCGACGTCGCAGGCTTGCCGACGACCGCGGCATGCCCCGAGTTCGCGTACACGCCCGAGGTGACGGCAACGGCCGTCGCACGACTCGTCCAGCAGGGCGCGCTGATTCTCGGGAAGACGAATCTCGATCAGTTCGCCACCGGTCTCGTCGGCACCCGCAGCCCGTACGGTCCGGTGCGGTGCGCGTGGGATCCCGAGCGGGTGTCGGGCGGATCCTCGTCGGGCTCGGCGGCCGCCGTGGCGCTCGGCATCGTGGACATCGGAATCGGCACCGACACAGCAGGTTCCGGACGCGTACCGGCAGCGTTCCACGGAATCGTCGGCATCAAGACGACGCTCGGCATCGTCCCGACGACCGGCGTGGTGCCTGCATGCGCGGACTACGACTGCGTCACCGTACTCGCATCGGATCTCGAAACCGCCACGCGCGCAACACGTGTCATGACCGGTTACGACGCGTCGGACCCACGCAGTCGGACCTGGCCTGCCGACGTCCGACTGGCCGCGTCGCCGACACCCCGTCTGGCGGTTCCCCGCGCGGAGGATCTCGCGGCACTCAGCCCCGAGTACCGCGAGGCGTTCGACCGGACGCTCGCGTCGCTGAAGGGCATCAGCTACGTCGAGGTCGACATCTCCGTACTGCTGGGCGCTGCCGTCCTGCTGTACGACGGTGCGATCGTCGCACAGCGCTACTCGGCGGTCGGGGAATTCCTCTCGGGTGAGCCGGAGAGCGCGGATCCGACTGTGGCACAGATCGTTCGGAACGCCGCGCAGCCCGCTGCGCATCGTTACGTCGACGAACTCGGTGTGCTCGCCTCCGCGAAGCGGACGGCATCGGAACTGCTCGACGGGTTCGACGGATTGCTCCTACCGACGACGACCGAACATCCGACCATCGCTGCGGTGCAGGCGGATCCGGTTGGCATCAACCGCCGGCTCGGCACGTTCACCAACTTCTGCAACCTGTTGGACATGGCCGCCGTCGCCGTTCCGGGCGCACCGACGACGGAGGGTCATCCGTTCGGCGTCATGGTCGTCGTGCCCGGCTTCGCCGACCAGGTGGCCGTCGACGTCGCCGCGCGGGTGTCCGATTGTGCTGCACCCGTTCTCGTCGACGAGGGTGTCGATCTACTGGTCGTCGGTGCGCATCTCGAGGGCTTCCCCCTTCATCACCAGCTGACCGACCGCGGTGCGCGCTTCGTCGGCGAGGTACGCACGTCCGACGCGTATCGACTCGTCGATCTCGGCACCACCCCGCCCAAACCCGGTCTCGTACGGCACGGTTCCGGTCTCGGTGCACCCATCGCGGGCGAGCTGTATCGGATGTCCGCGGCGGGCCTCGGAACGTTCCTCGCCGGGCTGCCTGCACCGATGGGGCTGACGTCGGTCGAACTGTCCGACGGCCGCTGGGTCACCGGATTCGGTTGCTCGTACGAGGCAGGGGAGGCGGGCGTCGACATCACCGAGTTCGGTGGGTGGCGCTTCGCACCCGTGCGCGGAAAGTCGTAGCCCAGGCCAACTATGCACGCACGGGTGCGTCAGCGCACAGACGAACGGCAAGGA
This sequence comes from Rhodococcus sp. B10, assembly GCF_011770055.1. Lineage (NCBI taxonomy): Bacteria > Bacillati > Actinomycetota > Actinomycetes > Mycobacteriales > Nocardiaceae > Rhodococcus > Rhodococcus sp. B10. Next base: position 39,604 of record NZ_JAAFYV010000016.1, on the reverse strand, counting down.
GGCCGAGCACCGTTCCCATCACGTACCGCTGAATCCGCGCCCACGTCGGTCGGACCGCCAGGAACTGCGCGATCGTGCCCGCGCCCAGCACGATCAGTGCATTGATCGTCACCGCGACGAGAATCTGCACTCCGCCGAGCACGACGCCCTGCACGAACACATGTCCGGCAGCAGGATTCACGAACTGCGGAATGATCGAGATGTACATGACGGCCATCTTGGGGTTCAGCAGATTCGTCACCAACCCCATCGTGAACAATCGGTGGTTCGAATCCTGCTGCAGCCCCGACACTTCGAAGACCGTCGTCGATCCTCGAATCGCCGACACGGCCAGCCACAACAGATAACACGCTCCGGCGATCTTGATGGCCGTGTACAGCGCGGGAACAGCAACGAACACCGCCGCCAAACCGAGGTTGGTGGCCACCACGTACACCACCAACCCGAGCGCGACGCCGCCGAGCGACACGAGTCCCGCGTTCCGGCCCTGAGAGATGCTGCGGGACACCAGATACACCATGTTCGGCCCAGGAGTGAGCACCATCGCCAGCGCGACAGCGAACACACCCATCACCGCAGTCGTCGTCACCATGCCATCGACGATGACAGTGTTCGGACCCGTTGTATCGGGCCAGTTTCACGATCGTGGACGGGTGCGTCAGCGCATGGCCGCAATCACCTGGGCGAACGCCTCCATCCCTGCCGCGGTGGGGTGCAGGGGCGCAGCCGGATTCGCCGGCACGACGCCTTCGAGATAGCGCTGATCGGGAGCCGCACACGCGTCGTGACCCACGCTGACGGGCCGGACGTCGACGAATTCCGCGTCGTGAGACCGGGCCTTGGCGGCGAGGGCGTCGTTCAATCGATCGACGCTCGCCTGCAGGTAGTCCGCATCCCGCGCCCACACGGGCTGGGTGCCGTAACAACCACCGGGCTGGACGTACGTGCCGTAGCCGACGACGACGATCTCCGCATTCGGAGCTCGGTCGGCGATCGCGTCCAGCACGTCACCCCACTTCGGTGCGGCAGCGGCGATGGCGTCGGCGATGCGGTCGTTGCCGCCTGCCGTGAGCGCGTCGGCGCACGACTCCCCGTTCGGCTCGGGAGAGAAGTTCACGCATCCGCGCGCGGCCGCGACCAGGTCGACGTCGTTACCGCCGATGGTGATCGTGACGAGGTCCGTGTCCTGGGACAGGGCGTGGAGCTGAATCGGGATCGAACCGCTGTTGGTCTGCTGCGGGGTGACCGTGATGTTCTCCGACCGCGCACCCGAGCAGGACACGTCGACGAACGTCGCCGCATCGATCAGCCGAGCCAGAACATGGGGATAGTTCGCATCGGATTGCAAGCAGCCGGGCGTCCCGGTCGAATTCGGAATGAGAGGTCCCGACGCAGCGGAATCTCCGAGTGCGACGTAGTCGATCGCCGGAGGGGTCGGGGCCGACGCGCCCGATTCCTGCTCGGCACTGCATCCGACCAGTACGAGTCCTGCCAGAAGTCCTACCGCTGCGCGACGCATGATTCTCCCAGGCTACCGATGCGAATTGGCACCACCGCGCAGGTTGCAGCGAACGCGCACGGTGCAACCTGCGCTGCCGCTGGAACGCGCGCGGAGAACGCGTGGCACGGATTCGCAGCCAAGTCACAGGCAACACGGGCTGCCCATTCGACGACGGCGCCGGTACCCTCGACCAGGTTCACCGCACACGTAACGTAAGGACTACCTCCGCATGATCACGAACTTCATCAACCTCATCCTCGGCAGCGTCGGATCCATCTCGGCCGGCAGCAGCGGCTTCGAGCTGGCTCCGGGAGTTCTCCCCTTCGGTCTCTGATATCGGAGCGATCATGGGGAACGATCTCCCCATCTGCGTCACGTGCGGCGTCCAGTATCCGCTGGACGCCGACCGTGCGCAGTGCCCGATCTGCGAGGACGAGCGGCAATACGTCGGCTACGACGGCCAGCAGTGGACGTCCCTCGCAGAGCTGCGGCGCGACGGGTACACCGTCGACATCCACGAGGAAGTTCCCGGGTTGTGGGGGCTGGCGACGGCACCCGACTTCGCCATCGGCCAGCGCGCGCTGTTGATTCCCGGCCCCGGCGGAAACGTGCTGTGGGACTCGATCTCGTACATCGACGACGCGGCCGTGCAGCGGGTCACCGAACTCGGCGGCATCTCCGCCATCGCGTTGTCGCACCCGCACTACTACAGCTCCATGGTCGAGTGGAGTCGCGCGTTCGGCGACGCCCCCATCTACGTGCACGAGCGCGACGCGCCATGGGTGCCCCGCCGCGACAACGTGGTCCTGTGGTCGGGAGACGCGAGAGAAATCCTCCCCGGACTCACTCTGATCAACGCGGGTGTCCACTTCGCCGGCGGCACCGTCATGCACTGGGCCGACGGCATCGACGGCCGAGGTGCGCTGTGCGCCGGCGACATCTTCACCGTCGTCGCCGACCGTCGGTGGGTCGGCTTCATGTACAGCTACCCCAATCTGATCCCCGAGCATCCGGACACGATTCGGCGTGCCGTCGAGCTCGTGCGTCCCTTCGACTTCGGCTCGCTCTACGGAGCCTGGTGGAACCGGATCATCACTCGCGACGCGCACGACGCGGTGTTCCGCTCGGCGCGACGGTATTTCGACCACATCGGAGTTTCGACCGACGTCTGAACATTACTATGTGACGATGCGTACCCTGCGGCGGTACTTCGCACGGCTCGAACCTGCCGCGCTGTTCCTCGCAGTCGTGTTCTTCACGTTCTCCATGACGCCGTCTCTGCTACCCCGTGTCTGGTACCTCCAGGGCGTCGCCACCGGAATCAGTGTGGCGACAGGCTACGGGCTCGGCTGCCTGCTGATCTGGATCGGACGTGCATGCGGGTTGAAACCCCGGTGGTCGGACGGGACGAAACGTACCGGATGGTGGCTACTCGGCGCGACCGCGGCCGTCGTCGTTCCGCTGTTCCTCGTTCTCGGATCGTGGTGGCAGGAAATAGTCCGGAAGCTCGTCGAGATCGACGATCCGGCGCGGGCCCTGTATCTCGGCGTTCTGCTGGTGGCAGTCGCCGTCTCGACGCTCTTGCTGGCATTCGCGCGCGGATTACGCTGGTGCGCCCGGAAACTTGTTGCGCTGTGCACCCGTTTCGTACCCATCCCGATCGCCAAGGTGATCGGTGTGGCGGCCGTGGCGCTGCTGACACTGCTCGTCCTGAACGGAGTCGTCGACAATGTCCTCATCGCCTCCATCACGAGCGCGTCCAAGATTTCCGACGAGGCCAACCACCCCGGCGTCGAACAACCCACGGCGCCGGAGAAGTCTGGTTCACCCCAATCGAACGAGGACTGGGATTCGCTCGGCAAGGAGGGACGGCGGTTCGTGTCGTCGGGACCGTCGGCGGAGGACATCGAGAAGTTCACCGGCACTGCGGCCCTGACTCCGATTCGCGCCTACGTCGGTGCTGCAGAGGCCGATTCGATAGCCGACGCCGCAGACAGAGTCGTCGCAGAACTGAAACGAACGGGGGCATTCGACCGCGCAGTGTTAGCCGTCGCGACGACGACGGGCCGCGGCTGGGTCAACGAATCCGTCGCCGGGTCGCTCGAGTACATGTACGGCGGCGATACTGCAATCGCGTCGATGCAGTACTCGTTCCTGCCGAGTCCCATTGCCTTTCTCGTCGATCGCGATTCACCGCGCGAGGCGGGGCGCGCGTTGTTCGACCGCGTCTACGATGCCGTCGCCGAACTCTCGGAAGACGCACGTCCCAGGTTGGTCGCATTCGGCGAGAGCCTCGGTTCGTACGGCGGTCAGGATGCGTTCGGCGGTGCCCGGGACATGGTCGCACGGACCGACGGCACACTTTGGGTCGGCAGCCCGAACTTCACGGAGCAGTGGTCGCAGATCACCGCAGATCGCGACCCCGGATCGCGGGAGATTCTTCCCGTCGTCGCCGACGGCCAGCACGTTCGATTCGCCGGCCGGCCTGCCGATCTGGACATCGGTACACCGTGGGCGAACCCGCGCGTCGTCTATTGGCAGCATGCGTCGGACCCCATCACCTGGTGGTCACCGAACCTCGTTCTGCATCAACCTGATTGGTTGCGAGAACCGCGCGGCTACGACGTCGACCCAGGAGTTCGGTGGTTCCCGTTCGTCACGTTCTGGCAGACGACGTTCGACATGGTGTTCTCCACGGACGTCCCCCAGGGGCACGGACACAACTACGGCGAGGACGCCGTCGACCTCTGGGCCGCAATTCTGCAGCCCGAGGGATGGACGGCCGCAGACACCGAGCGGTTGCGCGGCGTCGTCGCCGGTTGACAATCGAATTTCTTGGGTATGTGCCGGACATGACCGACACCGATCACACGCATCCCGACGAGCAGGCGGACTCGGCCGATCCCAGCACGGTGGACACCGAGCAAGGCGCGGACACCGCCGAATCAGACGTTCAATCCGATCCCGCGGAAGGAACCGATTCCGGAGATTGGTCCGGCGAAGGCGGCGCGACGCCCGACGGCCCTGCTACCAAAACCGAGTAGAACTCACGCTTCCGAGAGGCGACGTTCGTACGGGCGAACCTGACGAACGTCGCACACGGGAACCACCTTCTCCACCATGGTCCGGCCCGCGAGCCAGTCGTCGATGGTGAACACCACGCGTAGGTCTCCGAGCCAGTCGATGTCGACGACGACACCTACCGAACCCGCCGGTACGCCACTGCACCACGATCGTTTGCCCAGATCGCGGACGGCGACAACGGTGTCCCCGTCGCGCCACGTGTTCTCGTGCCACGAATGCTCGACTGCTCTGTTCATCGTCCCCCGACCACTGTTCGTACGACCTCTTCCGTACCCGACCAGTGAACAACACCACAGCACGTGTTTCAAGGCGATCCAGGTCGGTTGACCTGGACATTCGATGCCGAACCGTCCTGTTTCAGCCCCCGAAACGGGGCGTGGATCCGAAGAATCCGTCCAGCGAGTTCCGGAGACCGTCAACATCGAGTCCATGTGCCCGTTCATGGTTTTTCGGCGAGCCGTATCGGCGCAGTTCCTTCCGCCCCACACCCAGGCCGAGTACTCGGTGGGGGACGTGGGACAACGCGTCGGACACGTACGGCACCGACGTCCCCGCCAGATACGGCTCCACGATCGCCACGTCGGGATGCGTCAGCGTGGACACGAGGGTTGCCGCGTCGAACGGCCGAACGGTGTCGGCGTACAGAACCGTGACGTCTCGGAGTTCGACGGCATCGAGCGTGTTGTCCGCCATCGGTCCCACCGCGACGACCGTCCCCGAGCTGCCTCGCCGGAGCACAGTGAAGCCGGGGCCGTCGGAGTAGCGTCGGCGATTGGATGTGCTGTCGAGCCGCAGATAGACGCGGTCATCCGATCGAACCGCTCGACGCAGCGCATCCTCCGCCTCGTCGGCCGTGCCGGGGACGTCGATCGTCCACCCATCCAGGGTGTCGAGCACCGCGACGTCGCGATGGCCGAAATGCGTCTGCCCACCGGACGCCATGCCGTACGAACCGCCCGCACTGACGAGTACGGCGCCGACGCCTTGATGGCCGAGATCGAGCTTCACCTGCTCGAAAGGTCGCTCGACAAGGAACGGCGGAAACGTGTGCACGATGGGCCGCATCCCGGCCAGCGCCATACCGCCCGCCAGGGAAATCGAAAGTTGTTCGCGGATACCGACATTCACCACTCGCGCCCGAACGTCGTCCGTCAGGAACGGGTCGACGTATCCGACGCCGATCTCGGCGAGCACCAGCGCGAGCCGATCGTCTTCGGCCAGCAGCTCCGGAACAAGCCGGTAGAAGCGCTCACGCTGATCGGTCGATGCGGCAATCGATGTCGTCATGGTCTACCCCTTCTTCTCCACGTGGGCGACGACGGCATGAGGCATGTCCCCGTCTCGGGCGGTGAGCGCACGGTGCAGTCGTCGATGATCTCGGCCGTCCACGTCGTCGACCACCCATCCCTCGACCGCGAACCGGCGTGCGATACCGCCGGGCCACCCGAGCCCCGCGGAGTCGTTGTCGATCACCACGGCGGTCAGATTCGTCAGACCGCGACGGCCGGCGAACTGGATGGCTTCGATGTTGCTGCCCTCGTCCAGTTCCGCATCGCCGAGCAGGACGAACACGCGCGCGTCACTCCCGCGCAGCGCCAGAGCGAGAGCGGTTCCCGCGGCCAGGCCGAGCCCGTGACCGAGCGAGCCCGACGAGATCTCGACGCCGGGCACGAGGGTGCGATCCGGGTGATATCCGAGAATCGAGTCGAAGTCGCCGAACGTGTCCAGCTGCGTCGGCGTCAGGAACCCGTGTGCGGCGAGCACCGCGTAGTACGCCATCGGCCCGTGACCCTTGGACAGAAAGAATCGGTCACGGTCCGGGTCGTCCAGATCGCTCGGGTCGACGCGGAGCACGTCCGAATAGAGAACCCAGATGACGTCGAGCGTGGATGTGGCGCTGGCATCATGCTTTTCGTCGCCGGTCATTCTGGTCATGAGCGCCGGTAACTCGTCGTAGGTCGCTGTCATGACCCCAGCCTGCGACCTCAACCTTTGTCGAGGTCAAGGCCCGACCCTCTCGAGTTGTCCATTTTGCCAATCCGGCAAAGTTACTTGCCATAAACGGAACAGTGGGTCACAGTGGGAACATGACATCGAAACCCGAGTACGACGTGATCATCATCGGCGGCGGCGCCGCAGGCCTTGCAGGAGCGGTGACGCTCGGGCGGGCGCGCAAGCGGGTGCTCGTCGTGGACGCAGGTCAGCCGCGCAACGCACCGGCCGACCACGCCCACAACTACCTCGGCCTCGAAGGCATACGGCCCCTCGACCTGCTGGCCAGAGGCCGCGACGAGGCACAGTCCTACGGCGTCGTGATCAAGGCCGGTTCGGTGCTGTCCGCATCGAAGTCCGACGAGCACACCGATCCGCACTTCACGGTCGACCTGTCCGACGGCACCGCGGTCACTGCGCGACGCCTCCTCGTCACCACCGGTCTCACCGACGTGCTGCCCGACATCGAGGGACTCGCAGAGCAATGGGGACGTAGCGTTCTGCATTGCCCGTTCTGTCACGGCTGGGAAGTTCGCGAGCAGACCGTCGGCATCATCGGCAGCGCGTTCGCGGCGCATCAGGCAATGATGTGGAGGCAGTGGGTCGACGACGTCGTGCTGTTCACGAACCAATTCGAGCCCACCGCAGAGGAATCGGCCAAACTGGCGGCCCTCGGCGTGACCGTAGTGAAGGGTGAGATCGCGCGCCTCGCACTCGACGACGACACGCTCGCCGGAGTCACATTGGCCGACGGCACCACCGTTCCGGTGCAGGCAGTCGTCACCAAGCCCGAGTTCGAGGCCAACGCGGACATTCTGGTGAGTCTCGGCCTCGAGGTCACCGAGATGACGATGGGCGACAAGCCGATGGGCGCGTCGTACGTCGCCACCGATCAGGCCGGGAACACCTCGGTCCCCGGCGTGTTCGCAGCGGGCAACGTCGCGGCGCCGATGGAGAACGTGATCGGCTCTGCCGCAGCAGGAGTCCGCGCAGCGGGCGGTATCGTCGCCAGCTTCATCGAAGAAGACGTCCGTTCGGCACTCGCTGCCACATCCCGCTAGCGGCCGGGCTCGCGCAGCTCGTTCATCAGCAGTTCCAGTGCAGGCGCTGCCGAAACGAGCTGCGCAGCAGCATCTTCGGGTAGGTGCGCGAGCGCCTCGGTAATGCGCGACGACCATGCCGCCTCGATCTTCGTGCGGTTACGCACCATCTGCTCGGTGACGTTCAGCTGCGCGACCCGCCGATCTTCGGGCGACGGCGTGCGCGCGAGGAGGCCCCTCTGCACCAGACTCTTCACTGCCGCACTGACATTCGACTGCTGCATCGCCAGCAGCTCGGCCAGCGCCGTGATCCCTATACCAGGGCTTCGGTCGACCTCCTTGAGGATTGTCAACTCCGGCGCGGGTATACGTTCGATCCCCAGGTCCTCGACGGGATCGAGCCGTTGAACAGTCCAGCTCAAATCGTGCAGCACCGAGGCGAGAGCGTCGGGCCCTGGCGTTCGCGGAGAAGTCACACGACCATAATACATATAAATTTATATGCTATTGTTCGACTATCCCAGTTACGTCGAACGGACCCTGCCTGCCCATGAGTACGACTCAGACCGCACCGAAAACCCTCACGCCTCCGAGCGGACTTCTCGTCTGCGTTCTCGCGCTGCTGACGGCCATTCCGCCGTTGGCCACCGACATGTACCTGCCCGGATTTCCCGCGATGGCCGAGGAACTGTCGACGTCGGCGAGCAGCATTCAGCTGACGCTGACGACGTTCCTGATCGGTCTCGCGCTCGGTCAACTCGTCATCGGCCCCCTGTCGGACAAACTGGGTCGACGGGTGCCGCTCATCGTCGGATCGGCAGTCTGCCTGGTCGCGGGCACGGCTTGCGCCCTCGCGCCGTCGATCGATTTTCTGATCGGCGCGCGGTTCGTACAAGGTTTCGCCGGCGCTGCAGGCGTCGTGTTGTCACGGGCCATCATCGCCGATCGCACCGAAGGCAGTCGCTCCGCGAAGCTGTTCGGGCTCATGATGATCATCGGCGGCGTCGCGCCCGTCATCGCACCGCTCATCGGCGGCGCCGTCGTCGATTCGATCGGATGGCGCGGCGTCTTCTGGATCATCACCGGCCTGACGGCGTTGATGCTGGTCTCCGCGATTGCGTTCGTCCCCGAGTCGCTCCACCCGCATGCCCGACGCGGTGGCGGTCTCACCGACATGATCACCGGCATCGGATCCGTACTCCGCAATCCCCGTTACGTCGGGTACACGCTGACGTTCACGTTCGCGTTCAGCGTCATGTTCGCCTACATCTCGGCATCGCCGTTCGTACTGCAGAACATGCTGGGGCTCAGCGCAGGACAGTATTCGGCGGCGTTCGCCGTCAACGCTCTCGGCCTCATGATCGGCAGTGCGATCACAGCAAAACTGGCGGATCGGATGTCGTTGCATCGCATGATGACCGGAGGCATCTGCGCCATCGTCGTGACGACGGCTGCGCTGATGATCCTCGTTCTGATCGGAATCAGCCTGTGGCCGACGCTCGTACTGCTCTTCTCGACGCTCGTGAGCCTGGGCTTCGTGTTCGCGAACGCGACAAGCCTTGCGGTCGCACAGGTTCCACACCTGGCAGGCACCGGATCAGCAGTTCTCGGTGCGCTACAGTTCGGTTTGGCCGCCGTGGTGTCGCCGTTGGTGGGTCTCGGCGGTGAGCACACTGCCATTCCGATGGTGATCGCCATGCTCGCCGGTGCGATCATCGCCGCAGGTGCGTGCCTGTTCGCATCACGAATCCGCGACTCCGATCAGGCCGTCGTGTACCCTTCGACCACGTAGGACCATCCGAAGGGGTAGGTGTGAAGGACCGGCCGACGTCCCTCCGGCCAGGCCGCGGACGACGGCCCGCCGGAGAGGTACGTGCCGCCGTTCTGAAGGCCGCCGCCGATCGCTTGTTCGAAAGCGGTTTCGCAGCAATTACTTTCGACAAGGTGGCCGCGCAGGCCGGCACCAGCAAGATGACGCTCTACAAATGGTGGCCGTCGCCTGGCGCGCTGGCGTACGAGGCCTATTCGAGCGTCGTCGACGACGTCGTGTCGTTCGAGGACACCGGTGACATCTCCGCCGACCTGAAAACCCAACTGCGGTCGTTCGTTTCACTACTGACCGCGGAACGGTCAGGACATATCGTCGCGGAGTTGATCGGCGCGGCACAGAGCGACCCCGCTCTCGCCGACGAGTTCATCCGCTCGTACGCCGGTCCGCGTCGAACGCGAATGGTGGGACGCCTCCAAGCCGCCCGACGCGTGGGACAGATCGCGAACGGCATCGACCTCGACGTCGTCATCGACGAACTGTGGGGCGCTTGCTATTTGAGGTTGTTGCTTCCGACCCTGCCGTTGGACTTCGACTTCGTCGATGCACTCGTCGACAACGTGACGGCGGGCATCTCGCCGCCGCGTCGATGATCAGTCGAACTGCGACAGAAATTCGGCAACCTGCTGCTCGACGGAGGACTTGTCGAGGCCGAGATCGGTCAGCAACCCTGTTCCGTCCTCGTGTTCGAGTAGAGCCAGAAGAATGTGCTCGGTGCCGACGTAGTTGTGCCCCATACGAAGCGCTTCGCGGAACGTCAACTCGAGGACCTTCTTCGCGTCGGCGTCGAACGGGATCAGAGCGGGGGATTCCGCGACGGCCTTCGGTAACACCGCCGCGGCCGCGTCACGCACGTACTGCTCGGTCCGGTTGTCCGTCAACAGGATTCGCGCTGCAATGCCCTCCTTCTCACTCAGGAGGCCGAGGACGATGTGCGCCGGGGAGATCTCTGCGTTCTTGGCGGAGTGCGCTTCGTTCTGCGACCCCACCACGACGCCCCGAGCACGCGGAGTGAAACGGTTGAACCCCTGGTTCGCGTCGAGGTCGGAGTCGGAACCCTTGGGCACGAACCGTTTCTGAGCAGCCTGCTTCGAGACGCCCATGCTGCGGCCGATGTCGGTCCACGACGCACCGGAGCGGCGTGCCTGATCGACGAAGTGCCCGATCAGGTGATCGGCGAGGTCGCCGAGTGCGTCCGCCGCGAGAACCGCGTCGGACAATTGGTCGAGCGCATCGGTGTGCACCTTCTTGATGCCCTCGATGAGGTCGTCGAGACGGACGGGGACGTTGAGTTTCGTGGGTTCGGTCATGCGTCAACCATAAGTTGACGATTCCCGATCGTCAACCCTCGGTTGACGATGTCATCGAAACGCTCGCGCCGCCTCGACTCCGGCCGCGACGTCGAGCTGCCGCGCGCCGAACAGCGTGCGCAGCTGGTCCGCGGACACGTCGGCGCCTGCCGCGATCGCCGCTGCTACGGCCTGGGGATCGACGTCGGCGGACATGCCCTGGTCACGCGCGATGTGCTGGAGGAATTCGGTCAGATGACGCGCCGTCGCGTCGTGCGTGACCGTCGGAAGAGCAAGGGATTCGAAGCCGTCGGAGAGGGTGTAGTCGGCGCGCGTCCATACCCCGCCGTCGAAGCCGTACACGAACCCGATCCACATGCCGTTCCGCTCGATGTCGGCGAGGTAGTCCTCGATCGCGTCCCGCCACCACGCGGGAGTGTCCGCGAGAAGATCGGTTTCGGGCTCACCGAAGTACGGTGCTGCTCCGGCGTAGTAGGTGTCGCTGTACTCGTGGTCGTGGCCGACGAGGACCGCCCGTCCCTCGTCGAGTATCCGGACGTCGGCCCAGTTGCCGCCGCCGTCGTCGTAGTGCCAGGTGCGATCACGCGCACAGCAGTGGTCCGGCCGACCCTGTGCTGCCGTCAACGCGGAACAGAGCGCCCATCGTCGGCGCATCTCGTCGGGACCGGACTCCAGCGGCGCACGCTTCACGCCACGGGAAAATACCGTCAGATGGCCGGAACCGCGACCGTACCGGCCATCATGATCTTCTCCACGACGTCCATGAACTCGTCGGGTGCCTGGATGTCGGTGCTGGCTGCGATGGTCGTCGTCGCCGTCATGACCGGCTGGTCACGTTGGTCGAAGATGTCGTTCTCGACGACGATCAGATCGGTGCCGGCAACCTTGCGCGCCGAGACGATGGACACCTCGCAGCTCAGGCGATCACCTGCGCGCAGCGGCCGGTGGAAGGCGAACTTCTGATCGACCTGCAGGATCTGCGGCATGGCGTAGCAGCTGAGGGTCTCTTCGAACAGCCGACGCTGTGCGACGAATCCGACGAGCGCCATGAAGGTGGGCGGAGCGACGAGATCGTGGTGACCGAGTTCCGCGGCTGCGTTCACGTCGAAGTGGGCCGGATGAAAATTCTGTACGGCACGTGCGAACTCGGCGACCTTCGCTTTGCCGACCTCGTAGACGTCGTCGATCCGGTAGCTCTGTCCCACCATGGCACGTACCTGCCCCGGCACGTCCTCTGACACATCGCTCATGGGTGACGATTTTACCGCCCTGCTGGTCGACCGAATGCAACGCGTTCCACACGGGGCCGAAAGCTCCTCCAGCAACCGTTCAGCAACCGTGGAATCGCCGTACTCGACGCCGACCCGGAGTGGAACAACTACGAGGACGGCGCACCGGTGTTAGCGTCGGTCGATGCGTTCGAGACGAATCACCGTGGCGCTCTGCGCACTCGTCCTGTTACCGGTCACTGCCTGCAGTAACGAGGAGACCGAATCCGCGTCGTGCGCGGCTGGTGACATCACCGCAGCCCAGAGCACGTCGGCGGGCGGCAGTTCCGGCGGTGACATCTCGACGAACCCGGAGATCGCGACCGGGTACCGATCGGGGATGACACCGGTCGACACCCGCGACTACGCGGTGTCGACGGCCAATCCGATCTCGACCGAGGCCGCGTGCGAGGTCCTGCGCGACGGCGGTACCGCTGCCGACGCGCTCATCGTCGCGCAGACCGTGCTCGGGCTCGTCGAGCCGCAGTCGTCGGGCATCGGGGGCGGCGCGTTCCTGATGTACTACGACGCGAAATCTCGCGAGGTACAGGCGTACGACGGTCGGGAGGTGGCGCCCGCGAGCGCCACCGGCGACTACCTGCGCTACATCGACGACGTCGACCGCACCCCGCCGCAACCCGATGCACGATCGAGTGGCCGATCGATCGGCGTGCCCGGGGTGCTCCGGATGCTCGAGCAGGCACACACCGATCACGGGACGCAGGACTGGTCCGATTTGTTCCAGCCGGCTGTGCAGTTGGCAGACAACGGGTTCGCGATCAGCCCACGTATGGCGCAGTCGATTGCCGACTCCGCCGCGAAGCTGGCGCTCGACCCGGAATCGAAGGACTACTTCCTGCTGCCGGACGGCGCACCGAAGTCCGAGGGCACCCTGCTGAACAACCCGGCGATGTCGAAGACGTTGTCCTCCATCGCGGACGGTGGCGCCGACGCGTTCTACACCGGCGACATCGCGGACGCGATCGTCGACGCCACCGCCGACACCTCGGCAGGCCGCACACCAGGGCAGATCACGCTGGAGGACCTCGCGGGATACGAGGCCAAGACCCGTACCGCCGTCTGCACGCAGTACCGGGACCACGACATCTGCGGAATGCCCGGGCCGTCGTCCGGTGGGATCGCGGTCGCGTCGGCGATGGGGATTCTGTCCAACTTCGATCTGGCCGAGTACGCACCGACCGACATGGATGCGAACGGCGGGAAGCCCACGGCGGAGGGTGTGCACCTGATCTCCGAAGCCGAGCGACTTGCGTACGCGGACAGGGATTTCTACGTCGCCGATCCAGACTTCGTGCCACTTCCCGGGGGATCACCGGATGCGCTGCTGGACCCGGAGTACCTGAGCGAGCGGGCAGGGATCATCGATCCGCAGCGCAGCATGGGAACGGCACAGCACGGCGACTTCGGGCCCGTGGAATTCGCGTCGTCGACCGATCCCGAACACGGAACCAGCCACATCTCCGTCGTCGACCGCTACGGTAACGCCGCGTCGATGACGACGACGGTCGAGTCGGCGTTCGGTTCGTTCCACATGGTCGACGGCTTCCTGCTGAACAACCAGCTCACGGATTTCTCGGCCGAGCCGGCATCACCGGATGGGACACCGCTGGCCAACCGCGTCGAACCGGGAAAGCGTCCCCGCAGTTCGATGGCGCCGACGCTGGTGTTCGACCGGAACACCGACGGCTCACGGGGCGATCTGGCGATCGTGACGGGCTCTCCCGGCGGATCGGTCATCATTCAGTTCGTCGTCAAAACGCTTGTGGGCATGCTCGATTGGGGGATGAACCCTCAACAGGCCGTGTCGATGGTCGACTTCGGTGCCGCCAACTCGCCCGCCACGAACTACGGCGGTGAGCATCCGAACGTGCGGGGGCCGGAGGATCCCGTCGTGAAGCAACTCGACGCGATGGGCCACGACGTGTCCGTCGCCGACCAGTCCAGCGGCCTGAGCGCGCTGCAGCGCACCGATACCGGGTGGACCGGTGGTGCGGATCCGCGTCGTGAGGGTGTCGTGCTGGGTAACTAGTAGCCGCACTACTGCAACCGATATCCCATGCCCGTCTCGGTGAGCAGATGCTTCGGGTGCGACGGGTCGTCCTCCAGCTTCTGTCTGAGCTGTCCGAGATAAATTCGCAGATAATGGGTTTCGCGTTCGTGCCGCGGACCCCACACCGCTTGGAGAATTTCTCTCTGCGACACCAGTTTTCCGCGGTTGCGGGCCAGGAGTTCGAGCACACCCCATTCGGTGCGGGTCAGGTGGACGTTCTCCCCGTGCCGGGTGACCGTTTTCGCCGACAGGTCGACGGTGAACGCGTCGGTCACGACGACGGCGTTCTCGGTCGCATGCGGACCACGCCTCCCCGCCGCTCTGAGGCGCGCGAGCAGCACGTCCATCCCGAACGGTTTGGTGACGAAATCGTCGGCACCGGCGTCGAGAGCGTCGACGATGTCGGCCGAGTCGGTCCGCGCCGACAACACGACGATCGGCACGTCCGTCCATCCCCGCAGGCCGCCGATGACGTCGATACCGTCGATGTCGGGTAGCCCGAGATCCAGAACGACGATCTCGGGATGGAAATCGGCCGCCGCACGCAACGCCTCGGCTCCCGACGTCGCGACGGCAAGCTCGTAGCCTCTGACCTGCAGGTTGATGCGGAGAGCGCGCACGATCTGCGGCTCGTCGTCGACGACGAGCACGCGAGTCCTCGCTGCCGTCATCGGATCACCGCCCCCAACTCGACGGTCATCGTGAGCCCGCCGCCCGCGGTGCCCGAGGCGACGACCGACCCGCCCATGGCCTCGGCGAAACCCTTGACGACGGACAGTCCGAGCCCGACTCCGACCGCGTTGTTGCGGTCGCCGAGTCGCTGGAACGCGTCGAACATGGTGCTCTCCGATCCTTCCGCGATTCCGGGGCCGCCGTCGGAGACCGTGATCGACGCACGCTCGCCCGCGCGCGTGGCGCTGATCCGGATGTCGCTGTCGGGCGCATGACGCGCGCTGTTGTCGACGAGATTGGCCAGCACCCGTTCGAGCAGCCCCACGTCTGCGAGTACTTCGACGTCGCCCACGTCGATATGTACCCGCCCGACCGGAGCCGACGATCCGACGAGCGACCGATGGACGGCATCCTCGACGTACACCGGCTGCAGGGTCGGTCGAACGACGCCGGCCTGCAAGCGCGACGAGTCCAGGAGGTTGCCGACGAGCGCGGTCAGTTGATCGGCCGATTCGTCGATGGTGGCGAGCAGTTCGGCGGTGTCCTCGGGAGAGAACTCGATGTCGGTGCTGCGCAGCGACGACGACGCGGCTTTGACCGCGGCCAGAGGCGTCCGCAGATCGTGGCTGACGGCCGACAGCAGCGCTCGCCGCAGCACGTCCGCCTCGGCCAACGCACTGGCACGGCTGGCCTCCTCGGTCAGTCTCGCCTGTCGTACCAACCCGGCCGCCTGATTGGCGACGGCCGTCAGCACGCGTCGGTCACGCGCACGGGTGCGGGCCCCCGCGAGCACCATCGTGAAATCACCGGCGGGCGCATCGATTCGCGTATCGGCGTGTTCGACGGTCGGCGCAGGCACATCCCCGACGCTACCGACCGTGTCACCGGTGGACACTTCGATCAACGACACCGACCGCTGCCCGTACGTCTCCCGGACGCGCTCGAGCAAGGCGTCGAGATCTGCACCGCGCAGCACGGAGCCGGCGAACAACGTCAACAGCTCGGCCTCGCGCGACGCGCGTCGTGCCTCCCTGGCACGTCTCGATGCGGTGTCCACCAGAACCGCGACGGCGACGGCGACTATCAGCAGCACGACCGTCACGACGAAGTTCTCGGGCTCGGCGACCGCGAAGCTGTGTCGCGGAGCGGTGAAGAAGAAGTTGAGCAGAAATCCTGCGATCAGAGCCGACAGTGCCGCGGGCGCAACCCCTCCGAGGAGAGCCACGCACAACACGACCATGAAGAACAGCGCGCTCTCACCGCTCGAGTCGAACTGCGGGTCGACGATCGCGAGTACGGCAGCGGCGACACAGGGAACGGCCACCGCAGCGACCCACGACAGCATCCGTCGCGCACGGGAATCCGCATGGACGCGCAGACGTCGTCGTCGAAACCCGGTCTCGCCGTGCGTCACCATGTGCACGTCGATGGTTCCGGAGTTCTGCACGACGGACGATCCGATGCCTTCGTCGACGATTCGAGCGAACCGAGACCGTCGCGAAGTGCCGATGACCAACTGCGTCGCGTTGACGCCCCGCGCGAATTCCAGCAGCGTCGTCGGGACGTCGTCGCCGACGACACTGTGCATGCTCGCGCCGACGGCCGTCGCCAAGGTGCGGACAGCCCCCATCTGCGGCGCGGACACCCCCGCGAGGCCGTCGCCGCGCACGACGTGCACCACCATGAGCTCGGCGCTGGACCGAGACGCGACACGACTTGCGCGACGCACCAGCGTCTCCGACTCCGGCCCACCCGTCACCGCGACGACGACTCGCTCGCGCGCTTCCCACGTGTCGGTGATGTGTTCGTCGGTCCGGTATTTCACGAGCGCCGCGTCGACCTGATCGGCGATCCACAGCAACGCCAGCTCGCGCAGCGCCGTCAGATTGCCGCGCCGGAAGTAGTTGTCCAACGCGGCGTCGATCTTCTCGGCGCTGTAGATGTTCCCGTGGGACATCCTGCTGCGCAACGCTTCCGGCGTGATGTCGACGAGCTCCACCTGCGCTGCCGCACGAACGACGTTGTCCGGGACCGTTTCTCGCTGCACGACACCGGTGATCTGCTGGACGACGTCGTTGAGCGACTCGAGGTGCTGCACGTTCAGGGTCGACACGACGTCCAGACCCGCGTCGAGCAACACTTCGACGTCCTGCCAACGCTTCGTGTTCCGTGAGCCCGGCGTGTTGGTGTGCGCGAGCTCGTCGACCAGAACGAGATCCGGCCGACGCGCCAGCACGGCATCCAGATCGAGTTCGCGTCCGACGGTGCCGCGGTAGGGAATCTCGGTCGGCGGGACGACTTCGATGCCGTCGAGCGCCGCCTCCGTCACCGCGCGCCCGTGTGTCTCGACGAGAGCCGCCACGACGTCGCATCCCCTGTCCAGGCGGCGACGAGCCTCACCCAGCATCGCGTACGTCTTGCCGACGCCAGGCGCAGCACCCAGATAAATCCGCAGCTCCCCGCGGGATTCCTGGTCCATGCACGTCTCCTAGTCCGGGCTGCAGTGCGGCGCAGTCAGTCCGAGAGCGACGTTGAGCTGCGGAACGTTCACCACAGCCGCCCCGAGTACACCGTACTGCGGACCGTGCGTGTAGTCGTTGACGAGTGCTCGAACGTCGGTGACGCTCAGGCCGTTCACCTCGGCCACCCGTGGAATCTGCAACGCCGCGTAGGCGGGACTGATGTCGGGATCGATGCCCGATCCCGATCCCGTCACGGCGTCGACGGGCACCAGGCTCGGGTCGACGTTCTCACGCGCTGCGACAGCGGCACGGCGTTGCTGGACGAACGACGCCAGCGTTTCGCTGCTCGGACCCTGGTTGGTCGGGAGCGCGGCACTCGGGTCACCGGGCGCGAACGCGTCGTCGTCGGCGACCGATCCGGTGACGCGGGGGTGGAAGTACGGGTCGGGCTGTCCGTCCGGAACCTGTGGATCGACACCGACCAGAGAGCTTCCGACGACGCATCCTGCAGCGTCTCGAAGCGGCGACCCCTCCGCCGACTCCGTGTCCAGACGGCTGACGGCCCACACAGCGACGGGATAACCGACGCCGAGAACAGCGGTGAACACGGCGAGTACCGCGAAGCCGGCGAGCATCTGACGAAGAAAACCGTGTGCGAAGCGCATGTCAACCAATCCCGGGAACGAGTCGGACGAGAAGATCTATCAGCCAGATGCCGACGAACGGCGTGACGACGCCACCGACGCCGTAGATCAACAGGTTTCGCCGCAGCAGCGAGGCAGCCGACGACGGGCGATAGCGAACACCTTTCAGTGCCAACGGAATCAGCACGACGATCACCAGCGCATTGAAGATGACCGCCGACAGGATCGCCGACTCGGGCGTCGCGAGTCGCATGATGTTCAACCCACTCAGCTGCGGATACAGCCCACTGAACATGGCGGGCAAGATCGCGAAGTACTTGGCCAGATCGTTGGCCAGGGAGAACGTCGTCAACGCGCCGCGCGTGATCAGCAACTGCTTACCGATCTCGACGATCTCGATCAGTTTGGTCGGATCCGAATCCAGATCGACCATGTTGCCGGCTTCCTTGGCGGCGGACGTTCCCGTGTTCATCGCAACGCCGACGTCGGCCTGTGCGAGCGCAGGGGCGTCGTTGGTGCCGTCGCCCGTCATCGCGACGAGCCTGCCGCCTTCCTGTTCCTTCCTGATCAACGCCAGTTTGTCCTCCGGCGTCGCCTCGGCGAGGACGTCGTCGACACCGGCTTCTGCGGCAATCGCTTTCGCGGTCAGCGGGTTGTCGCCCGTGACCATGACCGTCCGAATGCCCATCGCCCGCAGTTGTGCGAAGCGGTGTGCGATCCCCGGCTTCACGACGTCGGACAGTTCGACGACGCCCAGGACGGTCGAGGAGCCGTCGGCCGTCTCCGCTACGACGAGAGGCGTACCTCCGGATTGTGCGATGTCGTGCACGGTGTTGCGCACGGCGTCCACCGGCGTACCGCCGTTCTCGAGTATCCATGCGGCGACGGTGTCCGCAGCGCCTTTGCGAATCCTGCTGTCACCGATATCGATACCGCTCATCCGTGTCTGCGCGGTGAAGGGAACGAACTCACCGGCGATCTCCGACGCATCGGCTGTCGGTGCCAGATCGAATTCACTGCAACACAATTCGACGATGCTGCGCCCTTCGGGCGTGCCGTCCGCCAACGACGAGAGCCGCGCCGCGCGAGCCAGGTCGACGGCGTCGACCCCGGGCGCCGGGTGCAGAGCGGTCGCGCGTCGGTTTCCGTAGGTGATCGTGCCGGTCTTGTCCATGAGCAATGTGTCGATGTCACCGGCAGCCTCGACCGCCCGGCCGGACATCGCCAGGACGTTCCGCTGCACGAGACGATCCATGCCGGCAATCCCGATGGCGGACAACAGCGCTCCGATGGTGGTCGGGATCAGGCAGACGAGAAGCGCGATCAACCGCACCGGATCCTGTTGGTCACCGGCGTAGGCGCTCATCGGTCCGATGGCGACGACGGCGAGCAGGAACACGATCGTGAGCGAGGCCAGCAGGATGTTCAGCGCGATCTCGTTGGGTGTCTTCCGACGAGACGCCCCTTCGACGAGTCCGATCATCCGGTCCACGAACGTCTCACCCTGCGCAGCGGTGATGGACACGACGATCTCGTCGGACAGGACCGTCGTGCCGCCGGTGACCGCCGACCGGTCGCCGCCGGCTTCGCGGACCACGGGGGCCGATTCACCGGTGATCGCCGATTCGTCGACGCTGGCGATTCCCTCGACGACGTCGCCGTCACCCGGGATGGTCTCACCGGCGGCCACGATCACCTCGTCACCGATCGCGAGGTCGGAGCCGCGTACGGTCTCGACGCCTCCGCCCGCGGTGCGTCGTCGCGCGGTGGTGTCCTGCTTGACCTTGCGCAGGCTCGCTGCCTGCGCTTGGCCGCGCCCTTCCGCCACGGATTCGGCGAGATTCGCGAACAGCACCGTGAACCACAGCCACCCCGCGATCGACCACGCGAAGACGGAGGGGTCGCCGACGGCAAGGACCGTCGTCACCACCGACCCCAGGAACACCACGAACATGACGGGGTTTCTCGCGAGGTGCCGAGGATCGAGTTTGCGGAACGCACCCGGCAGCGCGGTCCACAGTTGGTCCGTGTCGAATATGCCGGCGGGAACGGCGGTTTCGATGTCCACGGGCTGTTCCGGACTGGTCACGACAGTCATTGCATCGCCTCCGCGATCGGGCCCAGAGCGAGGGCGGGGAAGAAGGTGAGGGCGGCGACGAGGACCGCCGAGCCGAGGAGCAACGTGCCGAACAGAGGACCGGTGGTCGGCAGCGTTCCGACGTCGGTGGCCGTACGCCTGCTCTTGACGAGGGAGCCGGCAAGCGCCAGAACGAAGACGATCGGCAGGAACCTGCCGAACAGCATCGCAAGGCCCAGGGACGTCTGGAACCAGTCGCTCGTGACCGTCAGGCCACCGAACGCGCTTCCGTTGTTGTTGGCGGCCGACGCGTAGGCGTACAGAACCTCGGTGAACCCGTGGATCGACCCTGGAGTGCCCGGGTCACCCGAGTTGCCCTGAAACTTTGTGGTGGAGTCCAGAACGACGGTGACGGCGGTGCCTACGAGCACGAGCGCGGGCATGACCAGCACCGACAGGGCCGCCATCGTGATCTCGCGTCGACCGAGTTTCTTGCCGAGGAATTCCGGGGTGCGTCCGACGAGAAGTCCACCGACGAACACCGCGACTACGGCGAGGATCAGCATCCCGTAGAGGCCGGTACCGACGCCGCCGGGCGCGATCTCTCCGAACAGCATGTTCAGCAGGACCGCCCCTCCACCGAGCGGAGACATGCTGTCGTGCGCGGCATTGACTGCGCCCGTGGAGGTTCCGGTCGTCGAGACGGCGTAGAGCACGGAGCCGGGGATACCGAACCGTACCTCTTTGCCCTCCATCATCGCGCCCGCCGCGTTCGCAGCGATTCCGCGGGTGCCGGATTCGGCGGCGAGTGTGACGGCGAGCAAGCATCCCCACAGCGTCGCCATGACGGCCAGTACCGTCAGACCCTGCTTGCGATTTCCGACCATGGTGCCGAACGTTCGCGTCAGGCAGACGGGAATCAGCAGCAGCGCGATGATCTGAACGATGTTGCTCAGTGGCGTCGGATTCTCGAACGGGTGTGCCGAGTTGGCGGCGAAGATTCCGCCGCCGTTGGTCCCCAGCACCTTGATGGCCTCCTGCGATGCAGCAGGTGCAAGTGCGGTGTTCGTCATCGATCCGTCCAGCCCGTGTGCTGTGAAACCCGACGAAAACGATTGCACGACACCCTGTGTCAGCAGCACCAGGGCGATGACGAAGGAGATCGGAAGCAGAATCCGCAGCGTCCCCCGGGTGAGGTCGACCCAGAAGTTGCCGATCTCGCCGCCGCTTCGTACGCGCACGAATCCACGTACCAGAGCAACCGCCACCGCCATACCGACCGCCGCGGACACGAAGTTCTGCACGGCGAGGCCGAGCGGCTGCGTCAGATTCGACATCGTCGTCTCGGGTACATAGGACTGCCAGTTGGTGTTGGTGACGAACGAGACGGCGGTGTTGAACGCGACGGCCGGACTCACCCCGGGCAACCCGTCGTTCAACGGTAGAACGCCTTGAATTCGTTGCAGTACATACAGAAACAGCACCGAGGCCGCCGAGAATGCGAGGAGGCTGCCGGCGTAGCCGACCCAGGTCTGTTCGGTCCGTCGATCGATGCGGCAGATGCCATAGGTCACCGCTTCGACCCGTAGATCGCGGGTGCCGTCGAACACGCGGGCCATGTAGTCACCCAACGGCACGTAGGCGAGTGCGAGCACGGCGATCACAGTAGCGATCTGCAGGCCCGCGAGAAGCGCAGGATTCATGTCGGCGTCAGAACCTCTCGGGATCGAGCAGCGCGATCAGGAGGTAGACGACCGTGACTGCTGCGAGTGCGATCGCCACGACGCTCACGACTCCTGAATACGTGATCACTGTGTTGCTCCAAGTGCCCGTACGACGAGCGCGCACGACGCGAACGCGGCGAGTACGACGGCTAGGTAAGCGAAATCGGCCATGACCCCAGCTTCGGCTCGTCGACGCGTCCGGACGACGATTCTTACGAGCTCCTTACGGACCGACCGTGCGTTCTTGACGACATTATTACGGCACCGACCGTCCGGTTCCCGACGCGAACCTGAGAGTGGCACTGGTCATTTCGGGCAGGCTCTCAGGTTCGGGCCGTAGGGTGTGCCGGAACCACGCTCGACGCGACAGGGAGTTTCTCATCAGTCACGAACGCCGAACCCACAACCTTCGTCATCTGGCAGCGGGGACGGCCTGGATACTCTCGTTCGCCTATCTGTTGGCAGAGGTATTCACCGCCGCGGCCTGGAAGACGCCGTACAGCTTCGCCCGAGATTCGATCAGCTCTCTCGGGGTCACCACGTGCGACGTCGACTCGTGTTCACCGATGCACGACGTGATGAACTCGTCGTTCATCGTGCTCGGCGCCCTTACGCTGGTCGGCGCGGTGTTTCTTCACCGACACATCAGAAGCGGCCGGGAGAAGAAGTGGATCCTCTCGCTCGCGGTCGTCATTGCCGTCAGTACCGCCGCGACTGGCCTGTTCCCCGCGAACGACGGCACGATCGTCCACTGGACCGCGGTACTTCCCGGATTCATCGCCCGGCATGTCGTACTCGTGTTGATCGCATGGCATCTGTGGCACGAACGACGACTGGTCGCAGTGTGGTCCGCTGTGTGTGCGGCGGTCGGAGTGGTGGGCGCAATCCTGATGGTCGCGCAGACGCTGCACTTCGGCCTCGGGGAGCGCCTCGCGCTGTATCCCATGCCGACATGGATGGCCGTCACGGGCACGGCGGTCCTGTTCGCCCTGGCCCGGCGGACGGTGCTCGCCCGGTTCGACTTCACGTTCGCCCGTGATCCCCGGCGGTGGATTCGGCGGGCGGCCGTCGAGAGTATGCCGACCCTGGTAAGGGAGAAGCCGGGGAAAGCCGAAGCTGGGCGTGATGTCCCAGTCGCTTCCGTATGAACCGGGATCTCTGATGTGACCACCGCGAGTGGGACATGTCGCCCACGAGAGACCGGCCGCGCAACGAGTTTCGCACAGTGGGCCCTCGACCACGTCGACGAGTTCCGCTGACGTCAGCGCTCCACGTCGCCGATGGAGGAGATGGACACGGGCCGCCCGTAGAACCAGCCCTGACCCAGAGTGGCACCGAGGTCGACGGCGCGGGCCCGGTCACGTTCAGTCTCGATGCCTTCGGCCACCATCACCGCGGATGCGTCGTCGACATGCTGTCGAACCGCACGAAGCACACGACGGGACCGAATCGTCCCCGGGTGGCGCAGAATTCGCGCGTCGAGTTTGACGATGTCGGGTTCGACGATGCGTAGTGCCTCCAGCGTGCTCCAGTTCGAGCCGACGTCGTCGAGTGCGATGGTGATTCCACGACGGCGTGCCGCTCGGACCATGGCGCGCAGACCGTCGGGGTCGACGTCGAGGCCACGTTCGGTGATCTCGAGTACGACATCGAGGTCGTCTGCGAGCGTGTCGAGGTGCGCCTCCATCCGAACCGGATCGGCTGCGCCGCACGGTTCGACGTTGAGGAACAACGTGAGGCCACGCACCGACAACGACGATCGAGCTTCTCTGACTGCCGCAGTGCGGCAAGCGATGTCGACGTCGGCCACGACGCCGCGTCGCCGGGCGAGCGCGAACACTTCGGCAGGATCGACGCCTTCGACGGTTGGCCAGCGCGCTAGCGCCTCGACGCCGACGACTCCGCCGGTGTCGAGCGTGACCACGGGCTGGAAGGACGGGATCATCGCATCGATCGCCACGAGTGCGGCGCGTGCGGACATCGACGTGACGGTCATCGCCTGGACGCCTCCGACGGAGTGTGCGCATCCAACGAGTCCGCGATCAATGCGGCATGCAGCGACCGTAGGCCGGACGACTTCATGGGGTCGATTCCGGTGATCTGCTCGATGCGCTTGAGTCGATAGTCGACGGTATTGGGGTGCACGACAAGTTGCTTGGCCGCCTTCTTGCGGTTGGCTTCGGCTCCGACGAACGCACGTAGGGTCGGCAGCAGATCCGGAACCACCCGCAGCGGGTCGAGCAGTTTCTGCAGGTGCCGTCTTCCGACGCCGGGGCGCGCGATCTGAAATTCGAGCGCGAGGTCGGAGATGCGGTGCACGCCCGGTCGATACTCGAGTCGCTGGACGAGACGGAGAAGCTCGTACGCGTTCTCGGCCGCGTCCGGAACATGATCCATCGTCGCCGTCACCGACGCCGCGTAGATCGAGATGCCACCTGCCGCGCTCATGCGCTCGACGATCGTCTCCGCACTGTTCGACGCCGTGTCGGGCACCAGGACGGTGCCACCGGTCGGACTCAGCACGGCCAGCGCGAGAGACGGGGACACACAGTCGGCAACGGCGGCGTGGATACGGCGCTGCTTCATTCCCGCGGCTATGTCCCGCTCGGCCGGGGACCCCTTCTCGTCGGGGTGCGGCGGAAAGTGCAACGCGATGACGTCGTACGACGCGGCCAATTCGATGCCGGACCGCTCGGCAAGGCGCTGCGCACGGGTGCCGCCGGTCAGCAACGCGGTGGTCATCGAATGCCCGGCGTCGTCGTGCAGCGTCGCGGCGGCCCTGTACTCGTCCAGGTAGGCCGACGTAACCGCTTCGGACACGACGTCGAGAAGCCCGAACATCAACACCGCGCCGTCGACCAGCGCGGCATGTTCGTCGGCGTCCGCAGTGTCGGCGACCAGCCGCAATCCGGCCGAGAAGCCCACGTGGAACGCGTGCAGGATCGGCGCGATCTGCATGCCGGCCCGAGCCCACCTGGCTGCGTGTTCTCGCAGCCTCGTCAGGTCGACGGTGGACGGTTGCGTTCCGCTGTCGAGGACGTCTGCAGCGAGCTCGACGCACAGCGCGGCGATTTGAGCTACCTCGTCGCGGCCGTGGTCGTCGGTCAGTTCGGTGCAGTCGGTGCCATCGATGATGGCGTCGACCATTCTCGAAGTCGCGGCGCGGGTACTGCGCAGGCTGTGCGACGCCGGGCGGCCGCCCAGGAACACGGCAAGCGCGGCACCGGTAGGTGTTGCCATCCGAGCTCCCTTCCCGACCGCCTCGAAAACATACGATCAGATCACAATACGACAACAAACAGACTTTGCGACTGATTTCAGCGGGTTCTTCGATCTCGACGGCGGTAACGGGCACGCGTCGACAGTGAATGGGCCGCTGTTCGCGGCAGCTATGACCGAAAATTGGTCGAGCGTTGTCGATTGCGGCACGCGTCGATCGTCATCACGGTGAAAGACCGCACGACGCGGTGGAGATTGCAGACGACGAGGAGCACACCATGCGCTACGCACTTCTTCTGAACAATGCCGAACCTGCCGACGGGGAGATCCCCGAGGAGGCGATCGACCAGATGCAGCAAGCCTTCGGCGCGTACGGCGCAGCGCTGCAGGCCGCGGGAGTCCTCGTTGCAGCCGAGGTCCTGACCAACACAACTGCGACGACGACCGTCACGCTACGGAACGGAACCGTGCAGATTCAGGACGGCCCGTTCGCCGATACCAAGGAAGCACTCGGCGGCGTCTTCGTCATCGATGTTCCCGACCTGGACGCGGCGTTGATGTGGGCCGAGCGGTGCCCCGGCGCCCAGTACGGCGTCATCGAGGTACGGGCGGCGGCGACGTCCTTCGTCGACGGATCATGGACCTGACCAGCACCGTCGCACACGCCGAGGCGGCCGCCCGCACGTCGTACGGGCGGCTTCTCGCGATTCTGGTCGGGGCGAGCGGCGACATCACCAGCTCCGAGGACGCGTTGGCCGACGCGTTCGAGCGTGCGTTGACGACCTGGCCACGCAACGGCGTCCCGACCAACCCGGACGCGTGGCTGCTGACCGCGGCGCGGCATCGCCAGCGCGACGGTTGGAAATCGGCCGCCAGTCGGACCAGCGTTTCGCTCGACCCCGCAGTTCATGCCCGCAGCAGCGTAGACGACATCGACCCGGATGCCGTTCCGGACAAGCGACTGCAGCTGATGCTGATGTGCGCTCACCCGGCGATAGATCCGGCCGTACACACTCCGCTGATGTTGGACGTCGTCCTCGGCTGCACGGCGAAGCAGATCGCCCAGGCGTTCCCGCTCCCCACGTCGACCCTCGCGGCTCGTCTGGGACGGGCGAAGAAACGTATTCGCGATGCACACATCCCGTTCGAGCTGCCCGATCGATCGGTGCTTCCGGCTCGGCTGACGGCCGTCATGGCGGCGGTGCACGGTGCGTTCGCGATCGACTGGCACACCACCGGCACCGAGGTACGGGAGGGCCTCGCGGGGGAAGCGTTGCACCTCGTCGAGACTCTCTGTGTCCTGCTGCCGGACGACGCCGAGGCTCACGGTCTCGCTGCACTGATGTGTCTGTCACTCGCCAGGCTTCCGGCACGGTACGACGACGGCGTCCTCGTGCCGCTACCCGAGCAGGACGAGACGCGTTGGAACCAGGACCTTCTGTCACGCGGCGAGAACCACCTGCGCGTCGCACACGCGTCGACGAGCAGGGGGTCGCCGTTGGGCCGTTTTCAGCTCGAAGCCGCGATCGAGGCCGTACACTGTGCGCGCCGACGCACCGGCGTGACCGACTGGTATCACTTGGCCCAAGTCCATTCTGCGCTGCAGACGCTTGCACCGACGGTCGGCGGAGCAGTCGCGCTCGCCGTCGTCACAGCCGAAATCGACGGTCCTGCAGTCGGATTGCGGATGCTCGACGACGCGTCGGTCGCGACGTCGTTCCAGCCCGCGTGGGCGGCCCGCGCGAATCTCCTGGGGCGCCTCGGGCGCGTCGACGACGCAGCTGCCGCCTACGCCAAAGCGATGTCACTGTCTCCCGACGCGCCCACGCGCGAGTTCCTCCGGCGTCGACTCGAATCTCTCGGCCCGGACGAGGTTCCCGATAGCCTGACGTGATGGACTCTTCGTTCGACGCCGCTCTCGACGCCGCCGCCCCCGGGAGAATCCTGCGCGACGCCGACGCGATGGCTCGCTACTCGACGGACTGGACGCGCAGGTGGACGGGTTCGCCGCGAGCGGTCGCGAGGCCACGGTCGGTCGAGGACGTTGCCGCTGTGCTGGCTGTGTGCAACGACCATCGAGTATCCGTGGTTCCACAGGGCGGCAACACCGGCCTTGTCGGCGGCGCAGTTCCAGCGGACGGATCCGTCGTGGTGACCACCGAGGCACTGACATCGACTTCCGACGTGCGCGAGGACGGCTCGGTGACGGTCGGAGCCGGCGTCACGCTGCACGAACTGGAACGACTTGCTCAGGAGAACGGTCGGACGACCGGTTTGGCGCTCGCGTCCGGGGCGTCGGCGACGGTCGGTGGCGTTGCCTCGACGAACGCCGGTGGCGCGCGGGTGCTGCGGTACGGCACGGCGCGTGACCGGATCGGCGGCCTGCGGGCGGTGCTCGCGAACGGCGAGGTCGTCGACCGCCGGGTCGGTCTACGAAAGGACAACACCGGCTACGACCTGACGAACCTCCTCGTCGGATCCGAGGGCACGCTCGCGGTGATCACCGACGTGACGTGGAAGCTCGTCGCACCGCATCGCGATCGACTGGTTCTTGCATTCGCCTTCCCCGATTCGGGGAGTGCCGCCGATGCGCTGACCACCCTGCTGTCGTTTCCCGGGCTCGACGCAGTGGAGTGGGCAGCGGGAAGTGCCGTGAAACGTGCTGCGGCTCTTCTGGATACGACACCACCGCTGCCGACCGACGGCTTTTGGGTCTTCGTCGAGCTCGGGGACTCCGACGTCGGCGACCGCAGCCTCGTCGACGCCTCTGCACCGGTGATCGACTCGCTCACGGCGTCGGGATTGGACGCCGACCGGATCGCGGTCGCCGTCTCGGTCACCGAACGACGAGCACTGTGGTCGTTCCGCGAGCGCATCACCGAATCCGTCAGTGCTGCAGGCGTTCCCGTCAAGCTCGACGTCGGTGTGCCCGTGCACGAGTTCTGCGCGTTCGTAGACGCACTTCCGTCGACGGTGCACGGAGTGGACGCCGCCGCGATCCCAGTGCTGTTCGGACACTTCGCCGAGAGCAACATCCACGTCAACATCCTGCCCGGATCCGGAACCTTCTCCGAGGCCGTGGCCGAGGCGTTGGAAGACGCTGTCCTCGACCACGTGCTCTCGGTCGGAGGAACCGTCAGCGCCGAACACGGAGTCGGGCGAGCGAAACGTCGGTGGCTGACGCGTCAGCGCGGGGCCGTCCAGGTTCAGGCGATGGCTGCGATCAAGAACGCGTGGGACCCCCACTCGATCTTGAACCCGGGCGTGCTGTTCGACCGAGGTCAGGCTGCAATCTGATCCTCTTCCCGCTCGTCGACCTTCTCCCAGCGATCGGTGTACTGGAAGTGCGGGCGACGGTCACCGATGTACGAGCTGAGCCACGAGACGACCGCGACGTAGCGATTCCTGAAGCCGACCATGTACAGCAGGTGCACCGCGAGCCACATGACCCAGGCGATCGGTCCGGACATGTCGACCTTGCCGAACAACCGTGCGACGGCACTGAATCTGCCGACGATCGACATGCTTCCCTTGTCGACGTACTCGAACGCGGTCCCGTTCTCGACCTTGCCGGTGATCATCTTCGCGACGTGGCGTCCCTGTTGCATCGCGACGGGCGACTGGCCGGGCAGGCCGTTCAGCGACGTCACGTCGCCGATGGCGTAGACGTCCTTCGACGTACCGACCGTGAGGTCGTCGTGCACCAGAAGACGTCCGGCCCGATCGGTGTCGCAACCGGTTCGCTCGGCGACGGTTCCAGCCAGATCGCTTGCCTGGACGCCGGCCGACCAGATGACGGTCTTGGCCGCGATGGTGCGGGAGGTCTTGGTGTCGACATCCTGGATCGTGACCACGTCTTCGTCGATGTCGGTGACGAGCGCGCCGGTGACGACGTCGACTCCCGATTTCTCGAGCTTCGTGCGCGCGTAACTCGACAGCTTGCCGCCGAATGCGGGCAGAACGTCCTTGACGCCGTCGACCAGCGTGACGGTGACGTCGTCGGGAGAGATGTCGGGGAACGAGCCAGCGAAGTACCGCTGGGCGAGGTCCCTGATCTGGCCGGCGAGTTCGACGCCCGTTGCACCGGCGCCGACGACCACGAAGCTCAGCAGGTCCTTCTTCACGGCCGGGTCGGAGGCCAGATGTGCATTCTCGTAGCAGCTCAGGATCTGCTCGCGCAGTGCGATGGCGTCGTCGACGGTCTTGAGCGCGAACGTGCGGTCCTTGAACTCGTCTCGTCCGAAGTAGGCCTGGGTGGCGCCTGTCGCGACGATGAGCTTGCCGAAGCCGATCGTGTGCGTCGCACCCGCGGCGGTGTACGTGACCTGGTGCTTGTCGGGATCGACATCGACGACGCGTCCCAGACGGACGTCGGCCGAGTCGTACTCGGCAAGGATGCGCCGGATCGGCGGGGCGATCTCGCCGGTCGACAGCATGCCCGTCGCGGCCTGGTAGAGCAACGGCTGGAAGAGATGTTCGGTCGTGCTGGAGATGAGGGAGAACCGTACGCCCGCCTTGCCCAGAGTCTTGGCGGCGGCCAGTGCTCCGAATCCTGATCCGACGATGACGACCTCGTACGTGTCCACTGTCTTGCATCCCTTTCCCACGAATCGATCTTCCACACTCCATAGAACGCGGGCACGAAGTCGTTATCAACGCGAAAGTTGGAATAGCATCGATGAGCGAAACTCATGGATGGAGGCGACGTGGAGCTGAGGCAGCTGAAGTATTTCCTGGCCGTGGGCGAGGAATTGAGTTTCTCTCGGGCGGCCGAGCGCTGCTATGTGTCCCAATCTGCAATCAGTCTCCAGATAGCCAAGCTCGAACGCGAGATGGGCGAACCGCTGTTCGAGCGGTCGTCGAGATCGGTCCGATTGACCGTTGTCGGAGCACAATTGGTGTCGATCGCGCGGCATATGCTCGAACTCGAGCAGGCAGCGCTGGCGCTGACGACCCGGAAGCAGAACCAGCTACGCCTCACCGGCAACATGACGTTCGCCGCGAACGCGCTCGCCGCGATCGTTCGCGTCCGCGAGCGGCATCCCGAAGCGGAGATCGACTTCGTGCTGAAACGATTCGCCGAACAAATCGACGCAGTCATGTCCGGGGACTGCCAAGTGGCGTTGATTCGCGGAAGCGTCGAGCGGTCGAGCCTGCAGGTCACCGAGTTGTGGACCGAAGATCTGGTGGTCGTGCTCGCCGAAGGTCATCCGCTGGCCCGTGGTGAGAACCCCAGCCTCGAACAGTTGGCCGCGTACCCGCTGCTGCTACCGAAACGTTCCGATCAAATCCTGCTGCACCGTGTGATCGAGGGCGCGATGAAACGCAGTGGTCTGCGGCTGACGTTCGGTCCGCCCGTTGCCCCTGATCACACCGCCAGCGCCGAATTGCTCAACCATCCCGAATGCTGGTCGATCATCTACGCGAGCACTGCGGAGAGCACGCCGAAGACCGGTCTTGCATTCCGCACCGAAGCGCACCGCAGGCTGCAGTTGGCGGTCTCGGCCGTCGTCGACTCGTCGATTCCGGCGACGGACATTCAACGGGACCTCATCGAGGCACTCGCCGACACGGCACCGGATCAGACGATCGACTAGAAAACTCCGGCCTCACGCATCCGCTGAACGACGAACGCTCCGCCGTAGACGTCGTCGAGCGGCCGCGGTTCGGACAGCGGCGAGAACGCCACTCCGAATCTGGCCGAGTCCGAGTTCATCTGCGCGACAACCACATCCACTGCATAACTGCGATTCTCGATAGTCACGTCGCCCGCGCGGTAGTAGTAGTCGTCGACGCCGACGCGCACCGCGCGCTGCTCCATCGTGCTATTGCCCATCGCCATCGCGTTCCACTTCTGGGCGGTCAACCCGACACAGGAATAGACGTTGTCGAATGTGGTGTCGTAGTCGGAGCCAGGCGTCACGGAACCGCCGCCGATCGAGCCGTCGGAACGCGATACCCAGTGGTCGGCCCATTCCGGAGGCTCATCGCCGGTGACGCGGACGCTCGACACACCGGCGTCGGAACACCGTCCGGTCGCCGCGTGCACCGACTCGCCGCACGCCGACGTCGCGGCGCCGAGCACCGCGCAGACTGCTCCGAGGGCCACCGAACTCCCCCTGACCCGTGACCACGTCATGGAGGAACCATACCCTTCGGCATGTTTCGACGTGCCTGGGCGTCGGAAACCTCTGTGACGGAACGGTTTTGGGGCGCTGTCACCGCTTGAATGGTTCATTCATACGATCAGATGGCTTCAATAGTTCATTCATGCCCCCGAGTGGCGCGGTCGCGAGCCGTATGCCGCCGCTGTCGTAACCGAATATTTCCTTGCTACTCCCTATGCTTCCCTATTTTGCTCCTTCAGTGCACAATACGTTCATGACAACGACACAGATCTACACCTCTACCGCCGGAGCCGACGACGTCGCGCGCCGCTACCGCGCCATGCTCGACAGCTGGCCCGTGCCGTCGGAGAAGCGACGCGTCTCGACGCGAGCAGGCGAAACGCACGTCGTCACGTCCGGCCCAGCGAATGCTCCGGCGCTCGTTCTGCTGCACGGGTCGGGATCGCATGCCGGAACCTGGATCGGCGACATTGCCACCTGGGCGCGCGAATTCCGAGTCCACGCCGTCGACATGCTGGGCGAACCCGGCGGAAGCGACCCTGTGCGACTTCCCTTGGACACGGACGCACTCGCGTCCTGGCTGGACGAGGTACTCGACGCCCTCGACGTCGCGCACACGTCTTTCGTCGGGATGTCGCTCGGCGGTTGGACAGCACTCGACTACGCGATTCGTCGACCGACCCGCGTCGACAAGCTGGTGTTGCTGTGCCCGGGCGGAATCGGTCGCCAGACGATGGGATGGCTACCGAAGGCCCTGCTCTTGCGCGCTTTCGGCAAGCGTGGGCGGCGACGCACCGCGCAGATGGTGACGGGTCTGCACACCGCCTCCGCTGCACCGGTTCTCGACGACGTGGTACGCATTTTCGCGCACTTCAAGCCGCGCACGGAGCGACTGCCGATATTCTCCGACGACGACCTCCGCGGCATCTCGATTCCCGTGCAGGTGATCGTCGGCGACCGTGATGTCATGATGGATTCCGCCGAAACGGCCAGTCGTGTAAGGAAATCGATCGCCGACGCGTCGGTCACGGTACTGCCCGACACCGGACACGCCGTCGTCGGACAGACGGATACGGTGATGAGGTTCCTCAGGAGTTGATCCGGACCGTCCCGGTCAGGTCCGGCCACGGCGGACGCCGTAGGACTGCAAGGGCGGAGATCGTCGCCGCTACCAGTCCGACCGCGATACCGAACATCGCGATGCGCGTCTGATCCACCGCAGGCGTCCACGTGCATTTTCCATCCACTACAACGAACAACCCTGCCGCCGTGCGTGATCCGTCGGACCGAACGGAGGAGACAGCGATGATGGTCGCGCCGTCGGCAGCTGTGTGTGGGTCACCGAACACGAGCGTCGACGGCTCCGCACGGATCAACCTGTCTCGCATACTCATGTTTCCACCCCTGCCTACTCGCGCCCGAAACCAACCATACGGATCGGCTCCCGGTGAGACTCGAAAATGACTGGACAGGAACGGATGGCGGTGAGGAGGATTTCCTGGACAATCCCGTCGCCGAGAGGAATCCATGCTGCCCGACCTCAGTGATCCGCCCCTGATCCTGCCCGCCGAACACGTCGCCCCCGAGTCGTACGACAATCTGGACGTCTATCTGCCCGCCGACGGCCTGCCTGCCCCGTGTGTGTTGCTCGTTCACGGACTCTTTCCCGAGAAACCCGCAGTGACACCGCGACATTCACGCTTCTACCGTGATTACGCGAGCCACTTGGCCCGGCGGGGAATCGCGGCCGGCGTCGTCGACCATGATCTCCTGAACGGATTCCTCTACCCCGAGGCACTTGAGACGGTCACGACGGCGTTAGATCGACTTCGTTCCTTGCCCACGACCGACGGCGACTCGGTGGGTGCGTGGTTCTTCTCCGGCGGTGGCCCGCTGGCTTACCCGCTTCTCGCCGAGCCGCCGTCGTGGCTGCGGTGCGTCGAACTGACGTACCCCGTTCTGCCCGGTCCCGGGACTCCGGGCTGGCCGACGCCGGCGCAAGCTATCGCGGGCATCGCGTCGGTGCCCACGTTCCTCACACTCGTCGAGCACGAGATACCGGATTTCGTCGACGGCCAGAACGGGTTCGTCGAACAAGCATCGAAGGTCGACGCACCGCTGGAGATTCAGAGGGTCGACGGCGTCGGACATGGCTTCGACGCAACGGCGGACGGACGGCACGCACGGGACGCGGTCTCCGCCGGCCTCGACTGGATGGTCGAGCGCCTGACCAACAGGCATCCCTAGCCCGGACGGGGGTTCTTCTGAAATTCACCGCCAGCGATTTACTTAGTTCTGGCGACACAATATAACTTTCGGTATGGAAAATCCCTTCACTCCCGACGCCGGAGCGCAGCCGGGCATGCTCGTCGGGCGCGAGGGATACCGAACTGCATTCACGACGCTGCTCGACGGGCTCGAACGCGGACATCCTCAGCAATCTCAGTGGGTGACCGGGTTGCGAGGAATGGGTAAGACCGTCCTCCTGCGTGAGTTCGCGCAGATCGCTCGTCGACGACGGTGGACGGTCGTCGACACCGGCGCTGTCCGACGCGACGACCTGGGGTTTCGCCGTCAGTTCACCTTCGAGTTCCGTAGTGCGCTGTTCTCCCTCGCGCCGCGCTCGCGCTGGTCGGGCGAGACCGAAGCCGCGGCACGGGCGCTGGGTTCGTTCGCGTCACCCCTCGGCGAGAACAGTCCGCTCACCGCACACTGGGACCTGACGGCGCCCGGCAGCGCCGACACCGGCGATCTCGCGGCTGACGTCACCGCCGTTCTCCTGGCGCTCGGCGAGGCAGCCCACGAGCACCGCACCGGCGTCGTCTTCGTCGTCGACGAGATGCATCACCTGACCGTCCGACAACTCGGCGCGCTGGTCGATGGGCTACACCGGACGTACCTGCGGGAGCTGCCCATCACCCTCGTCGGCGCCGGAATCCCCAGATCCGACGCGCTCATGCCCGAGACGCAGGTCCGCGCGAAGCGCCTCTTCGACTTCGTGGAACTGGAGGCGTTGTCCAGTGCCGAGACTGCCGATCTGCTACGCACGCATCAGGAATGGGACGACGACGCGATCGCATGGGCCGTCGAACGTACCGGTGGCGTTCCGGCCCTCGTCCAGTCGCTCGGGTACGTCCTGTGGCAGAGGGCTGGAGCCTCGGCCGTGGTGGGCGCAGCGGCAGAGACGGCCTACGTCGAGCACGTCGATCACCGCTACTTCGGCGCAATGCTCGCTCGGGCAACGGAACTGGAGCTGGCGTACTTGCGTGCGGTCGTCGATGCCACGGAGGAAACCGAGACCGCCCGGCTGCTCGAACGGACTGCACATCGATGCCACTCGACGCGAAGCGATCTCGTCGACAAAGGAATGATCTACCTGCGCGACGACGGGACGGCTGCCTTCACTGCGCCTGCGTTCGCGGACTATCTGACGCGGGCGATGCCGACGCTCGTCGTTCCGGCACAGAAATCGAGGCGCCGGCGATACGACCCGTGAGTGTTATCGAGTTGCGCCGGAGACGAATTCGTTCGCTGCCGCGACGACATCCGTCGCGAACGTGCCCAGCGTTACGCTCGTTGCACCGCCGTCGACGGGAATGACGGTCCCGTTGACGTATTCGGACAGCTCACTGGCCAGGAAGGTCGCGACGCCCGCGATGTCGGCGGGAAAGCCCACGCGACGCGACGGCTGGCCGGGGCCCAGTCGCTCGGCCAGGAACGTCGTGAACTCCTCGGATCGCCCGTCCTCGACGCCGAACGTGCGAGACATGATCGGGGTCATGATGATTCCGGGCGCGATGGCGTTGGCCCGGATTCCGTACTGGCCGAGTTCTGCGGCAGCCTGCCTTACGAGGCCCACGACCGCATGCTTGGCGGCGGTATAACCCACCGCACTCCACCCGCCCTGCAGGGCAGCAGCACTGGCGGTCGAGATGACCGAACCCGGCGAACCCTGCTGGATGAACTGGGCCGCGGCGTATTTGGTGCCGAGCAGAACGGACCGCGTCAGCAGCGCGATGGTCTTGTCGAAGCCGTCGGCATGCACGTCGAGAATCGTCGACGGGTCACCCTGTGCCCCTGCGTTGTTCACCATCACGTCGAGACGACCGAAGGTGTCGACGGTGAAGGCGACCGTCGACTCGATCGACTCCTCTTTCGTCACGTCGGAATGTACGAACGCGGCGTTCTCGCCGAGTTGACCGGCGAGTGCCGACCCGTCGTCGTCGCGGATGTCGGCGATGACGACCTTCGCACCCTCGGCGACGTACTTCTCGACGATCCCTCGCCCTATCCCGCTCGACCCGCCCGTGACGATGGCAACTTTGTCTTCGAGCAAACCGGGCATGGGTCCTCCTGGGGATGCGAATCTCGCCGAGACGGTTAGGCCGTCGAGCACAGAAGGACGCTACCGGCGGGTCGGCGTCCGAGACAGTCCTCGAAAGTGGACGTTTCGTCAGCGGGTGCGCTCGCGCCTTCTAGACGCGGCCGACCATCGCCTCGATCAACGACGACAGTTCAGCCCGGGCCTGGTTCGGTTCCAGTGCGTCCGCCGCGGCCGCGCGGGACAGCGCCTCGGCGGCACCGAAGATTGCGGTCATCGACGGTTGCGTGACTCCCGCGGGACCGGCGAACGGCTCCAGAAGTTCGCGGCAACGGTTCGAGTACTTCTCCTCGGCCGTCCGCTTGACCTGTTCGAGCTCGGGCGAGCCCTCCAGCGCGGCGAGAACCCCCGTCAGCTCCCGCCCCTGCGCGAGGGTGCATCCGACGTACGAGTTCGCGATCGCAGCAGCGCGCCCGGACAGCGTTGCGTCACTGTCGGCCAGATACTGCTCGAGCATGGCAGCCTGCCGGTCGTCGAACTCGGTGTACAGGTCGGCCAGAAGGGCGGCGCGCGACGCGAAATGGCTGTACACAACAGGTTTCGCAACGCCTGCGCGCTCTGCCAACCGGCCGAGCGTCAGGGCGTCGGCGCCTTCCTCCCGCACCAACGCCCACGACACGTCGATCAGCTGGTCGTACCTCTCGGCACGCGACAATCGCGTTCTCACCATCGGACACCTCCTTGCGCTATGTACCGATAGTAACCTACCGTTGGTACATAGCGTATTCGCCTCCGAAAGGACTTCTCATGAACAGCCTTGTCGTGGTGTCCCATGCCGACCCGAACTCGTTGACCCACCACGTCGCACACGCGACAGCCGACGCCCTGCGCGCCGCGGGAGGAGGCGTCGAACTCGCGGATCTTGCTGCCGAAGGATTCGATCCGAGGTTCGATTCCAGCGATCTCGACTTCTACCGGGGCAAGGGTTCGACGCCGAAACCTGTTGCTGCGGAGCAGGAACGTATCGATCGTGCCGACCATCTCGTACTGGTGTTCCCGATGTACTGGTGGTCGTTCCCCGCCCTTCTCAAGGGGTGGATCGACCGGGTGTTCGTGAACGGCTGGGCATTCGACTACACACCGGGTAGCAGCTTCGAGAAGAGGCTGGGACACCTCACGATCCACCTGGTCCCGGTTGCGGGCGACGACGCCGACAGCTTCCGTCGGCACGACATCCACGACGCCATCCGAATCCAGATGGAACGGGGAATCATCGAATACTGCGGTGCGACAGTCGGTTCGACGACCGTACTGCACGAGTCGGACACCAAGCCGGCCGACGTGTTGGCTGCGGAGGTTCGGGAAGTCGCGACGCAGGTCGCGTCGTCTGTGCATGGTCGCACCATCGTAGGCGCCGCGTCCGGTTCCTGACGGCGACGACAGGGCCCGCGCACACACTCGCCTGTATATCCATCGACGGACAGCCGATCGGAGGATATTCCGGACGCATCGTCGCTGCCATCATGATTTCCGACCCTGCCCTCACCCCTGAGTCGGAGTAAATCATGTTGATTGGACGACGAATTCTCGTAGCGATGACTGCAGCAGCAACGGCGTCACTGGCGTTGCTCGCACCGGGAGTCGCTGCGGCTCAGCCCATTCCGGGCAGCGCGGACATCACTACCGGTAGCGCTGAAGGCGCAGTGAACAGTGGCAGCGCCTTCCTCGACGCCGGCAGCAGCATCCTGGACGGCGATATTCGCGGCGGTGCACGTCGAATATTCGACGAAGGCATCTCGATCTTCAACAGCCTTCCCGGGTCGGGATCGGCTGCGCCACGCCAATTCTGCAACAACGCCACCATCGCCGGCGGGCCCGGCATCACCCAGACGAACCACGACCTGGGACGCAGCGGGCCACTGTCGTTCGGGATTTCATGGGAGACGTACGACATCCCGGACGTCATCGACGTCTTCTATCAGGGAGCTCTCGTCTTCAGCACCGGACCGATCGGCGACGACATCAACGAGGGCACCGGCGGGACTGTCATCAACCTTCCGCCAGGAACAGAAAGCTCGGTGCTCGTGAAGGTCACCGGCCCCGGTGGCACCGACTGGGATTACAACGTCGGTTGCCCCCTCGCCTGATACGCACCGAAGCGGGCCCGGTACTTTCCGGGCCCGCTTCGGCGGTTCGATCTGTACTCGGCCTCGACGAAATCAGCCGGGGGTGAACCTAACCCCGCGCCATATCCACGAACCGCGACAGGTGCAGCTGGTGCGCAACCGTGATGGTCGCGGTCGGACCGTTACGGTGCTTGCCGAGGATCAAGTCGGCCTCGCCGCCACGCGGGTCGTCACGCTCGATCGCGTCGGGACGGTGCAACAGGATGACCATGTCGGCGTCCTGCTCGAGCGATCCGGACTCACGAAGGTCGGACACCATGGGCTTCTTGTCGGTGCGCTGCTCGGGACCACGGTTGAGCTGACAAACCGCGACCACCGGCACTTCCAACTCCTTGGCGAGAAGCTTCAGCTGACGCGAGAAGTCCGAGACCTCCTGCTGACGTGATTCGACCTTCTTGCCCGACGACATCAGCTGAAGGTAGTCCACCACAACGAGTTTCAGCCCGTGACGCTGCTTCAGGCGACGCGCCTTCGCACGAATCTCCATCATCGTCAGGTTGGGGGAGTCGTCGACGAACAGCGGCGCCTCGCTGATCTCGCTCATACGACGCGCCAACCGTGTCCAGTCGTCGTCGGTCATCTTGCCCGAACGCATGTCGCCGAGCTTGATCTTCGCCTCTGCAGACAGCAGACGCATCACGATCTCGGTGCGGCTCATCTCCAGGGAGAAAATGACGCTCGGCAGTCCATGCTTGATCGAGCACGAACGCATGAAATCCATACTTAGGGTAGACTTACCTACACCAGGACGAGCCGCCACGATGATCATCTGACCTGCGTGAAGACCGTTGGTGATTTCGTCGAGCTCCGCGAATCCGGTTGGCACACCGAGCGAGATGCCGCCGCGGCTGGCGATGGAGTCGATCTCGTCCATCGTCGGCTGCAGCAGCTCTTCCAGAGGCAGGAAGTCCTCGGCGGTACGACGCTCGGTGACCTCGTACACCTCGGCCTGCGCACGGTCGACGACCTCGGCGACATCCTGACCGTCCGAGCCCGCATAACCGAACTGCACGATGCGAGTGCCTGCTTGCACCAGACGGCGCAGGATCGACTTCTCGCCGACGATCTCGGCGTAGAAGCCGGCGTTGGCTGCCGTCGGCACCGTCTGCGTCAAGGTGATCAAGTACGGCGGACCACCGATGCGCTTGAGCTCACCGCGACGATCGAGCTCGGCCGACACCGTCACCGGGTCGGCGGGCTCACCGCGGCTGTAGAGGTCGAGGATGGCGTCGTAGATGCTCTGGTGAGCCGGGCGGTAGAAGTCACCCGGTCGAAGCACCTCGAGAACGTCCGCAATGGCGTCCTTGCTCAGCAGCATGCCGCCGAGGACGGACTGCTCCGCCGCCATGTCCTGTGGAGGCTGTCGACCGAAATCCTCACCGGGCGCTTCGCTGGGGGGTGGTTCGGAGGAGTAGTCGGGCTGCCCTCGATCGTCCACAACTGCCACGCGAACTCGACCGTCCTTCCCATCGCACACCGCCGGCCGCTACCACTTCGCGACCCGTCGGAACAAGTTGTACATCGGCACACCGACACCCCCGTAGATGCCGAGACGTCCCCGCCGCCGTTCACGCCCAACCGGGCCGCGGAGACACGCTGGAGGCACGTTATGTGGTCTCGTCTCGCGTCACAACACGGGCTGTGGATGAATCTGTGGATCGAATGTGGATAGCGTTGAACAACTGTGTTGACCATCTGGGGACAACCTGGGTATAACTTCGCTCCCAGGTGGTATATCCGCTGCGTAGGCACTGTGCAGAAACTTTCTGTCCTGTGTATGAATTATCACCCGGCGTGTCGCCCGAGTTTGACAACTCGGGCGTGTTGAGTAAATGGCAAGTGAACTGGAGAGTGAATCCGGTCACAGTGCCTGGGAACACTCACAAATCCCGGCAAACGACCCGGTTTCCCTACTCGGCGGTAGATACAGACCATTCGGTCCTCGACATTGCGGACGTTCGGCCTCTGATTTTGCGGCCGCGCGTCCCTCGTATTTGTGCACCATTCAGCAGCCGCGCACGATGCAACCCGCGCACACACTGCAACCCGCGCACACGACCACCCGTCTCTTATACAA
>NZ_JAAFYV010000156.1:0-209 GCF_011770055.1 Rhodococcus sp. B10 | reverse complement strand
AGTTGCGTCCGTTTGTTCACCGAACTGGGACACGTCTGCAACCCCGTCACGCCGCGACCGGTGAGAGGTGGTGAATCGTGGAACTTTTAATCCGCAGGTCGTAGGTTCGAGTCCTACTGGGGGCACCACTACCGTCTGGGCCAGGCGTTTCGCCTAGCAGCCAGCCGAGATCGACGCCCGTCGCCATCGCCCACGCCAGGATCACTGGC
>NZ_JAAFYV010000155.1:0-211 GCF_011770055.1 Rhodococcus sp. B10 | reverse complement strand
CGGTGGATGTGAATTTCGAGTGGTCGTGCTGCACGTTTGCTGCACGACCACCCGTTCGATACCGGTGAAACCCGCTCTGACCTGGTGCCCCCGGCAGGATTCGAACCTGCGACCAAGGGATTAGAAGTCCATTCGACGGGGTCCAGCCAGGTCCGAGCAGATCCCCAATTTTCACTGTTTCTGCTGGTCAGTACAGCTCTTCGAACCAGCT
>NZ_JAAFYV010000154.1:0-245 GCF_011770055.1 Rhodococcus sp. B10 | reverse complement strand
GGCCGTCCGCAGCAGCATCAAATCGCGTCAAGACTCGCAAACGACAGCGACCGTTCTGACCTGCCATTTCTCACGAGCTAAACAACCGTCGTTACTGACAAACCAAAAGGATGAAGTCCCAGCTGTATTACGACGTGTAAGCTTTTTCGGCTGAGACGTCGCGGCTGACCTGCGGCGGAGTGTTCAATCCGTCCACTTCGTCCGCAGTCAGTCCGCAGCAGCTTTCAACGAGTCCATCCGCGCCG
>NZ_JAAFYV010000153.1:0-246 GCF_011770055.1 Rhodococcus sp. B10 | reverse complement strand
GCCGCCGCCCTCCACCCGCCTGGCCTCACTCGGCAGCCGCACGACCGCCATGAGCTGTGACCCCTGCAACTGAGTCAAAGACCAAGGCGGAGTGTCGAAGTAGTACCAGGCGGCTGCACAGATGCCGCCGCCCTCCACCCGCCTGGCCTCACTCGGCAGCCGCACGACCGCCATGAGCTGTGACCCCTGCAACTGAGTCAAAGACCAAGGCGGAGTGTCGAAGTAGTACCAGGCGGCTGCACAGAT
>NZ_JAAFYV010000152.1:0-253 GCF_011770055.1 Rhodococcus sp. B10 | reverse complement strand
TCGATCGGGTCGGTCGGGGACGCGTACGACAACGCCCTCATCGAATCAGCGAACGGGTTGTACAAGACCGAGTGCATCCGCACCACGATCTTCCACTCCGGGCCGTATCGGACGATTTCGGACGTCGTTGACGGGGGAGCGGTTGGAGCCGTTGTCGGCGGATACCTCGCGGGCTGGTGAGGACGGGGTGATCGGGGAGGAGCATCAGCAGATCGTGCGGAAGTTCTTTCGCCGGTTGGGTGGGAAGGTCGAT
>NZ_JAAFYV010000151.1:0-255 GCF_011770055.1 Rhodococcus sp. B10 | reverse complement strand
AGTGCGATGTCGGCCGTCGAATCGGTGAGCACTCCAGGGGTGTTGCCGACCGTGATCCCGCGTGCAGTGGCCGCGGTGACGTCGATGTTGTCGAAACCCACTGCGTAATTGGAGATTCCGGTGATTTTCGCGGTCTCGAGAAGTTCGGCGTCGAAACGGTCGCGAAGTTGCGAGACGACGACGCTGTACTCACCCGAGGCGCACCGCTCGACGAGTCCTGCATGGTCGAGGGAGAGCACCTCCACCTCGCCTGCT
>NZ_JAAFYV010000150.1:0-255 GCF_011770055.1 Rhodococcus sp. B10 | reverse complement strand
AACCGAGTAGCGGTTGCCGCGATAGGACACCAGGGCTTGTCGAGAGACGACACGTTCGGTGGACACGATCGCTGGATACGCCGCGGTCGGCAGTGGATGCAATCCTTCGGCAGTGGCCAGGGTCGCGACCGATGCTCGGCCGTCCTTCGTCGGCCGCAACCTGGTGTCGCCGCGCAGACTGCAGAACCGATCGAGATTTGCTTGTGCCCCCTCGACGGTCAGGTCGTCAGCGAGAGTGCGCCACCAACGCTGTGC
>NZ_JAAFYV010000149.1:0-255 GCF_011770055.1 Rhodococcus sp. B10 | reverse complement strand
CACGCATCCGCTCGCCCCGATCCTCAAATCCGTACCCGGACTCGGGACTGTGCTGAGCGGACGGATCCTCGCCGAAATCGGCGACGACCCAAAACGTTTCGAAAGCGCAGCCGGATTGCGAGCCTTCTCCGGCACCGCACCGATCACCCGTGCGTCCGGTCGATCGCATTACGTCAAAGCCCGCAAAGTCCGCAACAAGAGACTCGGCGACGCCTGCCACTGGTGGGCCTTCTCCATGCTGACCAAATCGACAGG
>NZ_JAAFYV010000148.1:0-255 GCF_011770055.1 Rhodococcus sp. B10 | reverse complement strand
CCTGTCGATTTGGTCAGCATGGAGAAGGCCCACCAGTGGCAGGCGTCGCCGAGTCTCTTGTTGCGGACTTTGCGGGCTTTGACGTAATGCGATCGACCGGACGCACGGGTGATCGGTGCGGTGCCGGCGAAGGCTCGCAATCCGGCTGCGCTTTCGAAACGTTTTGGGTCGTCGCCGATTTCGGCGAGGATCCGTCCGCTCAGCACAGTCCCGAGTCCGGGTACGGATTTGAGGATCGG
The DNA here is from genome assembly GCF_011770055.1 of Rhodococcus sp. B10. Taxonomy (NCBI): domain Bacteria; kingdom Bacillati; phylum Actinomycetota; class Actinomycetes; order Mycobacteriales; family Nocardiaceae; genus Rhodococcus; species Rhodococcus sp. B10. The sequence continues at coordinate 16 of NZ_JAAFYV010000148.1, read as the reverse complement.
GGCGAGCGGATGCGTG
>NZ_JAAFYV010000015.1:0-116133 GCF_011770055.1 Rhodococcus sp. B10 | reverse complement strand
GCGGGGTAGGGGTCGGCGTCAGCATGATGCGGTGAAGATGGTGTTTCGGCAGATGTTGGCGTCGGGGCAGATGGGTCGGCATCGGGGGTTGCCGGTGACGGCGGTGGTGTCGATGTCGTGGAAGGATTTCGAGGCTGGTACTGGTCATGCGGTGACGGCGACGGGGTCGTTGGTGAAGATGCGTGATGCCATTCGAATGGCATCGCATGCGCATCACTATCTGGTGTTGTTCGATGAGCAGGAGCGGCCGTTGCAGTTGCGGCGGACCAAGCGGATTGCGTCGGAGGATCAGCGGATCGTGTTGATCGCGGCCGATCGTGGGTGCAGTTTTCCTGGTTGTACTCGTCCGGCGACGTGGTCGCAGGTCCATCACGTGACGGAGTGGGCGGCCGGTGGTAATACCGATATCGAGGATTTGACGTTCGGGTGCGATCAGCATCATCGGCTTGTCGGGTCCGGGGAGCATGGGTGGGCGACGACGAAGGCTGGTCCTGGGCATCGGTATGCGGGGCGTACGTTGTGGCATGCGCCGGCGTCGATCGATCCGAGCCGGAGGGGGCGGGTCAATCATTTTCATCACCCGAACGAGTACATCTATCCCTGCCCGGAGGTTCCGCTACCGGACATGCCTGCGCCGGATAGCCCTGCGTCGGGTGTGCCTATGTACGAGGCGGACACGCGCGCGGCCTGCCAGCCCGAGCCCCTCCAGCCCGAGCCCGAGCTTTTCGATGACATTCGCGACGATCAGGCCACCCGGTCCGATGCGGGAACACCCGGTGGGCAGCCGGCGACCGGGGTGTCGGGCGGTAGAGGATCTGCGGGCGGGCCGGATTCGGTTGGTGGGGAGGTCGATCCACCGGCCGCCTGATCGGCGGCGGCTGGGGTGGTGGGCTGCAGGACGGCCCGCCCCAGCTGAGTCCGGCCGACCACCACATCCTGCACCCAGCGGCACACAGAGCATGACGTGTGCCGCCTACAGTCGTGCTCTGAGAACGTCGGTGCGCTCGCCGACTGTGGCTGCGCATAACCAGGCGTCGAGAACAGCTGTCAGAAGTCCCGTTCCACGCGCAGGGTCCCGATAGTCGTTGCGAGACCGTCGTATTGCGCGACGAGGAACAGGAATTCGATCATCTGCCGCTCGTCGAACTCCTGCGACAGTGCCTTCCATGTCGGGTCGGACAAATCCTTGGTGTCGAGCAATTCGTCCGTCGCGGCAAGAATGACACGGTGCTTGGGGCTGAGACCCTCGGCCGTCGGCCCCTCGTGCACGAGAGCCAGCAGCTCTGCCGTCACGCCGAAGCGACGTCCGATACGGCTGTGATGATCCATCTCGTAACCGCAGTCGCGCAGATACGCGATCCGGTTGATCACCAATTCCGTTTCCTTGGGCGGGATTCGGCCACCCGGCATCATTCGACCACTGAAGATCAGCCAACCCCGGAACAGCCCTTTGGCGCGACCGACCGTGCTGAACAGATGCGCATCGGGCGTCCCGGCGACTTTCGACAGGACGCGACACAGCACCCAGTTGATCGGGCCGAGTTGCTTGAAAGAACCGGTCGGAATCCGAGGTGTGCTCATCGGCCCGACGCTACCTGCGACGCCTACCGCGCACCACGTTTCCTGTGAACAAGAGCGTGTGACTCGTCGATCAGATCTTCGACGAGACCGTCGGGCACATCGCCGTCGAGCCGAATGGTGACCCAGTGACGCTTGTTCATGTGGTAGCCCGGCACGATGTGCGTGTGTTCGCCGACGAGCACCTCCGCGTGCTCGGGCGCGCACTTCAGTGTCACTCTGTCGTTGCCGTCGTCACCGGCTCCGAGCACGGCGAAAATTTTCCCGCCGGTCTTGTAGACAGAGGTCTCGGGACCGAATGGGTGGGTGAGCTCGGCGTCCGGCAGCGCGACGCAGTGCGCGTGCACGCGTCCGGACGTCGTCACGACTTGCGCCAGTGATCGAAGCGATTCTTGATGTCCGACGCGACATCACCGATCCCGTTCCCGACGGCGTCGACAGCCCCGGTGAAACCACTGCCGAGGTCACGCAGGGTCCTGATCAGCGGGTCTTCGGACGTGTCGAAGCTCTGTTTGTAACTCTTGGCTGCAGAGCGGAACTCGTCGCCGACCTTCGCCTCGTGGTCCTGCGACTTGCGCGGATATCCCCCACGAAGAACAGCCGCGTATTTGCCGCTGTCGACCCACTTCTTCAGCTCTGCTGCACGAAGAACCGAGAACGGGTGCGACAGCAGTTCGATGTTGAGCAGCTTCAGCACGCCGTCGCGCAGGTCGCCGCTGGCCTCGTACTCGGCTGCCTGCGCGAGGAACGCATCGATGTCGATTTCGCTGATCCGCGCGCCGCCCGCAAGTTTGAGTTGCACTCGCAACGCGGTGTGCACGTCCTGCCCGCACAGCAATCCGGCTCGGTCACCCGAAAGTTCCGATTTGCGTTGCCATTCCATGAGTCCGGCGATGATCGCGCGAAGTGCCCAGCCGCCCACCGGGATCCAGCCGATCGTTCCGGCCAGACGCATCAGGTGCATGAGAATGGTGCGGTACACAGCATGGCCGGACAGAGCGTGACCCAGTTCGTGTCCGACGACGAATCGCTGTTCCTCGTAGGTGAGGATGTCGAGCAGGCCCGTCGTGACGACGATGAACGGCCGGTCCATACCGATCGTGAACGCGTTGACGACAGGCGACTGCAGCACGAACATCTCGGGAGTCTCGGCGGCGCCGAGGATCTCGACGCAGTCGGCGCGCAGATCGTCGAGATCCTTGAACTGCCTGCTGTCGACGCGCACCGACGTCGCCAGATACATCAGTCGGTGCTGACGTTCCTGCAGTAGCCCGGACAGTGTGCGGAGAACCGTGTCGAAGCCCTTGAGCGTGCGCAATGTGACCAGCGCTGCTCGGTCGGAGGGGTGTTCCCACGCCCGAGAACTGATGTCGGGGAACTCGATGCGCGTGCGATCCGGTGCTGCCGTCAAGCCATTCTCCCAGCGTCACGGGTGTCAACGAACATAATTCGTCGTTCAAAGTATCAGTAAAGACGTCGCACGGCAGGCATGAAGCGCTGCTGAGGTGATGCTTAGGCTAACCTACATCCCGAAACCGGTCGATGAACGAAGGATTGAACGTGGCAAGTTCGACAACGCACTTACGAGCATTCGCGATCGTCATCGCGACTGCAGCGATGACAACGCTGATGACGGCCTGTTCGTCGGCAGACGCGGGCGAGGCGCAGTCCGACAGTGAGAGCAGCACTCGCGTCGTCGACCATGCTCGTGGGACGACCGAAGTACCTGCGTCGCCGCTGCGTGTCGTGACGCTCGAACCGGTCGAGCTCGACACGGCCGTCGCACTCGGGGTGATCCCGGTGGGAACCGCGGTGCTCAGCGAAACGACGGGTGTGCCCGCGTACCTCGGTGCGGAGGCTGCGGACATCACACCGATCGGTACCGTCGCCGAACCGCGGATCGAGTCGATCGCTGCGCTGCAGCCCGACCTGATCCTGGGAACCGAAACGCGGCACGGCGAGTACTACGAGCAGCTCGCGGCAATTGCACCGACGGTGTACATGGCGTCGCAGTCCGATCCGTGGCAGGACAACGTCCGTCTCGTCGGGCGCACGCTGGGACGCGAGGGCGAAGCCGAGGCCCTGCTCGGCGACTATGCGGAGCGGTGCGACGACATCGCCGCGAAGCACGACACGGCAGGCAAGACCGCGCAGCTCATCCGCCCGCGGAACGACCAGCTGACGCTCTACGGTCCGCTGTCCTTCGCAGGCAGCACACTCGAATGTGCGGGCTTCACGACGCCGCCGCGTCCGGAGTGGGCCGACGAGATCTCCGTCGACCTGTCGCCGGAGCTCGCCGCGCAGGCTCGGGCCGATCTGATCGTCGTCACCGCGACGAATCCGGCTGACCCAGCGGCGATTCCGGCGGCTGTCACGGAAAATGCTGCGGCATTACCGAACCCGCACGCCGTCGATCAGTCCTTCTGGATCACCGGCGTCGGGCCGAAGGGCGGACAGGCAGTGCTCGACGACATCGACCGGATACTGACCGAGCAGAACTGAACGGTCAATTCTGCACGGACAGTGCGAATCTCGCCATCGACAGCGCTTGGGTAGCGCGATCGATGACGACGTTCTGCGACAGGTCGATGTGCGACGACAACAATGCCCGGGCCGCGTCGAACTTCCCTGCCAACACCGCCTCACCGATGGCGATGTGCTCGTCGATGGTGTCGACGACACTGTCGCGTGCGACATAGCCGAACAAGCGGACCGGCCGGATCCGGGCGTTGACCGTCTCGAGAGCGTCGGCGAGTGCTCGGTTTCCCGCCGACCTAAGCAGTGTGACGTGGAACAGCTCGTCCTGGGTGACGAAGTCGACGTCCGGTTCGGGCGGCGTGGTGCGCAAGCGTTTCCACTGTTCGACGACCGGTCCGAGCATGTGCGGGTCGTGTGGGACCGACCCGGCGGCGACGCGCGTGATTCCCTGCAGCTCCAACGTCGTTCGCAGTTCGTACAGGTCTGCGAGGTCACCGACGTGCGGGCGATAGGGGTACAGCCCGTCGTCGCCGCGCATGACGAGGCCGTCGGCCAGAAGCCGTGCGAGCGCCTCACGCACGGGTGTACGTGAGACGCCGTAGAGCTCTGCGAGTCGTTCCTCCCCGAGCCGTTCGGTTGCCGGGATCGCGCCGGAGACGAGGTCGCGTCGCAGTGAGAGATACACCTTCTCACGAAGGTCCCTGCGTGGCATGGGCAGTCGCGATCAGATCGCCATCGCCGCACGCACGTCGGCCTCGGAGTCGCTACCGCCGGTGCCGGACGACGTGATGCGGCCGGCTTCGAGGATGTAGTACTGCTGCGCCGACTCGAGCGCGAACCCGATGTGCTGCTCCACCAGGAGAACTCCGAGACCGCCGCGACGGGTGAGCTCGAGGATGGTGCGTTCGATCTCGGCGACAACGGACGGCTGAATGCCCTCGGTCGGCTCGTCGAGAATGAGCATCTTCGGCTCGGTGATGAGGGCGCGCGCGATCGCGAGCTGCTGTCGCTGCCCACCGGAGAGCAGGCCTGCGCGGCGGGTGAGCAGATCCTTCAGTGCCGGGAACAGGTCGAGCGCTTCGTCGATCAGGGCCTTGCCGCGCTTACGGCCGTCGGCAACGACCTGCAGGTTCTCGGCTGTGGTGAGTTGCCCGAACGACTGTTGCCCCTGGGGGACGTACGCGAGCCCGCGGGCGACGCGAGCGCTCGGCCGCAGGGCCGTGACGTCGGCCCCGTCGAACATGATCTTGCCCGAGCCGACCTTCAGCAGACCGACCGCAGCGCGCAGAAGCGTCGTCTTGCCTGCGCCGTTGTGCCCCATGACGGCAGCGACACCGTCGGCGGGGACGGTCAGCGACGCGCCGTGGATGACTTCGCTGCGGCCGTAACCTGTTCGTACGTCGACGAGTTCAAGCATCTCCTGCCCCTTCTTCTGCGATCTGGTCGAGTTCCTCGCCCGCCGCGGCGGTGCCGAGATAGACCTCCTGGACTTTCGGATCCGCCTGGACCTCGGTGACGGTGCCCTCGGAGAGAACACGACCACCCGCGAGGACGGTGACGGAGGTGGCGAACGCGCGCATGAAATCCATGTCGTGTTCGACGACGACCACCGTGCGCTCACCGCCGATTCGCCGAAGCAGTTCGCCGGTCTCCTCGCGTTCCTCGTGACTCATGCCGGCGACGGGCTCGTCGAGCAGAAGTACATCGGCGTTCTGTACCAACAACATTCCGATCTCGAGCCACTGCTTCTGGCCGTGCGCGAGGATTCCGGCCGGCTTGTCGCGGTGCTTTTTCAAGCCGATCGTCTCCAGCGCTTGTTCGATCTCGGCGCTGACGGCCTTGCGCTTGCGCAGCATCGTCGACCATGAGCGCCCGGCACCGGCCGCGATGTCGAGGTTCTGCAGGACGGTGAGCTGCTCGAAGATGCTGGCGGTCTGGAACGTTCGTCCGACACCGAGGCGTGCGATCTGATGGACCTTCTTCCCGATCAGCTCGACGCCCGACTTCGTGACCGATCCCGTCGCCGGAACCAGCCCGGTGATGGCGTCGATCAGCGTGGTCTTGCCTGCACCGTTCGGGCCGATGAGAAACCGCAGATCACCCTGCATCAGCGTGAGATTCACGTCGGTGTTGGCCTTGAAGCCGTCGAAGCTGACCGTCAGGCCACGCACTTCGAGGTACTGGCTCGACATGCCGGCGTTGCCGCCGAACGTCGGCTGGTGACTGTCGGTGTGGATCATTTGACCAGCTCCTTCTCTTCGACGTCGACGACGGATGCTTCGTCGGCTTTCTTGCGACGCCTCAGTGCGAACAAGCCCGCGACACCTGCCGGGAAGAATCCGACGACGACGATGAACAGCAGACCCTGCGCGTACGTCCATCCGGACGGGAACTGTTCGGACAGCGTGGTCTGTGCCCACGCGACACCGAGCGCGCCGAGGACGGGGCCGAGCAGCGTGGTGCGGCCACCGATCGCGACGCCGATGAGGAACGCGATCGACGGGACGATACCGACGTCGTTGGGGGAGACGATGCCGACGATCGGAACGAACAGTGCGCCTGCAAGACCCGCGAAGAATGCCGCGGTGACGTACGCGACGATCTTGATGTTGGCCGGGTCGTATCCGAGGAAGCGGACGCGCTCCTCCTGGTCGCGGACTGCGACGAGCAATTCCCCGTAGCGCGAGTACATCAACTGGCGGGTGATCGCGACGACTGCGAGCAGCACACCCGCCGCGATGAAGAACAGCATCTGTTTGTTGGCCGGATCATTGAGATTGAATCCGAAGAAAGTCCGGAAACGGTTGAGTCCGTTCGAGCCTCCGGTGCTCTGTTGCCCGATGAGGAGGATGGCGAACGCGGCGGCGAGTGCCTGGCTCAGGATCGCGAAGTACGCGCCCTTGACGCGACGCTTGAACACACCGAGACCGAGGACGAGCGCGACCAGACCGGGAACGAAGAGGATTCCGAGGATGGTCACCAGTGGCGACTGGAACGGAACCCAGTACGACGGCAGTTCGCGGATGCCCGCGATGGACATGAAGTCCGGCACTGCGTCACCGCGGAGGTCGGCGTCGGCGATCTTCAGGTGCATCGCCATGATGTACGCGCCGAGGCCGAAGAATACGCCCTGCCCGAGCGTCAGCATTCCGCCTCGGCCCCAGGCCAATCCGATGCCGACGGCGACGATCGCGTAGCAGATGAACTTGCCGAGCAGGTTCAGTCGGAAGTCGCTGAGGACAGCGGGAGCGACGGCGAACAGGAGAATGGCGGCGACGGCGAACCCCAGCCAGGCGCCACGTTTCTGGACGAAGGTACTCACACCAAACTCCTTGTCTTGACCGCGAACAGTCCCTGGGGGCGGACCTGGAGGAAGATCACGATGAGGACGAACAGGACGACCTTGGCGATCGAGGCCGTCGTGTTGTACTCGATGAACGAGTTGACGATGCCGAGGGTGAACGCGGCGATCACCGCGCCCTTGATCTGGCCGAGGCCACCGACGACGACCACGAGGAACGCGTCGATCAGATAGCTCTGTCCGACAGTCGAACTCGTCGATCCGATGAGAGTCAGTGCGACACCCGCGATGCCGGCGAGGCCGGAGCCGATGAAGAACGTCGAGATGTCCGTCGTACGGCTGGAGATGCCCGACGTCTCCGCGAGATCGCGATTCTGGACGACCGCGCGGATGCGTCGACCCATCGGGGTGGTCTTGAGTGCGAACGACAGAGCGACGACGCACACGACGGCGAGGACGAGAATGAAGATGCGGGTCTTCGGGACGACGGCCCCGAGGATGTCGACGCCGCCCGACAGCCAGCCGGGCGAGACGACGTTGACGGCAGGAGCACCGAAGATGTCCCGGGCGAGCTGCTGAAGAATCAGTCCGACGCCGAACGTGACGAGCAGCGTGTCCAACGGACGGTGATACATGCGTCGGATCAACGTGACCTCGAGCAGAACGCCCATGGCGCCGCCGACGAGGAATCCGACGATCAACGAAATGAACAGCGACGCACCGCCGGCGGAGATGACTTGCTGTACGACGTACGCGGTGTACGAACCGGCCATGATGAACTCACCATGTGCCATGTTGATGACGCCCATCTGGCCGAACGTCAGCGACAGTCCCAGTGCGGCGAGCAAGAGGATAGAACCGATCGACAGGCCGGTGAACAGCTGCCCGACAACGACATCCATGTGTGGCTCCTTCGGGAGGCGGCGTCGCCGCACGTGCGCGCGAATGTATAGCCCGCTACACATTCGCGCGCACGGGGGCGCAGCCGCAGTATCAGTTGAGGTCGGCGGCCCAGTCGTAGGTCTCCAGGAACGGGTCGGGCTCGATCGGAGCCGGCGACTCCCAGACGGTGTAGATCAGGCCGTCGGGGCGGATCTCACCGATGCGCGCAGTCTTCGAGATGTGGTGGTTGTCGCCGTCGATCACGACCTCGCCTTCGGGTGCGGCGAAGCTGACGCCGTCGGCTGCGTCCTGAATGTCGTTCACCGCGAACGAGTTTGCCTTCTCGACGGTGTTCTTCCACAGGTAGACCGACGTGTACGCGGCTTCCATCGGATCGGACGTCGGCTTGTCGGCGCCGTACTTGGCCTTGTAATCGGCGACGAACGTCGTGTTCTCCGGGGTGTCGACGGTCTGGTAGTAGTTCCACGCCGTCAGCTGGCCCGCGATGTTCTGTGCGCCGATGCCCGCGACCTCTTCTTCGGCGATCGACACCGAAATGACCGGCATGTCAGCAGCATTCAGCCCGGCATTGGTGTACTCGCGGAAGAAGGCGACGTTCGAGTCGCCGTTCAACGTGTTGAACACGGCGTCGGCGTCGGCCGCGCGCACCTTGTTGACGATGGTCGAGAAGTCGGTCGAGCCGAGCGGGGTGTAGTCCTCGCCCTTGATCTCGATGCCGTTCGCCGCCGCGTACGCCTTGATCTCTCGGTTGGCGGTCTGCGGGAAGACGTAGTCGCTACCGACGAGGTAGAGCGAGGTCTTTCCCTGTTCTTTCAGGTAGTCGAGCGCGGGGATGATCTGCTGGTTCGTCGTCGCACCCGTGTAGAAGATGTTGTCCGACGCCTCCAGACCCTCGTACTGAACGGGGTAGTAGAGGAGTGCGTCGTTGTCTTCGAATACCGGCAGCATCGCCTTGCGCGACGACGACGTCCAGCCGCCGAAAACTGCTGCGACACAGTCGCTGCTGATCAGCTTCTCGGCCTTCTCGGCGAACACGGTGGGCTCGGACGCTCCGTCCTCCGACACGACCTGAATCTGCTTACCGAGCACGCCGCCGGACGCGTTGATCTGCTCGACGGCCAGTGCGATCGAATCACGCACCGTCACTTCGCTGATGGCCATCGTGCCGGACAGCGAGTTCAGCGACCCGACCTTGATCGTGTCACCGGAAGTGTCGACGCAGGACTGCGCAGAGGAGCCACCGTCGCTCGACGCCGTGTCACTCGCCCGGCTGCCGCACGCGGTGAGAGTCAAGCCGACCATCGCCAGCGCGGCCGGAACGACCAGCGCCCGGGTGGCGAACTTGCTGGAAGGAAGAGCAGGCATCGCGGACGCCCTTTCGCTTGTATACGGAGTTGTATTCGCGATTGGGAACAGTAAAGGCCGTGTATTGCGCAGGTATTTTCTACGGTCACGAGTTCGTTTCGTGGATTACGTGGCTGTAAACAACCGTTCCGGTGCCCGATCCGGCCCCGATTTACCCTCCTGTTGTGCGGTCTGCAGGCCCGTGGGCGCACAACAGGAGGGTAAATTTCCGCCGATGACAAGTGGGGTTGACATTCCATGACAAGTCCGCTTGACTTTTACGCATGACCACCGCATCGAGAACCAATTCGGTGCGCGACCACCGCAAGGCGGCACGGCTGACGCAGGCGGAGCTCGGAAAGGCCTGCGGTGTCAGCAGGCAGAGCATCGTCTCCGTCGAAGGCGGTGATTACGCGCCGAGTGTGTACCTGGCGCTGAAACTTGCACGGGCACTGGGAACAACCGTCGAGACCCTGTTCGATCTGGAGGAATCATGAGTGCGTTCACGAAAACCATGCGTTTCGTCGGCGATCTCGACGACGAATTCTACGACGACGAACGCCAGCGCGATGTGTGGAACGAGGCGTCGGCGATCGGATTTCAGCTCTTCGTCTGGACATCCTTGATCGTCGCGTGCCTGCTCCCGTTGCTGTTCGGCGTCGCCGGTAGTTGGATTGCGTTGGGGCTGTTGGCGGTCTATCTGACGATCGCGTCGACGGTCCTCGCGTACGCGAAAGCCCGCGGGATCGACATGTACGCGTCGCAGAGCCTGATGCGTGTGCGCGTTCTGCTGCCGTGCGGAATCTACTTAATCGCAGCATTTTCCACGATGATCACGCTCGCGTCGGAGTATCTCGACGGAGTCGGTTCGGCACCGTTCGTCGGAATGGCATTGGGGGCCTTGATCGGTGGACTCGGTGGCGTGTACGCCGTGATGCGACGCCGACGGCTCGTGCGAGAGCAGGAAGCCCGCGACGACGAAGCCGAGCTGAACGAACTCGTGAAGGAGCAGTCGTGAACGCCTTCGTCAGAACCATGCGTTTCGTCGGCGACCTCGACGACGAATTCTACGACGACGAACGCCAGCGCGATGTCTGGAACGAGGCCTCCGCCATAGGTTTTCAGTTGTTCCAGTGGGCTTCGCTGATCGGCGCTGCCGTCCTGCCGTGGGTTTCGGGGAGTACGGGCGCCCGGGTGTCGCTGGGAATTCTGGTGACGCTCACGGTGATCAACCTGCTCACCGTCGCGTATTCGGCAGCCCGACGCGTCAATCTCTACACCGCGGCGAAGGTCAACCGTGTGCGCGGGCTCGTGGTGGCGGCGCTACTTGCGTTCGGTTACGTCTCGGCGCTCGTGAAACTGCAACCGGAGACGTTCTCCGACGCCAGTTCCTGGGCAGGCGGGGTCGTCGGGGCCGTCGCCGGGGGAGGACTCGTCGGAATCGTGATCTGGCGGATGAAGCGTCGAAACGCGAAGTTCGAGAACGAGGAAGTCTGAGAGCCCACCTGTACCGTCGTCGACATGACTGCGCAGCAGATCGCCGACGACGTATGGGCCTTCCTGTGGGAACCGGGGAGCTGGGGGCAGGCGAACACGGGATTGGTCGTGGACCCCGGGACCGCGGCGATGGTGGTCGACACGGTATGGGACACGCGTGAGGCTCGACGGATCGCCGACGACACGGCCTCGCTCACCGGCGCTACGCCGATCACCGAGGTCGTCAACACCCATTCCGACGGTGATCACTGGTGGGGCAACGACACCGTCCCCGCGGACGCGCGGATCACGACGAGCGCGGCGTCACTGCATGCGATGAAGGAGGAGACCCCTCCCTCGGCGGTGCATGCGTTCGCATCGCTGGGTGCTCTCACAAGTTGGATACCCGGTCCCGCAGGACACATGGGCAGCTACATGAACCGCGTGCGCGGCGGTGCACAGTTTCCCCGCAAGACGCCGCGCATGCCCGACCACACCTTCGAGGTCACCGAGCGTATCGACGTCGGCGGCCGCGAGGTGCAACTCCGCTACCTCGGACCCGCGCATACCGCGGGAGACCTGATCGCACACGTCCCCGACGCGGGTGTCGTATTCGCCGGTGACTTGCTCTTCGTCGGGTCGACGCCGATCCTGTGGCACGGGCCGCTCGAGAACTGGACGGCCGCGCTGGAACATCTGTTGTCGCTCGACGCTGCGGTGTACGTTCCCGGGCACGGACCTCTGTGCGGCGCTGCGGAAATTCAGGCCGTGCACGACTACTGGACGTGGGTGAGCGAGGCGGGTCGCGAGCATTTCGACGCGGGCCTCGGTGCGACGCAGGCCGCTCGAAACATGCTGCGATCGAGCGAATTCAAGCGATTCAGCTCGTGGGACTCGCCCGAACGTCTCGTGCTGAGCATGTCGACGTTGTTCCGGCTGTGGCAGGGGGAGCCGGCGGCGCCCCCGACCATCACGCGACGAGCGAAAGCATTCGCCGACGCGGGAGCGCTTCTGCGGTCGGCGCGGTGATCACTGCCCGGTCGTAGCAGGCTTCCTGGACCGCGCGCTGCGGCGGACCGCGAGGAAACCGACGAGGCCCACCACGATCAGCGCGATGCCGAGGTAGGTGGGACCGGCTTCGGTGATCAACAGTGCCACGCCGACGATGCCGACGTATGCGGGGATCCAGTCGAACAAGGCGAGCAGGGGAGGTCCTGGTTCCGACGGCTGTGCGGCGTCGGGGTACCACTCGGTGAAGGCGACGGCGAAGAGCAGCGCCCCGATCTGCAGGATCCACCCGGTCCAGAAGTTGTCCGACGTGTGCAGCACGATCACCCCGTAGAGGCCGGCCAGTGCGGAGAACGCGAAAGCCAGCGCCCATGCGAGTGTGATCCGATAGTTGATCTTGCGGAAGAGCGGAGTGTCCCAGACCTCTTCCGGCGCCTGCTCTTTCGCGTACTCGATCGTGAACGGATTGCGCAGCAGAATCGAGCCGAACGCGAAAACGACGAGCGCGATGTTGGTCATCTCGCCGGACCACAGTTCCATCCAGGAGATCACTCGGTCGCTCGCGAACAGTCCGATGACGGCGATGACCGCGAAGTAGGCGACGTCGAACCATTCCATCGTCTTGACCCGGCCGCCGCGTCGATCCGGGTCGTTCCGCAGGCTCCACTCCCGCCTATGCCCGAGGACGAGTAAGAGCACCGACATCCCGAGCGCGATGCTCGCGGCTTCCTCGAACCTCCCGGGCCCGACGATGAGCGACATCGCGATCCACGGGGCGAGTCCGGACAGCGGAGACTCGAGAAACGCGTCGATCGGGCTGCGTCGCGCTGCGGGGGTGGCGTCCATCATCCGATCGTCCACCGTCCGGTCGTTTCCGAGAAGGTGAGACGGCGGGTGATTTATCGAACGAGATACGGCGAGACGGAGCTGCGGTGCTCGTCGATGTCGAGTTCTTTCCCCAGCGGTGGAAAGGCTCGTTGCGGGCAGTTGGCTCGTTCGCATACCCGGCAACCGGCACCGATCGGCGTTGCGACGGCCGAGCCGTGGATGTCGAGGCCGTCGGCGTAGACGAGTCGGCTCGCATGTCGAAGCTCGCACCCGAGTCCGATCGCGAACGTCTTGCTCGGTTGTCCGTACCGAGCAGCGCGACGCTCGACGGTCCGCGCGATCCACAGATAGCTGCGGCCGTCGGGCATCTCGGCGATCTGCGTCATGATCTTTCCGGGGTACGCGAACGTCTCGTACACGTTCCACAGCGGGCACGTGCCGCCGCTCGACGAGAAGTGAAAACCCGTCGCCGATTGACGCTTCGACATGTTACCCGCGCGATCGACACGGACGAAGGAGAACGGGACTCCACGAACCTTGGGCCGCTGCAGCGTCGAAAGTCTGTGGCAGACGGTCTCGTAGCTGACCGAGAAGAAGGCCGACAGACGCTCGATGTCGTACCGAAACTCCTCGGCGACGTCGTGAAACTGGTGATAGGGCAGCACGGTCGCGGCGGCGAAGTAATTGGCGAATCCGAGAATCGCGAGCTTCCTCGACGCCTCGCTGGTGAAGTTGCCCTCCTCGACCATCCGATCGAGCAGGTCGCCGCACTCGAGATAGGCCAGTTCGGCGGCGAACTTGAACACTCTCTGACCGCCGGACAGGTGAGGGGAGATCTCCAGCAGCCTGCTCTCGGGGTCGAACCGGTGCAGAACGTTCTCGCCGAGGTCGATGCGGTTGACGATCTGCACCTCGTGCACGTTCTGCAGACGTTTCGCGATCTCGTTCCCGACGTCGGCGCGGTGAAAACGAATGCGCGACGTCAATTCCTCGGCGGCAGTGTCCAATTCGTGGAGGTAGTTCTGCCGCTCGTAGAAGTAGTCACGCACTTCCTCGTGCGGCTTGCTGATCGAGCCGCTCCCGCTGCCGTCGGAGAAGCGCTCTTCGGTCGCGGCGGCCAGCTGAGCCGTCGTATTGCGGTAGCGCCGGTGCATGGTCACCATCGCCCTCGCCAGTTGAGGGTGCGACGAGACCATCTGCGCGATCTCGTGCGAATCGGCGGCGATGCCCATGTTCTGGTCGAGAGCCACCTCGCGAAGTTCGGCCACGAGTCTGGTGTCGTCCTCGGACGAGAAGAACGACGTGTCCACCCCGAACACCTCGGAGATCCGGAGCAGGACGGGGACCGTCAAGGGCCTGACGTCGTGTTCGATCTGGTTGAGGTAGCTCGCCGAGATCTCGAGATGTCCGGCCAGCGCGACCTGGCTCATCTTGCGCTCCGTGCGCAGCTGTCGCAGCCGTGCACCCACGAACGTCTTGGGCATTGACCCAGGTTACGCCTGCGAAGACCCGGCTTAACAACGTTCGCGGACGTCTGGTGGGTCACGATCCGGAGTCCAACGCAGTGGACCGCTTCGGAGGGGCGTATACCGGATACATGCTCGTTTGCATGGCTAAAGAAGTTTGGGTGTCTAAGTAAGGAAGGCGAATCACATGTCCGAGAATCTTCGTGAGGTATCGCGCGACGCAGTGGTTCTGGCGGTAGGCGTCGTACTCGTGGTGTCGACCATCTGGCTTCCCGTCGAGGGCGACGCCGGAGTGTCCGGAGCCATCCTCGTACTGGGCATGGTGTCGGCCGGCACGGCATTGTGGGCGATGTCGAGTGCATCGAGATCGAGTCACTGGGCCCACCTCGCACTCGGGGCGATGCTGGCACTGTCTCCGGTCGTGCTCACGTTCCCGTCCGGACTGATGGTGACGGACATGTTCGCGGTCGTCGGCGGCCTTCTGATCGCGGCAATGGGAGTGCTCGGAGTCCTCGACAATGCCCGCGGGACGTCCGTCTCGCGCATCCCCAGCACCGTGGTTGCATCGTCGGGTACCGCTCGCGCCCGTGTTCGAGTGAGTCGCTGACGTCGTTCGACCGCCCCCGCACGCCGCCTTGCTCGGACCCGAGCGAGGCGGCGTTGTCGTATGTGACGCGGGGTCGTGTCCGGTTCGAGAGGTACGGTGGATGTGATTCCGGTCACAGTTGCTAACTGCTGGTTCGATTCAGAAGAATTTGCTTAAACCGTACGATTGTCCTGTTGGATCCGACGCACCTTTTCGTAAATTGCGTTCATGAACTGCGCTTTCTTCCTACTGGCCAGTAGGGAAGCCCTCCGAACGGGTGGGCGCGACATCGGTTAATTCTTCGCAACGTTAGCAAGGTGTTGTGAAAAGCTAGCCAAGATTGGCACTCGTAACAGGTGGACGTGCGCTTTTGGGGTGTGCCATTGTTTTGAAGAACACCCGCAGGGCCTTGCAACGGTGTGAAGAAACATACGCACGAGCGGCCCGATCAGATCAGAAAAGACTGGAGCTGACGATGTCGACCACCGGCACCCCGAGAACCACCGAAGAGATCCAGAAGGATTGGGACACCAACCCTCGCTGGAAGGGCGTGACGCGCAACTACACCGCCGAGCAGGTTTCCAAGCTGCAGGGCTCCGTCGTCGAGGAAGCGACCCTTGCTCGTCGCGGCTCCGAAATCCTGTGGGATCTCGTGAACAACGAGGACTACATCAACTCGCTGGGCGCACTGACCGGCAACCAGGCCGTTCAGCAGGTCCGCGCAGGCCTCAAGGCCATCTACCTCTCCGGTTGGCAGGTCGCAGGCGACGCCAACCTCTCCGGCCACACGTACCCGGACCAGAGCCTCTACCCGGCCAACTCGGTCCCGCAGGTCGTGCGCCGCATCAACAACGCGCTGCTGCGCGCCGACGAGATCGCCCGTGTCGAAGGTGACACCTCCGTCGACAACTGGCTCGCACCGATCGTCGCCGACGGCGAAGCCGGTTTCGGTGGCGCCCTCAACGTCTACGAGCTGCAGAAGGCCATGATCGCGTCCGGTGTCGCCGGCTCGCACTGGGAGGACCAGCTCGCGTCGGAGAAGAAGTGCGGCCACCTCGGTGGCAAGGTGCTCATCCCGACCCAGCAGCACATCCGCACGCTGACCTCCGCCCGTCTGGCTGCCGACGTCGCCGACGTGCCGACCGTCGTCATCGCCCGCACCGACGCCGAGGCCGCAACCCTCATCACCTCCGACGTCGACGAGCGCGACCAGGAATTCCTCGACGGCACCCGCACGGCCGAGGGCTTCTTCGGCGTCAAGAACGGCATCGAGCCCTGCATCGCTCGCGCGAAGGCATACGCTCCGTACTCCGACCTCATCTGGATGGAGACCGGCGTCCCGGATCTCGAGGTCGCGAAGAAGTTCGCCGAGTCGGTTCGCTCCGAGTTCCCGGACCAGCTCCTCGCGTACAACTGCTCGCCGTCGTTCAACTGGAAGGCTCACCTGGACGACGCGACCATCGCGAAGTTCCAGAAGGAGCTCGGCGCAATGGGATTCAAGTTCCAGTTCATCACCCTCGCCGGCTTCCACTCGCTCAACTACGGCATGTTCGACCTGGCCCACGGCTACGCACGCGAGGGCATGACCGCCTTCGTCGACCTGCAGGAGCGCGAGTTCAAGGCTGCCGCAGAGCGTGGCTTCACCGCCATCAAGCACCAGCGTGAGGTCGGCGCGGGCTACTTCGACTCGATTGCCACCACGGTCGACCCGAACACCTCGACGGCTGCACTGAAGGGCTCCACCGAAGAGGGCCAGTTCCACTGATCCAGTCCGCCTCCCCGGATCTTCAGCGCACCAGTCAGGCGGCCCCAGCGTTTCGCTGCGGGCCGCCTGACTCGTACGGATCTGTTCTGGGCGTTCCCCAGCAGAGTTACCCCCTTCTCGCCTGTAGCTGTTGCCCAGCTACGAGATACGAAGGATAGAGCTGTGACTGTTGAGCGAGTAGGCGTCGTAGGTGCCGGGCAGATGGGGGCAGGAATTGCCGAAGTCTGCGCACGTGCCCACGCCGACGTGCTGGTTTACGAGCCCACACGCGAGCTGACGACCGCAGGACGCACACGCGTCCTGCGGTCGTTGGACCGTGGTGTCAGTAGCGGCAAGATCACCGAGCGTGAACGGCAGCAATGCGCGTTCCGGCTGCGGTTCACGTCCGAACTCGGTGATTTCGCCGATCGCCAGCTCGTCGTGGAAGCGGTGGTCGAGGACGAGAAGATCAAAGCCGATATCTTCGCCGAGCTCGACTCGGTGGTTTCGGACCCGAACGCAGTGCTCGCGTCCAACACCTCGTCGATCCCAATCATGAAACTGGGCATCGCGACGAAAGCACCCGATCGTGTCGTCGGGATGCATTTCTTCAACCCGGTGCCGGTGCTCCCGCTCGTGGAGCTCGTCACCACTCTGAAGACGAGCGACTCCGTGGCCGAGCGAGCCGAAGGATTCGCCGCCGACATGCTCGGCAAGCAGGTCGTCCGATCCGCCGACAGGTCCGGGTTCGTCGTCAACGCACTGTTGGTGCCCTACCTGCTCTCGGCCATTCGGATGGTCGAATCCGGTTTCGCCACCAAAGAAGACATCGACAAAGCGACCGTACTGGGGCTCGCGCACCCGATGGGGCCGTTGACTCTGGCCGATCTCGTCGGTCTCGACACCATCAAGTCCATCGCCGACTCGATGTACACGGAATTCAAGGAACCGCTCTACTCCGCCCCGCCGCTTCTGCTGCGGATGGTCGAAGCCGGGTTGATGGGCAAGAAGACCGGCGCGGGCTTCTACCAGTACGAGAACGGGCGCGTGGCGCGCTGAGTCGCACCGCGTCGCCTACTGGTAACTGGAACCCTCGCTGCGTAAGTTCGAATCGTCGTGAATCGTTTCCAACGGCGCGATATGCGCCGACGTGCAGACAGGGGGCATCGAGGATGAGCAAGTCGACCGAGTCGGGTGGATTCCTGCCGAAGGTCTTGGGAATCGGGCTGGCTGCCACGGGTGCCGCGCACTTCGTGGTTCCGGAGGCGTTCGAAGGCATCACCAAGCTGCCGTTCCCGAAGGACACGCGCAGCTGGATCAGCCGCAACGGTGCCACCGAACTTGCCGTGGGTACAGCCATCGCGCTCCCGCAGACGCGCAAGCTGGGTCTCGTCGGGCTCGGCGCGTACGTCGGGTGGCTGGGCTACAACGTGGCTCGAAACAGCTAGATCGAGGGCCGAAGCTGTTGCGATCGACTCGTTCGGCCGGGGAATAGCCTGGTCGAGCGGGTTGGATCGTTTGCACAGGTATCGATGCGCCTGTAGCAATGTATTCATGACTTCCGCTACCGCGTACACAGCGACCGCTGCCGATGCCCCGCTCGAGAAGGTCACCATCGAGCGCAGGGAACTCGGTCCGAACGACGTCCTCATCGACGTCAAGTTCGCCGGCATCTGTCACTCCGACATTCACACAGCCCGCAACGAGTGGGGTGGCACCAGCTACCCCGTCGTTCCCGGACACGAGATCGCCGGCATCGTCGCCGAGGTCGGATCCGACGTCACCAAGCACAAGGTCGGAGATCGCGTCGGAGTCGGCTGTTTCGTCGATTCCTGCGGCAAGTGCGACGCGTGCCTCGCCGGAGAAGAGCAGTACTGCTTCGAGGGCGTGATCGCGACCTACAACTCCAAGCTTCCCGACGGTTCCATCACGCAGGGTGGATACTCGACGCAGATCGTCGTCACCGAGGGCTTCGTGCTCCGCATTCCCGACGGCATCGAGCTCGACGTCGCCGCGCCGCTGCTGTGCGCAGGCATCACGCTGTACTCGCCGCTGAAGCACTGGGGTGCAGGCCCGGGCAAGAAGGTCGCCATCATCGGAATGGGCGGACTCGGACACGTCGGCGTGAAGATCGCTCACGCGATGGGCGCCGAGGTCACCGTGCTCAGCCAGACGCTGAGCAAGGAAGAGGACGGCAGGCGTCTCGGCGCCGACCACTACTACGCCACCTCCGACAAGGCGACGTTCAAGAAGCTGCGTGGCCAGTTCGACCTGATCATCAACACCGTGTCGGCGAAGATCGACATGGACCGCCACATGTCGTTGCTGGCGATCAACGGCTCGCTCGTCATCCTCGGCCTGCCCAGCGAGCCCATCGAGGTTCGAGGCTTCACTCTCGCCGCGAACCGTCGTAGCCTCGCCGGATCGATGGTCGGCGGTATCCCCGAGACCCAGGAGATGCTCGACTTCTGCGCCGAGCACAAGATCGGCGCCGAGATCGAAACCATCCCGGCCGACAAGATCAACGAGGCCTACGAACGCGTGCTGAAGAGCGACGTCCGCTACCGCTTCGTCATCGACGCGAAGACGTTCTAGGGCGCTGCGCGCCAAGTGCACGGAAATACACGGCGCTTCATGGTCGTTTCGCGGGCTCCACTCCTGCTGCCATGTATTTCCGTGCACACGGTCAGCTCTCCGCCAGACGTTTCTTCTCCAGCTCGACGTCGAAATCGGCCTTCGGCCAATCCAATTCGAGCGCCTGCAGAGCGTCGATCAACAGCTCCGTGACCGCGAGCCTGCTGTACCACTTCTTGTCGGCCGGAATGACGTACCACGGCGCGTAGTCCGTGTTCGTTCGATCCACGACGCGCTGGTACGCCGTCCGGTACTGCGGCAGGAAGCCTCGCTCGGTGACGTCGCCCGGGTTGTACTTCCAGTGCTTGTCCGGCCGATCGAGACGCTCCTGGAGCCGTCGCCGCTGCTCCTCCGGTGAGACGAACAGTGCGACCTTGACGATGTGCGTGCCCTCGTCGGTCAACTCCTTCTCGAACGCGTTGATCTCGTCGAACCGCGGCTCCCACACCTGCCGCGGCACCAAATCGTGCACTGCGACGACGAGAACATCCTCGTAATGCGACCGGTCGAACACACCGATCCGCCCGCCGCGAGGAAGTTCCTTGCGGATGCGCCACAGGTAGTGGTGCTCGCGCTCTTCCTTGGTCGGCACACCGAACGACGCGAGGTCGACGCCTTGCGGGTCGACCATTCCCAGTACGTGCCGGACCATTCCACCCTTGCCCGCAGTGTCCATGCCCTGCAGGACCAACAGGATCGAGCGAAGATCGCCCGTCCGGCCGTTGGCGTACAGCTTCTCCTGCAACGACGACAGCACCTCACCGCGCTCGGCGAGCAGCTGCTGACCCTCGACCTTCTTTCCGTCGAAACCTGGAGTCGACGAGCAGTCGAGATCGTCGATGCGCGTCGAGTCCGTCGCGCGGAGGGCCTCGACGGCAGGCGTCGACCAGAGGGACTCGTGGGCGTTCTTCGAATGCTTGGCCATCGGCCGAGCCTAGCCCCACTACTGTGGGATTCATGGCTCCGAAACTTGCTTCCGCAGATTCCGTCGATCGCGATCGCCTTCTCGAATTCGTCGCGAAGCGCCATCATTCGACGCTCATCACCCACAAGCGCGACGGCGGCCTGCAGGTCTCACCGGTCACGTCCGGCCTCGACTCGGAGGGGCGCATCGTCATCGCGACGTATCCCGAGCGGGCGAAAGTCGTGAACATCCGGCGCAACTCGGCCGTGACACTGTGCATCCATTCCGACGAGTGGAACGACGCGTACGTCCAGGTCGACGGCACCGCCGAAGTCATCGATCTGCCGGATTCGGTCGAACCGCTCGTCGAGTACTTCCGAAGCATCGCAGGCGAACACTCGGACTGGGACGAATACCGTCAGGCCATGGTCAAGCAGGGAAAGTCGTTGATACGCATCACGATCGAGTCCTGGGGTCCCGTCGCCGAGGGCGGTTTTCCTCCGGGAAGGGTCTAGGCACGCGGGCCTGTACGGACCGAATGTCACCTCCGGTCACTCCGAGTGACCGGAAAGCCACATTCGCTCCGGGGGAGGGCGGAGCCCGGACCGAGCGAGGGCCTCATTCGGTCACTCCGAGTGACCGGAAAGCCACATTCGGTCCGCGGAGGGCGGAGTCCGGACCGAGCGAGCCGGCGGAGTCCGGACCGAGCGAGCCGGCGGAGCCCGGCGGGGCTAGCAGTTGTCCGGCGCAGGACGCCCGGCGAACCGGTCCGCGATCCATGCGTCCAGTTCCGCACCAGGCGTGAGGGTGTGGCCCTGTCCTTCGGCGCGAACCCGCAGGACGGTGTCGCCGAAACCGCATGCCCGCCCGAGTGCGACTTCGGTCCACGCGGGCAGCACCACGTCGTCGGCGCCGCCGTACACCGCGAGAATCGGTGCGGACGAGGACGCTTTCGGGAGCGAATAGTCCTGTAGTCGACCTGTAAGCTGTTGTGCTGCATCGCTGTTCGAGGACTTGAAGTTTCCGGGCTGCCACTGCTGGTCCGCGATGACCCGGGCAGGTGCGCTACCCGGGCCGCACGAGATCAGCGCCGACGATTTCTCGCCGATCACGCCGTGCAGGTGATCGTCCGGTTCGATCGCCGGGTCGACCGCAGCCGCGCCTTCGACGATCATCGGATACAGGGCGCGTTGCCCCTCGGACAGCGTCGCCTCCTGCGCTCGGTCGACGACGGGGGAGATATCGAGGGCTGGTACGACGACGGCAGCACCGACGAGATCCAGTCCGTGACCGTAGCTGGCGTCGAATTCGTTTGCCGCCCAAGCGGCGTGGCCGCCCTGAGACGTTCCGGCGGCGAGCCAACGCGTCGACAACGACGGGTCGAGATAGCGCGCGGCACGCACCGAGTCGATGACGTCGAACGCTGCGGTGCGCGGTTCGAGATAGGGATGGGCCGGCGCGTCGACGCGGCTGCTCAGGCCCTGATAGTCCGTGTAGACCACCGCGTAGCCCTGCTCGAGAAACCGTGCGACGGCTGCGGTGTCGCCCGCCAGATCCGCGGTTTCCGTCGGCGCGCATCCCGGTTCGATTCCGACGGTGCCGTGCGCATAGGCGACGACGGGACGCCCCCCGACTTGCGGGGGACCGGACGGAACGAACAGTGCGCCGGTCACTTCGGTCGATTCGCCGGTGACGCCCGAGATCGAGTTGTAGACGAATGTGGCAGCCGTCGTTCCGAGAGGGAACGCAGTCATGTCGAACCCGGTGTCCGTCGTGCTGGACAGGACGGTTCCCCTGGCCGCGAGCGCCGACGCGGATGCGGTGGGTGGCGTCGTCGAATAGGCGGGAGGCTCGACGACCGAAGTCGAGCATGCGCCGACGAGTACGGCGCACGCACAAGCTAGTGCCCCTCGCCACCCGTGCGCGGATAGTTGCATCCTGGGCCAACCAAGCGCGCACGGGTGGCGAAGCCGCACGTCAGCTGGCCAGCGGAGCAGCGAACAGCGGAACCGCGTTCTCGATGGCGTACTGGGTTCCCTGCACCGAACCGCTCGAGAAGGCGTTGCTGAGGTTCTGGTCGCCCAGCACCACGAGGCGGCCGTCGCGAGCCGACGGAAGTCCCTGGATGCCGGGGTTGTTCGTGATCTCGTCCGCGGTGGTGAAGATCGGGAACATGACCGTCAGGTCGGCGTCGAGCTGACCGACGTTCTCGGCGGACAGGTCGATGGTGAACGAACCGTCCTTCGCCTGCGACTGGATCGTCGGTGAGTTGACGAACCCGAGCTTCTTCATGAACTCGACACGGGTGTCACCCTCGACGTAAGCGCCGAGCTGACCGCTGTACAGCGTGCCGACTGCGACGGTCTTGCCCGCGAACTCCGGATTGGCCGACACGGCCGCGTCGAAGTCGGCGTTGGTGTCGTCGATGAGCTGCTTGCCCTCGTCGGACTTGCCGAGAGCATCGGCGACGAGCTGCATCTGTCCGTCCCACGTCGTGCCGTAGGCGATGTCGGTACCGGGAGGGGCGGCGACGGTCGGAGCGAGTGCGGACAGCTGGTCGTAGACGGCCTTGTCGTTGGTGCTGCGCGTCCACAGGATCAGATCGGGGTTCAGTGCCGCAACGGATTCGACGTCGAGATCGTAGGTGTCGAGCATGGTCGGCGCGGTGTCGTACGACTCGTCGACCCACGGACCGAGTCCGTCTCCACCGACGCCGAGCCAGTCGCTCGTTCCGACCGGCTGCACGCCGAGAGCGAGCGCGGTCTCGGCGTCGGACCACCCGAGTGCGACGACGCGCTGCGGATCGGCCGGAACCGACACCTCACCGAAGATCGTGTCGACGGTGGCCCCGGCGGCGGAATCCGAGGACCCGTCGTCACTGCTGTTGCTGCATGCCGTGGCGGTGACCAGCGTGACCGCAGCCGCCAGGGCGAAGAACGTCGAAGCTCCAAGTTTGCGCATAGGCAACGCTAACCTACCGACGCGGCTTTCGAGAACTGGTCGACGATCGCCTCGCAGAACGCGGGCAGGTCATCGGGGTTGCGGCTCGATACGAGGCCGTTGTCGACGACGACCTCCTGGTCGACGACGGTCCCACCCGCGTTGCGGATGTCCGTACGGATGCTCGGGTACGACGTCAACGTGCGACCCCGCACGACGTCTGCTTCGACGAGCGTCCACGGTCCGTGACAGATGACGCCGACGGGCTTGCCCGATTCGACGAACCGTCGTACGAAATCGACGGCAGCGGAGTCGGTGCGCAGTTTGTCGGGATTGGTGGTACCGCCGGGGAGGATCAGGGCATCGAAGTCGTCTGGGGAGACGTCGGCGACGACACGGTCGACACCGAACGTGTTGCCGGCTTCGACGTCGTTGTTCATCGCCTGGATGTCGCCGTGTGTCAGTGCCACGAGAGTTGTTGTGGCACCGGCCTTCTGGACTGCATCACGAGGCTGTACCAGTTCTACTTCCTCGACTCCGTCGGTTGCGAGAATTGCTACGTTGCGGCCGTTCAGCGGTGAGTTGCTCATGCGTGACGGATGACCGTCGTACGACGGTCTCAAACGGGTCGAATGGGTACGCTGTCTCTCATGGCCGATGACTTCACCGATCCGACCACGGAACTACCCGATCCCGACGTCGAGGAGCCCGGTGCGGGCGAACTGCCCACCGAGGCCGATCCGGCCGACGTCGTCGAGCAGTCCATCGAGGTACCGATCGACCCCGAGGACGACCGGCCCGGGTAGGTCAGCCCTCGTCCTCGACGACCAGCGGGTGCGGCTGCGACTTGAACTTGGCGGGCGAACCGTCGGACATCGCGACGCCGTGGATGCCGCCCCACGTCATCATGCACAGGTAGTCGATCAGATCCTCGGCCGACATCGACTTGTTCGAGATCCACCAGTGCGTGGCCAGCTGCACCGCGCCGACGATCGCGAACGCCCACGGCACCGAACCACCGGAATCCATCTCGCGACTGCGCAGACGCTCGCCGAGGACCGTCGCCAGCAACTCGGCGATCATGCGTTCGGAGTCGGCGACGACGTCGCGGTTGGGTCCGGCGCTGTTCGCCATGACGTACAGGTAGACCTCGGGGTCCGTGGCCACCGTCTCGACGTAGGCCGCGATGACGGCCCGCGTCAGCTCGTACTCGTCGAGTTCCTCGGAGATGGCGCTGTAGATGCGCGGCGCCAACGTGGTCTCGACGTAACGGCTCATGGTCGCGTTCGTCAGATCGTTCTTGTCGGTGAAGTACCGATACAGCACGGTCTTCGAGATACCGATCTCCGACGCGATCTCGTCCATTCCGATGTCGCGGCCGCGAAGCCGGATCGCGGCGAGGGTGCCGTCGACCAATTCTTCTCGACGCGCGATCTTGTGCTCACGCCAGCGTCGCTTCCGCCCGTCGGACTTCTCGGCCTTGGGGGCTTCCTTGGCCGCCGAGGCCGACTCCTCCTTGGCCGCCGATGTCGCATTTCTCGCCACGTGTATCCGCCGTATCCCGATCGTATGTTCGTTCGACACAGCTTAGGCGCCCGCCCATGGTTCCACGCATCCGCCACGTCGACGCGGCTCCGCTGGGGCGAGGGCACAATGGCGAGAGTGCAGCTGACGAAATTCGACGACGCGACCAAACGTCGCGACCTCCGCAAGATGAAGGCGGTCGCGACGGGCTTCCTCGTGTTCGCGACGGTGATCTACCTGGTATGCCGCTGGCAGGAATCGCGCGGCGCAGGCGAGTGGGTCGGGTACGTGCGGGCGGCGTCGGAAGCGGGCATGGTCGGTGCGCTCGCCGACTGGTTCGCCGTGACGGCGCTGTTCAAGCACCCGCTGGGGATTCCGATTCCGCACACGGCGATCATCAGGAAGAAGAAGGACCAGCTCGGATCCAGTCTGTCGTCGTTCGTCGGCAGCAACTTCCTCGCGCCGGACGTGGTGTCGGAGAAGGTGCAGTCCGCGCAGATTCCGCTGCGGCTCGGCACCTGGCTCGCCGAACCCGAGAACGCCGAACGGGTCGCCGCCGAATCCGCGACGGTTCTGCACGGCGTCGTCGAGGTGCTCAACGACGAGGACATCACGCAGATCATCGACAACACCATCGTGCGACGACTCGCCGATCCGCAGTGGGGTCCGCCGATCGGCCGCGTGCTCGAGGAATTGATCGCCGACAACCGGCAGATGCCGTTGATCGACATGCTCGCCGAACGCGCGCATCAGTGGGCGCTCGGCAGTCAGGAGACGATCGATCGCGTCGTCTCGCGTGACTCCCCGACGTGGTCGCCAAAGTTCGTCGATACGCTGCTCGGCGAGAAGATCTACAAGGAGCTCGTCGAGTTCACGTGGAAGATTCGAGCCAATCCCGACCACGAGATTCGGTTGGCGGCCAACAAGTTTCTCGTCGACTACGCCCACGACCTGCAGCACGACCCGGCGACCATCGAGAAGGCCGAGTCGCTCAAGGCTCAGATCATGGGACGTGAGGAAATCACCGGGCTGGCCGCGGCCACCTGGAACGTCGCGAAGAGGCTCATCGTCGAATCCGTCGACGACCCGTCGAGCACACTGCGTCGCAAGTTCAGCGAGAACATCCAGAGCTGGGGCGCACGCATTCGCGACGATCACGAACTGCGCGGCAAGGTCGACGGTTGGCTGGAGGCCGGGGCCCGACACATCGCAAAGAACTACGCCGACGAGATCACCACGATCATCACGGACACCGTCGCGCGCTGGGACGCCGACGAAGCCAGCCGCAAGATCGAACTGCAAGTCGGCCGCGATCTTCAGTTCATCCGGATCAACGGCACCGTCGTCGGATCCATCGCCGGTCTCGCCATCTACTCGGTATCGAATCTGCTCTTCTAGTGCGCGCACGGCCGCTAGCAGAAGTGCTTGCAATAGTTAGCACCCTTGGGTAACGTCGGCCCAGTACACCGAAACCACAAGTTTCGAGCCAGGAACGAGCGGTGAACATGAATTCCGACAACGAAGCCCAGGGCGACGAATCCCGCGTCGACAATCAGAGCATTGTCGCCAAGGTGTCCGAGGCGACCGATGTCGTGGCCGAGGCAGGCGACCTGGTCGCCACCGTCGTCAGTACGGCCGCGTCGGACATCGGTAGTTACATCCGCTCGCAGCGGGAAGCGGCGCAGGTATCTCTGCGGCAACTCGCGTCGAGGGCGGGGGTGAGCAACCCGTATCTGAGCCAGATCGAGCGAGGGTTGCGCAAACCATCCGCCGAGGTGCTCGGGCAGATCGCCAAGGGTCTGCGCGTGTCATCGGAAGCGTTGTACGTACGGGCCGGGTTCTTGGAGGAACGACCACACGGTCCAGTTCGAGATGCGTTGCTCGGAGACCCGGAGATCACCGAACGGCAGAAGCACGTGCTGATCGAGATCTACGACTCGTTTCGTCGCGAGAACGAGCAAACACGCACGGCGAACGACGTCTCGGTCGATACCCGGGCGTCGGCCGAACCAGATCTGCAATCGGAACCAGAATCACCCATACAGGAGTTTCCCCATGACTGATGCAAGGAACCTAGACAACGTCAAGACGCCTCTCTATGCGGCTGTCGGCGCAGGCGACGCGGTCGTGCAAGCCGTGGCCGACGTGGTGGCTCAGGTGCGCTCGCGGGCCGAGGTCCGCGGCACCGAGGTGACCGACCGGGTCGACACCGCGCGTGCCCGCCTGGCGGACTTCTCCGAAGACGTCACCGAAGGTGTCGAATCCCTGCGCGAGCGCCTCGCGAACCTGCCGGCCGAGCTTCCCGACGAGATTGCCGAGCTGCGCGAACGCTTCACCCCGGACGAACTGCGCAAGGTCGCCGAGGCGTACCTGAAGGTCGCCTCCGATCTGTACACGTCTCTCGCCGAGCGTGGTGAGGAGACCGTCGAGCGCATCCGCCGGACTCCGGCCGTCGAAGAAGGCCTCGGCCGTGCGAACGCCGCCGCCAACGACGTCGTCGACCTCACCGAGCAGGCGCTGGGTACCGTCGCCTCGCAGACGCGCGCCGTCGGTGAGCGTGCCGCCGCACTCGCAGGCATCGCGTCGGACAAGGTTCGCGACACCGCCGAGGACCTGGCCGAGGAGATCGACGAGGCAGGCGACAACGCGAAGGAAGCCGCTACCGACGCGTCGCAGAAGGTCAGCGGAGTCGCGGGCAAGGTCGAGTCCAAGACTCGCGCCAACCAGGACGCACCGCTGAAGAAGACCGCGCCTGCTGCCAAGAAGGCAACCCCGGCGACCGCTGCGAAGAAGACCGCAGCACCCGCCAAGAAGGCTCCGGCCAAGAAGACCACCAGCTGACGCCGGTGCCTCACCGAATCGCCCGTCACTCTCGAGGGGGAGTGACGGGCGATTTGCCTGGGGGCGGGCGGAGCGAGGGGCGTTTTGCCTGCGGTCGAGCGGAGCGAGGGGCGTTTTGCGTAGTATGGGCGACGTGCCAGCTGTCGACAGTCTCACCGGTCTGATTCTTCTCGTCCTTCGCCTCATCGCGTTGGCCGGTGCCGCGTACGCGGTGTTTCACGCTGCTCGTCAGCGTCCCGATGCGTTCACGGCCGTCGACAAGCTCACCAAGCCCGTCTGGCTGGGCATTCTGATCGTCGCTCTGCTGGTTGTGTTCCTGTTCGGCGCGATCAACTTCATCGGGCTGCTCGGCGTCGTGGCGGTGTGTGTCTACCTCGTCGACGTCCGGCCCAAGGTGGATGCCGTTCAGCGCGGTCCTCGCTGGTAGTAGCCCATGCACGGGCGTCCGTGCATGGTTTCGGTGAGGCGACGCTTATCGTCTACGCATGATCGAGTATCGCGTCGACGATCTGGCGCGTCGCGCCGGTGTCAGTGTGCGGAACGTGCGCGTGTACCAGGATCGTGGACTGCTGCCGCCTCCGCGTAGAGAAGGCCGGACTGGCTGGTACAACGAGTCGCACCTCGCTCGGTTGTCGCTCATCTCGAGCATGCTGGACCGTGGCTACACGTTCGCGACGATCAGTGAGCTCCTGACCGCGGCCCAGTACGGCATGCGCGTCGAGGACGTGCTGACCGGCGTCAAAAGCGTCGGCAGCGATGTTCGTCATCTGAGCCGGGCCGACATGGATGCGATGTTCGCCGGGGCCATCTCCGACGCGGACCTGCATCGCGGCGTCGAGCTGGGTGTCATCGCCGCCGATGGCGATGCCTACCGCATCGACAATCCGCTGCTCGTCGAGGCAGCGAGGCTGCTGGCCGAAGCCGGTATTCCGGTCGCTCACATGTTGGACGAGGCCGAAGGTGTACGACGCGATCTCGACGATGTAGCAGGCCGCTTTGTTGCGTTGATCACAGACAGATTCGTATCCGACGGCCAAGATCCGTTCGACACCGATGCTCGTACGGTCGCGGACGTCGCCGAACTGGTCCACAGATTGAGTCCTCTCGCACACCGCACGGTCACTGCGTTGTTCGCGGAAGCAATGGACCGCCGGATCACGTTGACCATGGAAGACATCGTCACGAAGTTCGGGGAAAGCGCAGGGCCGGCAGACGGCCAGGCGAGTTGAGAAGAAGGAGACGGTTCGTGGTCACACGGAGAGCTGCCCGAGGCGCACTCGTCGGAGTCGTAGGACTTGCGGCAGCGGCAGGAATCGGGACAGTACTGGTTCGTCGTCGAAGCGGGCTGACGGCCGAGGGTCCGTCGGAGGCGGGCGCGGTGTTGAAGCCCGACGAACTGCTCCACGTACCCACGTTCGAACCGCGCATCGTTCCTGTCGTCACCGACGACGGCGCCGAGCTGCACGTACGGGTCTACGGCGATCACGATGCGCAGCCGATCGTCTTCAGCCACGGCTGGACGTGCTCTGCCGACTTCTGGGCGCCGCAGATCAACGCGTTCGCGGAGAAGTACAAGGTGATCGTGTACGACCAGCGTGGTCACGGACGCAGCGACGTCGGGACCAGGCTACTCGGACCGGATGTCCTTGCCGACGACCTTGCCGACGTGCTCGCCGCGACCGCCACCGAGGACAACAAGGCCGTACTGGTCGGCCACAGCATGGGCGGTATGTCGGTCATGGCATGGGCCGGTCGCTACCCCGATCAGGTCGACTCTCTCGTCAGCGCGGTGCTCTTGGCGAGCACGGCGACCGACAGTCTCGTACGCGAGACGACCGTCATTCCGCTGCCGACTCGCTTCCCGCGGGTTCCGGTGCCTGTCGGTCGTGTCGTGCTGAAGTCGGCGGTGCCGCTTCGGCCGTCGCCGGTGACGCGTCAGGCGATCAAGTACGTCTCGATGGCGCCGAGTGCGACGCCTGCCGAGGTGGCGTTCTGCGAGAAGATCGTCCTCGAATGTGCCCCGCGCACCCGCGGGATCTGGGGCGCAGCGCTCAGCGACCTCGACATCTACGAAGCGCTGGCCAACATGAGCGTGCCGACGACGGTACTCGTGGGCACGGCCGACCGGCTGACCCCACCCGTGCATGCCCGCCGGCTAGCCGAGGCGTTGGAATCGCACGACCACCTCAGCAAGTACATCGAAGTCCCGGGTGTCGGACACATGAGCTCGGTCGAGGCCATCGACGACGTCAACTCCGAGATCCTGCGGTTGCGCAGTCTGTAGTGCGGCTGCGCCACCCGCGCGCGGATAGTCGGCCCCTGGGCCAACTATCCGCGCACGGGTGCGGAGCGCCCTAGCTGAAGACCACCGTTTTCCTGCCGTGTACGAGGACACGATCCTCGAGGTGCCAGCGCAGCCCGCGGGACAGCACGAGCTTCTCGATGTCACGGCCCTGACGGACCATGTCGGCGACCTCGTCGGAGTGGTCGACGCGGATGACGTCCTGTTCGACGATCGGACCCGCATCGAGTTCGGCGGTCACGTAGTGGCACGTCGCGCCGATCAGTTTCACGCCGCGCGCGAACGCCTGGTGGTACGGGCGAGCGCCGACGAACGACGGCAGGAAGCTGTGATGAATGTTGAGGGCCTTGCCCGCCCAGTGCTCGCACAGCTCTTCCGGCAGGACCTGCATGAACCGAGCGAGCACGACGGCGTGCGGGTCGTACGAATCGACGAGCTCGCGAACCTCGTCGAACGCCGGTCCGCGCTCGGCCGGATCCTTCGGAAATTCGACGTGGTGGAATCGGATGCCGTGCGCGCGGGCGACCGGTTCGAGTGACTTGTGGTTGCCGATGACAGCCGAGACCTCGGCGGGGAGTTCGCCTCCGGCTGCGCGCCCGAGCAGGTCGTGCAGGCAGTGCGCTTCCTTGCTGACGAGGATGACGACGCGTTTGCGTTGGCCCGAATCCTCCAGTGTCCATTCGGTTTCCGGGCCGATCTCGGCTGCGACGGACTCGAACCGGGCGCGCAGTTCCTCGATGCTCATGTCGACGGACGACGCACGCACGGCCTGACGAGTGAAGAACCATCCCGTGTCCGGATCGGCGTGGTACGCGGCTTCGACGATCCATCCGCCGACCTCGGCGAGGAACGTCGAGATCTTGGCGACGATGCCCGTGCGGTCGGGGCATCCGAGGGACAGAACGTACCGACGGTCGTCGGCGACACCAGCTGAACTCATGCGTCGATTCTCTCAGGCGGTCCTGACCCCGGTTGCCACCAGTGTCGTCGCATCGACCGAATCGATGCCGCGAGCGGTCAGTAGTTCGAGGAACTCGGTGCGGACTCTCTCGCGGGTCGCGTCGTCGAAGTCGGCCAGTGCGCCGCGAAAACCGCTGCCCAGCACGAGGTTCCAGACGAACTCCTCGGTGGCGGGGACGTGATTGGACAGCTCCCGAACCTGAACCGACTCGCACCGCTGTGCTTCGAGCCACGCCGCGAGCGTGTCCGCGGTCTCGATGCGGCGCAGCGGGTTGGACTCGTATCCCTGTCGCGACAGCGGGCCGGTGTGTCCGTCGCCGGGGGAGTGGCGAGCGATGACCTCGAAGTAGGCGTCGCCGAAATCCTTGACCGCGCCCTTGCGCCAGACCGTGACGCCGACGCGGCCGCCGAGCCGAACTTCGCTCACCAGGCGCGAGAACGTGATGTCCATGTCCGGAAGGAAGAAGATTCCGTAACTGCAGGCCAGGGCGTCGTAACCGCCGTCGATCGAGCTCGGAGCCTCCCACTCGGTGGCGTCGGCGCAGACGAAGTCGATGTTCCTCAGGGCGGCCGATGTGGCCTTCAGGCGACCCACCTCGAGCAGGTCGTCGGCGAGATCGATGGCATGAACGATGCCGTCGGGACCGACCGCCTGCGCCGCGGGAATCGCCGACGCGCCCGTGCCTGCACAGACGTCGAGCACCGATTCACCTGCCGCGAGATCCAGAGCGAACGACAGGGCTTGGCCTGCTGGACCCCAGACGAGAGGGGTGATCAGATCGAATTCACGGCTGGTGGAGTTGAAGGTGTCGGCGGTTCCGGCCGCGCGAGAATGGGACATGTCCCCGAGCTTAGGGCGGGCGACGCTGTGGTTGGGTGGTCTCATGTCTGTCACTCGCGCTTCCCTGGCCCGCATGATCGATCACACGTTGCTCAAGCCCGAAGCGACGCCCGACGACGTCGCCGCGCTCGTCACGGAAGGACTGGAGCTCGGCGTCCTCGCTGTGTGCGTATCGCCGTCGATGCTGCCCGTCCGGGCGGAGGGTCTCGTCGTCGCGGCTGTCGCGGGATTCCCGTCGGGCAAACATCATTCGCTCGTCAAGGGATCCGAGGCGCGCCTCGCCGTCGACCAGGGTGCGACGGAAATCGACATGGTCATCGACGTCGGCGCAGCTGTTGCCGGCGACTACAACGCGGTGCTGTCCGACATTCTCACCGTCCGTGAGGCGATCGGACCGACACCGGTGCTGAAGGTGATCATCGAGTCGGCCGCGCTGTCGGACGAGGCGATCGTCGAGACGTGCCGTGCCGCCGAACGAGCGGGCGCGAACTTCGTCAAGACGTCGACGGGGTTCCACCCGGCCGGAGGCGCGAGCGTGGAGGCCGTGCGGCTGATGGCCGAGACCGTCGGCGGTCGGTTGGGCGTCAAGGCCAGTGGCGGCATCCGAACGACGGATGCCGCCCTGGCGATGATCGACGCGGGTGCCACGCGCCTCGGACTGTCCGGCACGCGGGCCGTGCTGGACGGTCTGGAGGCCTAACTTTCGGGGCCCGGTCAGGTGAACGTGCTGCACGCCTCCGGCTGCTGCGGGGCCGTCTGACCGGGCTGCGCGGCGGGCATCGTGTACTGGCCGCCCTCGAGTCGCAGATCGATCGCGTTGTCGCTGACGGTGAGCGACGTCGGCTTCATGTCGAGCGGGTACTGCTGCAGGCTGTCGGTCAGTACGCCGACGATGCTGTCGACGAGGTCGGTCGGAATGCCGAGTCCCAGGATCGACGCGTTCACGGTCTCGACCTGGACCTGATCGCCGCTGATCTGCGGCTTGACGGTCAGCTGGGCGAGGCCTGCCACGGCGAACGACAACGTGCCCGCCGACTGATCCGCCGTCACCCCGGACACGAGCGCGCCGATGCCCTGCGACTGCAGGGTCTTGGCGATGCCGTCGGTGGACCAGTCGATGTCGGCGCTCGAGCTGCCGATGGTTCCGTTGCTGTCACCGTTCTGCTGGAGGTCGACGTCGTTGACCTCGGCGTGCACGTTCATGCCCTCGGCCGGGCCGAACCGGGCGTCCTTGCTGTCGACGGTGACCGACGAGACCTTCTTGTCGACGAGCGACAGCAGCACCGGCTTCCATCCGATGCCGACGTCGACGGAACTGCCGATCTCGCTTTCGAGCTGTCCGGCCAGGCACGACTTGATCTGCTGTCGGAAGTACAGTTCGCCGCCCAGCAATGCCGCGACGAGTACCAGAACTACGAGCAGCGCAATCAGAGGAGCTTTGCTTCGTGTCATTCGCAGCAGTCTTCCGCACAATTCTGAAAGAGCTCTGTGAATCACCGCGCGGAGGGTGAAGTGCATCGAATCTTGTGATGTGCAACACATGCTGTCGTACTCTTGACGGCATGACCACACGTCCGAGCGCCCTCGAATTGCGTCGCCTGGCTGCGAGTCAGGACGGATACTTCACCATCGAACAGGCCGAGGATCTCGGATACGAACACGCCTCGATGCACGCCAATATCGTTGCGGGAGACTGGACGAAGGTCGAACGCAACCTGTGCAGGTTGTCGGACTGGCCGCACAACGATCTCGAACACTTCGCGATGTGGTGCGCATGGTTCGGCGGCGACGCCGTCATCTCGCACCAGAGCGCCGCCGAGTTGCACGGGTTCGGACATCTGCACCCGCAGTTCGTGCACGTGTCGGCGTACACCAATCTGCGCCTCGCGGACACGCGCCTCGCAGTGCACCGGTTGCAGCTGACACCGCACGACATCGAGTCCACCGGCACGTTCCGTATGACGACGCCGGTGCGGACGGTCCTCGACCTCGCCGCGGGCGGAATCTCGCAGATCACGCTCGACGAAGTCGTCGGCGATGCCGTCGCGATCGGACGCGTCGACCCGTCGGTGCTGTACGCCGAGGCCACGAACGGAACCGACCGGGTGGCCGAGCGCGTCGAACTGGCGTTGTCCGCCTGTACCTGAAAATCGGCCTGTACCTAGGAGTTCGGCCGTACACAGTCCCACGGGACCGTCAGCACGTTGTCGCGCATGCGACGCCGATGCACGACGACGGGTAGACCATCGCGACTCAGTCCGGCCAACGCCGCGCGCCACCGCACCCGAGGACCGAAGGGGGCGAGGGGAGAAGCCGTCGACCATGCTCGGTCCGCGGCCTGCAGCAGCGCGTGGATCGGCTCGCCGGGAACGTTGCGGTGGATGAGCGCTTTCGGGAGTCTCTCGGCGATGTCCGACGGCTTGTCGACGGTGAACGGATCCCACGCGATCGTCAGCGACAGCGGTCCCCCGGCGTCGAGCAGAACCCACGCGCAGCGACGCCCGAGCTCGTCGCAGGTTCCGTCGACCAGGAGGCCGCCGGGCGCGAGAGCGGACAGGATGCGGGCCCACGCGCCGGGAACAGCGTCCTCGGGATACTGCCGCAGCACGTTGAACGCGCGCACGAGGTTCGGTCGTAGGCCGGCCAGCTCGAACCCGCCGCGCGCGAAGTGCACGTTCTCGGTCGGTTCGACGACGCGGGCCGGGTCGATCTCGAGACCGGTGACGCGCAGATCGGGCCGGACAGTGCGAAGGCGTCGGGCAAGTTCGAGGGTGGTGTCGGGGCGGGCGCCGTACCCGAGATCGACGACGAGCGGATCCGGCGCATCCGTCAGGACACGCCGGACCAGGGGGCTGTGCGTCAGCCAGCGATCGCTGCGTCGGAGTCGGTTGATGCCGGTGGTGCCGCGGGTGATGACGCCCTGTGGCTTGGCGGAGCTAGTTGTTCTGGGCAAGCCAGTCGGCCGTCACTTCACCCTCGCCGCGCCAGAGGTCGCGCAGGTTGACCAGCATCAGCTGTTCGAGCTTCCCGCCGACGAACGGCAGGAACACCTTGGCCTCGGACGAGGTGCGCAGCGTCGACCCGGTCTCGGTGGCGAACAGCGACGTCGTGCCCTTGAGGCTGCCGGGGCCGGCCGGAATGGACGCGTCGTAGTGGCCCTCGGTGTTCTCCGCCGTGAACGGATCGAAGTGCACGTTGCGCGTGATGACCATGTCCTTCTTCATCACGGTCTGCGCGATGTCGGGCAGTTCGGTCCTCGGGATGATGTGGTGCATCACGACGTCGATGCCGTCGCTCGTGACCTCGAAGCTCTTCAGCTCGTTGTGGGAGTACTTCTTCATCTCCTCGATACGAGCGTCCCAGTGATCGCGGCTGGACAGAGCGGCGTACACCTGCTCGGGGGAGTAGGTGAACCGGGCTGAGTAGTTCATGCGGCGCGCCATAGCGGACCAGGGTACCGGCAGTTCCCGAGTAGGTCTGCTACAGGTTCTTCGCTATCCAGTTGCCGGTGTAGTCGTGCTCGTTGTCGATCAGAGAAAGGACCTGCTCGCTGATCATTGCCTCGATCTTGCTGCCGAACAGCGGGATCTTGACCTCGGTCGTTCCCGACAGCGACATTGTCGACGACGTCTCGTCGCCCTCGAGAAGGGTGGTGCCGGAGATCGACGCGGGTGCGCCGTCGACCGTCGCGCCGAATTTGCCCTCTGCACGGTTGCCGCCGAACGGGCCCCACGACTCGGTGCGCTCGATGACGAGCGGCCCCTTCTTGAATGCGGTGACCGCGGCGGGCAGTTCTTCCTCGGGGATCGACTGCGAGATCACGACACTGATGGTGCCGTTGAGCGTGGTGGCGCTGACGAGTTGGGCGCCGGGTCCACCGATCTCGGCGATGCGGTCCTTCCAGTACTGCTCGGAGACGAGTGCGGCGTGCACCTTGTCGACAGATGCGGGAACGGACGCGCTGTGCGCGATGGGGCGAGGCATACGCGGGAGGGTACCCTGGGCTCCCGTGCCTACCGCAATTTCAGGTCTCACCACGATGCGCGTCGGTGGCCCGGCTCGCGCATTCGCCGTCGCGTCGACATCCGACGAGCTCGTCTCCCTCGTGCGTGACGCCGACGCGTCGGGAACCCCGGTGCTGCTGGTCGGCGGTGGATCCAACCTGGTCGTCTCCGACGACGGCTTCGACGGCCTCGTCGTGAAGGTCGAGACGTCGGG
Organism: Rhodococcus sp. B10; assembly: GCF_011770055.1. Lineage (NCBI taxonomy): Bacteria > Bacillati > Actinomycetota > Actinomycetes > Mycobacteriales > Nocardiaceae > Rhodococcus > Rhodococcus sp. B10. Next base: position 80,257 of record NZ_JAAFYV010000015.1, on the reverse strand, counting down.
CGTGAGGGTCGACGGCGACGCGATGTGGGTCGCTGCTGGGGAGCGGTGGGACGGCGTCGTCGCCCGTTCGTTGGACGAGGGCCTCGCCGGTCTCGAAGCGCTGTCGGGCATCCCCGGTCTGTCGGGTGCGACGCCGGTGCAGAACGTCGGCGCGTACGGGACCGTCACGTCCGACGTGCTCGAGTCGTTGACCGTGTACGACCGCGAGACGGGCGAGACGTCGGTTTGGGCTCCCGAGCAATGCGGCTTCGGGCTGCACCGTCAGTCGGTCTTCAAGCATTCGACGCGGTACGTCATCCTCGACACGACGATGCGGCTGCGGCGTTCGGGGTCGTCGGATCCCGTGCGGTACGCGGGGTTGGCGGACCGGCTCGGCGTCACCATCGGGGACACCGTCGCTGCCAAGGACGTGCGCGAGGCGGTGCTCGATCTTCGTCGCCAGAAGGGCATGGTGCTCGACGCGTCCGACCACGACACGTGGAGCGTCGGCTCCTTCTTCCTGAATCCCGTGCTGGCCGAGGTGCCTTCGAGCGCGTCGCGCGCTCCGCAGTACCCGGATCCGTCGGGAATCAAGATCCACGCCGCATGGCTCATCCAGAACGCCGGCTTCGCACACGGCTACGGCACCGAGTTCGGCAACGGCACCGCGGCGGTGTCCACGAAACACGTGCTCGCCATCACCAACCGCGGCGGCGCGACGACGGCCGACGTGATGGCGCTGGCGTCGCACATCCGCGACGGGGTCGAGGCAGAGTTCGGGATCACACTCGTGCCCGAATGCGATCTGGTCGGCTGCTCGCTCGCCTGATTCCCGGGCGGTCGTGTCGGTTCGAGCGCCTACCATGGAGTCTTCGTACGTCAGCGTTGTAAGGAGTTTTCAGTGCAGGTCACCAGCGTCGGGCACGCGGGGTTCCACATTCGGACCGATGCGGGCAGCATCCTGTGCGACCCGTGGGTGAATCCTGCCTACTTCACCTCGTGGTTCCCGTTCCCGGACAACTCGCAGCTCGACTGGGACGCGCTCGGAAACTGCGACTACCTGTACGTCTCGCACCTGCACAAGGACCACTTCGATCCGAAGAACCTGGCCGAGCACGTCAACAAGGACGCGACCGTCCTGCTGCCGGACTACCCGGTGCCGGACCTGAAGCACGAGCTCGAGAAGCTCGGCTTCCACAAGTTCTTCGAGACGACCGACTCGGTCAAGCACCGTCTGTCCGGCCCCAAGGGCGATCTCGACATCATGATCATCGCCCTGCGTGCGCCCGCGGACGGTCCGATCGGTGACTCGGGACTCGTCGTGTCCGACGGCGAGACCGTCGCGTTCAACATGAACGACGCCCGTCCCGTCGATCTCGACGTGCTGACCGAACAGTTCGGGCACGTCGACGTCCACATGCTGCAGTACTCCGGGGCCATCTGGTACCCGATGGTCTACGACATGGTCGAGCGCGCGAAGAAGTCGTTCGGCGAGCAGAAGCGTCAGCGTCAGATGGACCGTGCGCGTCAGTACATCGAGCAGATCGGTGCCACGTGGGTCGTGCCGTCGGCGGGCCCGCCGTGCTTCCTCGACGACGAACTGCGGTTCCTCAACGACGTGTACGACGACCCGTCCAACATCTTCCCGGACCAGATGGTCTTCCTGGATCAGATGCGACGCAACGGACACGACAAGGGACTGCTGCAGATTCCGGGCACGACGTCGACGTTCAAAGGCAGCGATCTCGTCTCGCACGAGCATCCGATCCCGACCCCGGAAGTCGAGGCCATCTTCACCACCGGCAAAGCGCAGTACATCGAGGACTACGCGCAGCGTCAGGCAGGCGTCATCGCGGCCGAGAAGGCGGCGTGGGCGTCGGCGGACGGCGAACCGCTGCTCGAACCGCTGCGAGAGTTGTTCGAGCCCATCATGATTCAGACCGATCAGATCTGCGACGGCATCGGCTACCCGGTCGGGCTGATGCTCGGCGCAGAGACCGTCGTACTCGATTTTCCGAAGCGGATCGTGCGTGAGCCGCTGCTGAAGGAGCGGTTCCGGTACAGCTTCACGATCCCGGCGGAGCTGGTGCGGACCGTCGTGCGCGACAAGGAACCGGACTGGGTCAACTCGATCTTTCTGTCCACCCGGTTCCGTGCTCGACGGGTCGGCGGGTACAACGAGTTCCTGTACACGTTCTTCAAATGCCTGACGGACGAGCGCATCGCGTACGCCGACGGCTGGTTCGCCGAGGCACACGACGACAGCGCCACGATCGTCAAGGACGGCTACGAGATTCAGCGTCGCTGCCCGCACCTGAAGGCCGACCTGTCCAAGTTCGGCATCGTCGAGGGCAACAAACTCACGTGCAACCTGCACGGCTGGGACTGGAATCTCGACACGGGTCGTTGTCTGACGTCGCGCGGTCACGAGTTGCGGTCGACCAAGCTGTAGCGCCGCGCTGGTCACGCCGACGCGCGTGCGTTTGCCGACTGTTTGCGCGAAATGTCCGGTTGCAGCCGTGAATTCGGTGTGAATCGGACCGCAGCCCCCGTCTCGATGCGTATCCGTGGAAAATCCCCGAGTACGTTGGAAAACGTGCATGAGCAGGTTGAACGGACAAATCGGACTCGGTTGTTGTGGTTGATCACAGCGATCGCGGCACTGGCGGCGCTCGTCGCAGGGTGCACCATCGGTTCCGACGGAGGATCCACCGGAAGCGCCGCGTCGACGACGGAGGCTCCGCCGGTCGCGAAGGTAACTCAGAACCCGACCGACGGGGCCGAGGACGTCAGTCCGATCGCCCCGATTTCGGTGTCCGTCGCGAACGGAACCCTGAACGAGGTCACGCTGACGAACCCCTCCGGGAAGGTCGTCCAGGGCGCACTGGCCCCGGACAAGGCGTCGTACACGATCACCGAGCCACTCGGTTACGGATCGGAATACACGTGGGCGGGTGAAGCGGTCGGTACCGACGGCAAGACCGTCGACGTCGAAGGCAGCTTCACGACCGTCGAACCGGACAGTCGAACGTCGGTGAGCACGAACATCGGCGACGGCCAGGAGGTCGGCATCGCAGCGCCGATCATTCTGCAGTTCGACCAGTCGATCGAGAACAAGGCGGCCGTCGAACAGCGGTTGACGGTGACGACCAACCCGCCTACGCCCGGTGCATGGGCGTGGTTCCCGGACGACAACGGCTCGCGCGTGCACTGGCGTCCGACGAACTACTGGGCTCCGGGCACGACGGTGTCGGTGCAGGCGAACCTGTACGGGGTCGACTACGGCGGCGGTGCCTACGGTGCCGACGACGTGACCCTCGACTTCACCATCGGCCGCAGTCAGATCGTCAAGGCGGAGGCCACCAGTCACCGCATGCAGGTGGTGCGCGACGGCGAGACCATCATGGACATCCCGGTCAGCTACGGCGAGGGCAACGAGACGCGCAACGTCACGCGCAGCGGCATCCACGTCGTGACCGAGAAGCACGAGGACTTCCTGATGTCGAACCCGCCGTTCTACGAGAACGTCCGCGAACGCTGGGCGGTGCGAATCTCCAACAACGGTGAGTTCATCCACGCGAACCCGTTGACGACGGGTGTGCAGGGCGCGTCGAACGTGACGAACGGGTGTATCAATCTGTCGACCGAGGATGCGCAGCAGTACTTCGGGACGGCGATGTACGGGGATCCGGTCGAGGTGACGGGAACGTCGATCGACCTGTCGGCTGCCGACGGCGATCTGTACGACTGGGCGATCGACTGGCCGACCTGGGAATCCATGGGTGCGGCGTAGCACCCGTGCGTGCGAATGTACAGCCCGCTGTACATTCGCACGCACGTGCGCCGAAGGCGCCTACGTCCGGTGGAACCGCCCCGGGCTGGCCTGATCCCGCGGCTTGATGATGATCTGGTCGAGGTTGACGTGCGACGGGCGCGACGCCACGAAGCCGATGACCTCGGCGATGTCCTTGGCCACCAGCGGCGTGATGCCCTGGTAGACGGCGTCGGCCTTGGACTCGTCGCCGTCGAAACGCACGAGCGAGAATTCGGTCTCGACGGCACCGGGCGCGATCTCGGTGAGCCGCACCGGCTTGCCGAGCAGTTCACCGCGCAACGTACGGTGCAGCACCGCCTGAGCATGCTTCGCGGACGTGTAGCCCGAGCCGTTGTCGTATGCCTCGAACGCCGCGACCGACGTGATGGTGACCACAAGGCCGTCGCCCGATTCGATCAGCTTGGGCAGCAGAGCCTTCGTGACGCGCAGCGTGCCGAGCACGTTGGTCTCCCACATCCAGCGCCAGTCGTCGAGGTCGGCGTCGATGACGGGCGCGAGGCCCTTGGCGCCACCCGCGTTGTTGATCAACACGTGCACGCGGGGAATCACGGCGGTGAACGCTGCGACGGAGTCTTCGTCGGTGACGTCCAATTGCAGTGCGGTGCCACCGATTTCGGCGGCGAGCTTCTCGAGGCGGTCGACGCGACGCGCCCCGATCACGACGTGGTAGCCCTGCTCGGCCAGTTGGCGAGCGGCGGCCTCACCGATGCCCGAGCTGGCTCCGGTGACAACGGCGACACGGGCGTCGGACGAGATTTGTTCGGACAATGTCATGTGCCGAATTCTAGTCTCAGGCGTCTGCCGCTCGCGGGGCGAGGATTGGTGATCGGCCGCAGAAGTGCTAATTTGGCGCTCATGTCCGCCAGCCACACGCCCGCTCTGCGCGTCACGTACGTGACCGCTGCCCTGGGTTCTCGGCTGCCGCTTCCTCGCGAACTGTGTTGTCTCGGTTTCGGAGTCCGTCGCTAGTTCTGTGCGACGGCGTGCTCGCATTCTCGTTTCTGCGCTGCTCTGACCGATTCATGCACCACCCGTTCCTTGTCGTACGGGTCTATTGCCGAGGACGAAACACGTGTCACTTGCCACTCTTCCGAAAACGTCTCCCGCTGCGTCTCGCCGGGGTACCCGTTCCACGCCCGGTGCTCAGCGACCGACGCAGAACAGCAGGGTCCAGGTCGTCGCTCCCGACCTGCGCATCGCCGACAGTCCCGCAGCGTCGGTGCTGCGCCTTGCGTCGGCTCGCGGTCCTATTTCGCGCGACGTAGCCGCTCGCGCAACAGGTTTGAGCATCGCCACGGTCAACCGGCAGGTGGCGTCGCTGCTCGGTGCAGGGTTGCTCCGCGAACGCGGCGACCTGACGACGTCGGGCGCGATCGGCCGTCCGCGGGTGCCGTTCGAGGTCAATCACGAGCCCTTCTCGACGGTGGGCATCCACATCGGCGCCCTCGTCACCGGCATCGTCGTCGGTGATCTGCGCGGGCGCATTCTCGGTGCGGTCGAGATCCCCACTCCGGGCGGGCCTGCCGAGGTCGCGCTGCGTGCGATCACCCGCAGTGCGTCCGCATTCGCTGCTCGGTGGCACCGTCGGACCCCGCTGTGGGTCGGCGTCGCGCTCGGTGGGCGTGTCGACGCGGCCACCGGATCGGTCGACCATCCCCGCCTCGGCTGGGAGAACGCGCAGGTCGGCACCATCGTCGGCGGCGGAATGGGTCTGCCGGTCTCGGTGTCCGGTCACGTCGAGGCGATGGCCGCGTCGGAGCTGTTGCTGACGCCCGCCCGAGCCGACGCCGCGCCGACGGGGACGAGCCTGTTCTTCTATGCGCGTGAAACCGCCGGTATCGCGTTGACGATCGACGGTCGTGTGCACACGCCGTCGACCGGTCCCGGTTCCATCGCGCATCTGCCCACCGGCTCGAATGCGCTGTGCGCGTGCGGGAATCGCGGATGCCTCGAAGCATCCGTCAGCGATCGCGCGGTGCTCGCCGCAGCGATCGAACGCGGAGTGCTCGCTCCCGGTGCCTCCGTCGCCGGTCTGTACCGGGCGGCGCACGACGGTTCGGCAGGTGCGCGGGACATTCTCGTCGAACGTGCGGAGATCCTCGGCCGCACCGTGGGTCTGCTGCGCGATCTGTTCAACCCGGATCGCGTCGTGCTCGGGGGCCAGGCGTTCACCGAGTACGAGGCCGGTCTGCCGTACGTCGCCGAAGCGTTCGGACGCACCTCGACGTTGCCGCGCAAGGACATTCGAGTCACCGGCTTCGGGAACAAGGTCCAGGAGTACGCGGCGGCGGTCGTCTCGCTCAGCTCGGTGTACTCGGATCCGCTCGCATCGATGAGACGTGCCGCTGCCTGATCCGACGGACCTCACTGTCATGATGTCGACCATGGCAACGAGAGGACCGGTGCGTCAGGCCACCGGAATCGACGGGACCAACATCGTCTACCGCGTGTCGGGCGCACCATCGGGCCGACCGCTCGTGCTGCTGCACGGGTGGGCGCAGTCGTCGGCCTGCTGGGGCGATTCGGTGCTCACCGAGCTGGCCGCGACGTACCGGGTCATCGCCGTCGACCTCCGCGGTCACGGCTACTCGGACGCACCGACGAGTGGCTACGACGACTCGAAGATCTGGGCGGGCGACGTCGACGCCGTACTGACCGCGGAAGGAATCACGTCCGACGCCGTTCTTCTCGGCTGGTCGTACGGCGGGCTCGTCATCTGCGACTACCTCTCCGTGCACGGCACCGACGCCGTGTCCGGCATCGTCCTCGTCGGCGCGATCACGAGCATCGGGCGGGGTGAGAAGGGCGGCCGCGTCGGGACGTCCATGCGGGCAGCGATTCCCGACGCGATGGCCGAGGAACCGCGGGTCGCGATTCGCGCGTTGGGCAGTTTCGGCAACGCTCTGACCGGCCCGGTCGACGGGAAGGGTGCGCAGGCGCAGGCGCTGTTCGGGCTGACGCTCGCGACGCCGCCTCGGGTGCGGGCCGCGCTGTTCGACCGCGCCGCGTCGAACGACGAACTGCTGCGCACCCTGGACGTGCCCGCCCTCGTGCTGCACGGTACGGAGGACACCGTCGTCGACGTTTCCGCCGGCCGTCACGCTGCGTCGCTGATACCGACGGTGACGGAGTCCTACTGGGACGGGGTCGACCACGGCCCGTTCGTCGCCGACCCCGAACGGTTCCTGAGCGATGTCTCGGCCTTCGTGGACGGGCTGTAACGCGGGGTCTGTGGACGACCGTACTGTGGAGGCGTGCAGACTGGAGCGGTGAGTGGACGCCAGCTGAACCGGGTTGCCGTGCTGTCGCTGCATACGTCCCCGCTGGCGCAGCCCGGTATGGGCGACGCGGGCGGCATGAACGTGTACGTGCTGCAGTCGGCCAAGGAGCTGGCGAAACGCGGTGTGCAGGTCGAGATCTTCACCCGCGCGACGTCGTCGTCCGACGAGCCGGTGCGCGAAGCGGCGCCGGGTGTGCTGGTGCGCAACATCGTCGCCGGGCCGTTCGAGGGCCTCGACAAGCAGGATCTCCCGACGCAGCTCTGCGCGTTCGCCGCAGGTGTTCTGCGCGAGGAAGCGCGTCACGACGCCGGTTACTACGACCTCGTTCACTCTCATTACTGGCTCTCGGGTCAGGTCGGGTGGCTGGCTCGCGACAGGTGGGGCGTCCCGCTCGTCCACACCGCTCATACGTTGGCGGCCGTCAAGAACGCGTCGCTCGCGGCAGGCGATTCTCCCGAACCGCCCGCTCGGCAGATCGGTGAGCAGCAGGTCGTCGCGGAGGCGGATCGGCTGATCGCCAACACCTCCGAGGAAGCCAAGCAGCTCATCGAGATCTACGGTGCATCCGCCGACGCGGTCGACGTCGTCGCTCCCGGCGCCGATCTGCATCAGTATCACCCGGGCGACATGCTCGCGGCGCGAGCGCACTTGGGTATCGATCCACGTGAAACCGTCGTCGCGTTCGTGGGTCGGATCCAGCCGTTGAAGGCGCCCGACGTGTTGCTGAAGGCTGCGGCGGAACTGTGCGCGCGGGAACCCGAACTGCCACTTCGCATTCTGGTCGTCGGCGGTCCGTCGGGGAGCGGGCTCGACCGGCCGGACAGTCTCATCGAGCTCGCCGACGAACTCGGAATATCGACCCGGGTGACGTTCCTGCAGCCGCAGCCGTCGAACGTGCTGGCGCAGATCTATCGGGCCGCGAATGTCGTTGCGGTGCCGAGCTACAACGAATCCTTCGGCCTCGTCGCGATCGAGGCGCAGGCGTGTGGCACTCCGGTCATCGCGGCCGACGTCGGTGGACTCGGGGTGGCTGTGCGGTCCGGTGAGACGGGCGTTCTGGTGCAGGGGCACCGGACGGACAACTGGGCGCGTGCGCTCGGTGACATGCTTCGCGACCGAGACGCGTTGGCGCGCATGGCGTCTGCCGCGCCTCGGCACGCGTCCGAATTCTCGTGGGAGCACACGGCCGAGGGACTGCTCGAGAGTTATCGAGCCGCGCAGTTCCACTTCGCCTTGGGTGAAGCGCCCAGCGAGTTCTCGCCGCGCCGCACGCGCGGTCTGTCGAAGCTACGACGAGGAGTGGTCAAGGCATGAGCGAAGCGCAGTCGCCGAAGGACACCGCCGCATCGATCGATGCGATGTTGAAGGAGCGGGAGCTCGAATATCAACGCAAGGACGACAATTCGTTCGTCGTCGAACTCCCGGGCGAGCGCAAGCTGAAGACGACGACGATGCTGACCGTCGGCAACCACGGTGTGCGCGTCGAAGCGTTCGTGTGCCGTAAGCCCGACGAGAACTTCGAAGGCGTGTACAAGTATCTGCTTCGGCGCAACCGCAGGCTCTACGGCGTGCACTACACGATCGACAAGATCGGCGACATCTATCTGGTCGGCCGTATCTCGACGCACGCCGTGACGGGCGACGAGATCGACCGCGTGCTGGGGCAAGTACTCGAAGCCGCCGACGGTGACTTCAACGTTCTGCTCGAACTCGGATTCGCGGAATCGATCAAACGTGAGTGGGCGTGGCGTGTGTCGCGCGGGGAATCGTTGGCGAACCTGAAGGCGTTCGAGCACCTGATCGAGGAATAGCCGACGAAGTCTCGGGTCGGATGTGAAATGGTGCGGACGCGACGGGCGGCGAGTAGCGTCCCGAATCAGACATAGCAACGAACACCGCACTGCACGATCCATGGAGGAAGTCTTGACCGTCGGCACCCGTTCACGTACTCGGAGACTGGCATTCGGCGGCGTCGCGTCGCTCGGTGCCGTCGCACTCGTCGCCGGATGTGGCTCAGCACCCGACGACAGCGGCTCGGATTCAGGCGGGAGTGCCTCTGGCGATTTCAAGCCGTGCATGGTCTCCGACGCGGGTGGCTTCGACGACAAGTCGTTCAACCAGCTCGGCTACGAAGGCCTGGTCGAGGCCTCGGACTCGCTCGGTGTCGAGCCGATCACCGTCGAGTCGGCGTCGCCGACGGACTACAACCCCAACATCTCGAACCTGATCGATCAGGGCTGCAACCTGATCCTCACCGTCGGCTTCGACCTCGCCGACGCCACCAAGTCCGCCGCCGAGGCGAACACGGACATCGATTTCGCGATCATCGACGATTCGTCGATCGACCTGCCGAACGTCAAGCCGCTGACCTACGACGCCGCGCAGTCCGCATTCCTCGCGGGATACGCCGCCGCCAGCTTCTCCAAGACCGGCATCGTCGGCACGTTCGGTGGTTCGCAGCTGCCGACAGTCACCATCTTCATGGACGGCTTCGCCGACGGAGTCAACTACTTCAACCAGCAGAAGAACCGCGACGTGCGCGTCATCGGTTGGGACGTTCCGTCCCAGAACGGTTCGTTCACCGGCGGATTCGAGGCCAACGCGGTCGCCAAGAACACCGCGCAGGGCCTGATCGACCAGAACGCGGACGTCATCTTCCCGGTCGGCGGCCCGATCTATCAGAGTGCCGCGCAGGCCATCCGTGACTCGTCGCGTCCCATCGCCCTGATCGGCGCCGACGCCGATGTCTACGAATCGGATCCGTCGGTCGGCGACCTGCTGCTGACGTCGGTCACGAAGGGGCTCAAGCCCAGCGTGGACGAGGTCGTCGCGAATTCCGGTGGGGGATCGTTCGACAACGCGCCCTACGTCGGAACGCTCGAGAACGACGGCGTCGGCATCGCGCCGTTCCACGACTACGAGTCGCAGGTCGATCCGGCACTGCAGGGCGAACTCGACGCGATCAAGGCAGGCATCGTCGACGGCTCCATCACCGTCGAGTCGCCGTCGTCGCCCAAGTAAGTACCACGTAAGCAATGAAGCTCGAACTACGCGGCATCACCAAGCGTTTCGGATCGCTCGTCGCCAACGATTCCATCGACCTCGTCGTGGAGCCGGGCGAGATCCATTGCCTGCTCGGCGAGAACGGCGCAGGCAAATCGACGCTGATGAACGTGCTCAGTGGTCTCTATCGGGCCGAGGAGGGTGACATTCTGCTCGACGGCGTCGAGCAGCATTTCGCCGGACCCGGCGAGGCCATGAACGCCGGAATCGGCATGGTGCACCAGCACTTCATGCTGATTCCGGTGTTCACCGTGGCCGAGAACATCATCCTCGGCCACGAGACCACCAGGAGCGGCGGACGTCTCGATCTCGACGCGGCACGCGCGCTCGTCCGCGAGATATCGGGACGCTTCGGGTTCGACCTCGACCCCGACGCGCGCGTCGACGAGCTCCCCGTCGGCGTGCAACAGCGCGTCGAGATCATCAAAGCCCTCAGTCGCGACGCGAAAGTGCTCGTGTTCGACGAGCCGACGGCCGTTCTCACCCCGCAGGAAACCGACGACCTCATGCGCATCATGCGCGAGCTCGCCGCGTCGGGAACCACGATCGTGTTCATCACGCACAAGCTGCGCGAGGTGCGCGAGGTGGCCGACCGGATCACCGTCATCCGGCTCGGCAAGGTCGTCGGCGAGGCCGAGCCCACGGCGTCGAATGCGGAACTGGCCGCGCTCATGGTCGGTCGCGACGTGCAGCTGACCGTGTCGAAGGCGCCCGCGACGCCGGGCGACGCTGCACTGTCGATCAAGAATCTGACCGTTTTCGACGCCGGCGGCCACACGGTGGTCGACGACGTCAGCCTCGACGTCCGGTCCGGAGAGATTCTCGCGATCGCCGGTGTCCAGGGGAACGGCCAGAGCGAGTTCGTCGAGGCGCTGCTCGGCGCCCGTGAACGTCTCACCGGCGAGATCGTCCTCGACGGTGTCTCGCTCGTCGGGTCGTCGGTCCACGACGTACTCGGTGCGGGCGTCGGATTCGTTCCCGAGGATCGCACCGTTCACGGGCTCGTCGGCGAATTCTCGATCGCCGAGAACCTGATGCTCGACCGATCGACCGGAGAGCCGTTCGTGCGTCGCGGTGCGATACGCCGCGATTACCTCGACGCGTTCGCCGCCGAGAAGGTCGAGGAATTCGACGTACGAACCCCGAGTATCGGCACCGCCGTCGGCCGGCTGTCCGGCGGTAACCAGCAGAAGGTCGTGCTCGCCCGCGAATTGAGCAGGGAGCTGCGGCTTTTCGTGGCCTCGCAGCCGACGCGTGGTATCGACGTCGGCTCGATCGAGTTCGTGCACAAACGCATCGTCGCGACGCGTGACGCGGGCGTGCCGGTGATCGTCGTGTCCAGCGAACTCGACGAGGTCGCAGCACTCGCCGATCGCATCGCCGTCATGTATCGCGGACGGATCGTCGGCATCGTTCCGGCCGACACGTCACGCGAAGTTCTGGGATTGATGATGGGTGGAGAACATGGCTGACGCAGGTGCGTCGGAAAAGCAGGCGCCGCAGGAGCCGTCGCGTGCTCACGTGGTCCTACGGCAGATATTCACCGGAAGCGCGATCATCTCCGTGCTCGCGGTCGTGCTCGCGATCGTGGTCGGCGCCGTGCTCATCGCCGTCACCGACGAGCAGGTGCAGGAGTCCGCAGGCTACTTCTTCGCGCGGCCGACGGACATGCTCACCGCGATCTGGGATGCGGTGTCCGGCGCGTATTCGTCGCTGTTCCAGGGATCGGTCTACAACTTCCGACGCCCGGGATTCGAGAACGGAATCAAGCCGCTCACCGAGACACTGACGTTCGCGACACCGTTGATCGTCGCCGGTCTCGGTGTGGCGCTTGCGTTTCGCGTCGGCATGTTCAACATCGGTGGTCGCGGACAGATGCTCATCGCCGCGGCATGCGCGGGCTGGGTCGGGTTCTCGCTGCAACTTCCCGCCGGGCTGCACCTCGTCCTCGCGATCGTCGCGGGCGTCGTCGGCGGTGCGGTGTGGGGCGGTATCGCCGGAGTTCTGAAGGCGCGCACCGGCGCTCACGAGGTGATCGTGACGATCATGCTGAACTACGTCGCGTTCTATCTCGTCGCCTACCTGCTCAGGACCCCGGGCGCGCTGCAGGCGCCCGGCCAGAACAACCCGAAGACGGCGGCGATGGAGTCGACGGCGGTGTTCCCCAAGCTGTTCGGAGACAGGTACTCGTTGCATCTGGGATTCCTGCTGGTCGTGATCGTCACCGTCGGTGTCTGGTGGTTGCTCGAGCGGTCGTCGCTCGGATTCCGGTTCCGTGCCGTCGGTGAGAATCCGCACGCGTCGAAGATTGCGGGTATCGACGTCAACCGGATGTACCTGTACGCGATGGTGCTGTCCGGTGCTCTCGTCGGTCTCGCAGGCGTCGCGCAGGTGTTGGGCACGGTCACCACCGGATTCGGTGCGGACATCGACGCCGGAATCGGATTCGACGCCATCACCGTCGCGCTGCTCGGCCGATCGAAGCCGTGGGGCGTGTTCTTCGCCGGAATTCTGTTCGGCGCGTTCAAGGCAGGTGGCTTCGCGATGCAGGCCGCCGAGGGTATCCCGATCGACATCGTGCTCGTCGTGCAGTCCGTCATCGTGCTGTTCATCGCCGCGCCGCCGCTGGTTCGAGCGGTGTTCCGACTACCACCGCCGGGCGCCGAGGTCGCGGCACGGGCGGATACCGCGAAGGTGGCGGCACTGTGACCACCGTGAAAGAACCCGACGTTCTGGCGCCCGCCCGCAGCTGGAAGGTGCCCGGCATCCTCGGCGTCGTCACACTTCTCGCGTTGGTGCTCTTCGTGTTTCGTGGCAAGTCGGGTACGACGACGTTCGCCCTCGCGAGCGAGAACGATTTCTTCGCACTGCCGGCGGTAGGGCTGCCGACGTCGGGAACCGGAATCGCCGTGTTCGTCGTACTCGCCCTGATCACTGCCTATGCCACGTGGAATGCACTGCAGCGCACGAGGACCCCGCTCTGGCTGCTCGGCGTCTATGCGGTGCTGTTCGTCGTCGGATTCCTGACGTGGGCTGCTGCAGGTGCAACGGTTCCGGTGCCCGGTTTGCTCATCGGAGCGGTTGCGCTCAGCACGCCCCTCATCTTCGGTGCGATGGGCGGCGTGATCTCCGAACGCGTCGGTGTCATCAACATCGCCATCGAGGGGCAGTTGCTGTCGGGGGCGTTCGTCAGCGCTGTCGTCGCCTCGATCACCGGGTCGACGTACGTCGCGCTGCTCGCGGCTTTGGTCGCAGGAGCGCTGACCGCGTCGCTGCTGGCGATGTTCTCGATCAAGTACTTCGTCAACCAGGTGATCGTCGGCGTCGTGCTCAACGTGCTGGTCGTGGGGCTGACGAGTTTCCTGTACTCGGTGGTGCTCACGAAGAACACCGAGGCGCTCAACTCGCCACCTCGATTCGGGCGCATCGAGATTCCGGTGCTGTCGCAGATCCCGGTGATCGGTCCGGTGCTGTTTCGGCAGACGCTGATCGTCTATCTGATGTACATCGTCGTCGCGTTCGTCTGGTTCGGTCTGTTCCGCACCAAGTGGGGACTGCGGCTACGTGCCGTCGGCGAGCATCCGCAGGCCGCCGACACCGTCGGTATCGATGTTGCGCGGACGAGATTCTGGAACGTGTGCCTCGCCGGCGCCATCGCGGGACTGGGCGGCGCGTACTTCACGCTCGGATCCGTGGGCGCGTTCGGCAAGGAGATGACGGCAGGTGCGGGCTACATCGCCCTCGCCGCGGTCATCTTCGGACGATGGGATCCGGTGCGAGCCACGTTGGCGGCCTTGCTGTTCGGTTTCGCGTCGAATCTGCAGAACGTATTGGGAATCATCGGCTCGCCGGTGCCGAGCGAGTTCATGTTGATGTTGCCGTACGTGGTGACGATCTTCGCGGTCGCCGGACTCGTCGGACACGTACGTGGTCCGGCAGCGGCCGGTAAGCCGTACGTGAAGTCCTGAGCGGTGGGGCCCGCATGCACGGGCCCCACCGTCACTCGCGCATCAGCGTCCGAAACGCAACCAGGCGAACCAATCCGGAATGTGCGGTGCCCACTGCTGGAAGGGCTGCACGAAGTTGTTGTGGAAATCGTTGAACACGGATCTTCTCCTGTTGTCGTGTTTGTTTCTGACCAGAACGAAACTAGCTGCGGCGCCGGGTATTTCAAGCGATTCCCGGGGTTCGTGAGCATTCCCGAACCGAGCTGCCAGGAAGCGTGGGAAACCTGGCAGCCTGCCAGACAGTCGATGCGGTCCGACCTGCATCGCGACTGGCTGCCACATCGCCGGGCCGTGCGCAATGGTCGACAGGAGATCCGAACCTGACTCCCCAGTAGGGCTCATGTCCGTTGTGACGGCTTTCACTGTAGTGTTCTGACAAGTTGCCGATGCACGTTTCGAAGGAGAGTCATGAGCTTCAAGAGCCCCTTTCCCGATGTCGAGATTCCGAATCTGAGCGTCTACGACTACCTGTTCGGGTCCATCTCGGACGACGATCTCGAGAAGCCTGCATTGATCGACGGGTCGTCGGGAGCCGTCACCACGTACCGCGCTCTGATCGGGCAGATCGACGGCATCGCCGGCGCCCTCGCGGCACGCGGCCTCGGACTGGGTGACGTCGTCGGCCTGCACTCGCCGAACGTCCCCGCGTTCGCGTCGGTGCTGCACGGCATTTTGCGCGCGGGTGGCACCGCCACCACCATCAACGCTCTGTACACGGCAGAGGACATCGCGAAGCAGCTCACCGGATCGGGTGCCAAGTTCCTGTTCACGGTCTCGCCGCTGTACCCGCAGGCGAAGGCGGCAGCCGAGAAGGTCGGCATCCCCGACGACCACGTCATCGTGCTCGACGGCGCCGAAGGGCACCCGAGCCTGCGCGACCTGCTCGCCGAAGGCGCTCCCGCCCCGGAGGTCTCCTTCGACCCGGCGACGCAGGTGGCGGTACTGCCGTACTCGTCCGGCACCACGGGCGTGCCGAAGGGCGTCATCCTGACGCACCGCAACCTCGTCGCCAACGTCGCTCAGATGGAGCCGCGCGTCGGCATCGACACGAACGACGCGATCCTGGCGCTGCTGCCGTTCTTCCACATCTACGGCCTCACCGTGCTGCTCAACATCGCGCTGAAGCTGCGCGCGCACCTGGTGACGATGCCCAAGTTCGACCTCGTCGAGTTCTTGAAGCTCATCCAGGAGCACAAGCTGACCTACCTGTTCATCGCCCCGCCCGTCGCGGTCGCGCTGGCCAAGCACCCGCTCGTCGATCAGTACGACCTGTCGAGCGTGCACACCATCTTCTCCGGTGCCGCGCCGCTCGACGAGGAACTGGGCAAGGCCGTCGCGAAGCGTCTGGACACGCGCGTGCGTCAGGGCTACGGCATGAGCGAGCTCAGCCCCGTCAGCCACGCCATCCCGTTCGACCGCGACGACATGGCGCTCAGCTCGGTGGGACTGCCGCTCGCGAACACCGTCAACAAGCTCGTCGACCCGGAGACGGGCGAGGAAGTGGATCTTCCGTCCGAAGGGCTGTCCAAGCCGGGTGAGCTGTGGGTGCAGGGCCCGAACGTCATGGCCGGCTACCTCAACAACCCCACCGCCACCGCCGACACCCTCGACGACGAGGGCTTCCTGCACACCGGTGACATCGCCGTCGTCGACGCCGAAGGCGTCGTCTACATCGTCGACCGGCTCAAGGAGCTCATCAAGTACAAGGGCTACCAGGTGCCGCCGGCCGAGCTGGAGGCTCTGCTGTTGACGCATCCGGAGATCGCCGACGCTGCGGTCATCGGTGTCCTCGACGAGGAGGGCGAAGAGGTTCCGAAGGCGTTCGTCGTACGCCAGGCCGACGCGACGATCGACGAGGACGCGGTCATCGCGTTCGTCGCCGAGCGCGTGTCGCCGCACAAGAAGGTCCGCAAGGTCGAGTTCATCGACATCGTCCCGAAGTCGGCTGCAGGCAAGATCCTCCGTAAGGATCTGCGGGCCGCCGAGACCACGAAATAGGACCGGTCGAGCTCTCGTCAGGCCGCCTACCCGATCGGGTAGGCGGCCTTCCTGTCTCATAGGGGCCTTCTCGTGACTTACGGAACAGTCTCGCCGGAAAGTGACTGACACCTCTGCACTGTCGGATTTAGCGTCGTTCTCAGCACCGTGGCTCGAACCGCGTTGCGAGACCATCAGACGTTTTCCGTTTCGCGGAGAGGATCCTTCCATGCAGGTCGACGACCTACTCAAGCCGTTCCCCATCAAGGAGTTCCACCCGTTCCCACGCGCCATGATGGGCCCCGGCGCGCACGAGATGATCGGTCCCGAGGCACTCAAGCTCGGATTCAAGAAGACCCTCGTGATGACGTCCGGCCTGCGCGGAACCGACATCGTGCACAACATCGTCGAGTCGATGCGCTACCACGGCCTCGAGGTCGTCGTGTACGACAAGGTGGAGTCCAACCCCAAGGACTACAACGTCATGGACGCCGTGGCGATGTACACCGAGAACAAGTGCGACAGTTTCGTGTCCATCGGTGGCGGCTCCGCGCACGACGCGTGCAAGGGCGCTCGCATCTCCGTCGCACACGACGGACGTAGCGTCAACGAGTTCGAGGGCTTCAACAAGAGCGAGAACCCGAAGAACCCGCCGCACATCGCCGTATCCACCACGGCAGGAACAGGTTCCGAGACGTCGTGGGCGTACGTCATCACCGATACGACGACCGACCCCGACAACCCGCACAAGTACGTCGCCTTCGACGACGCGTCCGTGACAACGCTCGCGATCGACGATCCGGTCCTGTACTACAGCTGCCCGACCGACTACACCGCACAGTGTGGCTTCGACGTTCTCGCACACGCGAGCGAGCCGTACGTCTCGCGCCTGAACTTCGAGCCGTCGAAAGGCAATGCGCTGCATGCCATTCGGATGACGGTGGCCAATCTCCGCGCGGCGACGTGGAACGGTGAGGACCTGCCGGGCCGCGAGGGCATGATGTACGCGCAGTACATCGCAGCCCAGGCGTTCAACTCCGGCGGCCTCGGCATCATCCACTCGATCAGCCACGCCGTCAGCGCGTTCTACGACACGCACCACGGACTGAACAACGCCATCGCGCTGCCGCGAGTGTGGGCGTTCAACATGACGGCCGACTACCGCAAGTTCGCCGACATCGCCGTCGCCATGGGCATCGACACCCACGGCATGTCCGACCAGCGTGCATCGCACGCCGCGCTCGAAGCAGCGATCCAGTTGCTGCGCGACGTCGGCATTCCGGAGAAGTTCGCCGACGTCGACCAGAACAGCTACAGCAAGAACCGTCTCGGCCAGGGCCCAACGAAGTACTACGAGAACTCGCCGAAGATCGTCGGTGACGACAAGGACATCGACCGGATCACCCACCACGTCCTCGGTGACGCCTGCACCCCGGGCAACTTGAAGGAATGCACGTTCGAGACGGTCCGCCCCGTCGTCGAGCACTCCGTGCATGGAGATCTGGACGACCTGATCGGCTGATCTCTCCCTCGATCCTCGCTCCCGCCCGCGGAACCCCTTGCTGCGGGCGGGAGCGGGTCGGACACTCTTCTCGGAAGGAACGCACCGTGTCAGTCCCGACGCCCATCGATGCTTCGGCAGGGCCAGATTTCGACTCCGTCGCCGACGTCGTCAGCCGATTCGGCGACGCAGGCTACATCGCCGACGAACGCCTTGCGACGACGGTGTTCCTGCAGACCAGGCTCGACAAGCCCGTGCTGTTGGAAGGGCCTGCCGGCGTCGGAAAGACCGAGCTGGCAAAGACTCTCGCCGCGGTGACCGGGCGTCGACTGCTGCGGTTGCAGTGCTACGAGGGCCAGGACGAGACCAAAGCGCTCTACGAGTGGGACTACGGCAAGCAGCTGCTGTACACCCAGGTGCTCAAGGAGAAGATCGGCCAGCTCGTCGCCGACACCGAAACTTTGGGTGAAGCAGTCGATCGCATTGCCGCGCAGGACAGTGTGTTCTTCTCCGAGCGCTTCCTGGCGCCTCGCCCGCTGCTGGAGGCCATCCGTTCCGAGGAACCCGTCGTCCTGCTGATCGACGAGGTCGATCGTGCCGACGAGGCGCTCGAAGCGGTTCTGCTGGAATTGCTTGCGGAGAACCAGATCTCGGTTCCCGAGCTCGGCACGTTCACCGCGACGGTTGCCCCGTACATGATTCTGACGTCGAACAACACCCGCGATCTCTCGGCGGCTCTGAAACGTCGTTGCCTGCACAGCTTCCTCGACTACCCGTCGGCCGAGCGCGAACTCGAGATCGTGGTGTCGAAGGACACCGGTTTGTCGGGTGCCCTCGCCGGCCAGTTGGTCGACGTCGTGCGTGGATTGCGTGACCTGGAACTGCGCAAGTCGCCCAGTATCTCCGAAACCGTGGACTGGGCAAGGACTCTCGCGGTCCTCGGGGCGAGCGAGCTGACCGCCAAGCTGCTGAACGACACGGTGTCGGTCGTCGTCAAGTACGACAAGGACGTGCGCAAGGCGACCGCTGCGATTCCGCGTCTCGTCGATCCGAACGCCGTCATCGATCTCGATCACGGCCATGGTCACGGTCACGGTCATGGGCACGGCCATGGGCATGGTCACGAGGAGCCCTTGTCCGTCGTGGAGGACGATGATTCGGGTCCCGACGGTCGTGCGATCCGCGCGTCGAAGAACGAGCCCGGCCGCCACGGCAACTACTACGGAGGCTCGACGGCATCGACGCCGTCGCCGGCCAAGGACGTGCCGAAGACGCAGGGCAGCCGCTCGTTCGCGAACGGGTTCGGCAGCAAGAAGAACCGGAAGGCCTGAGTCACCGTGGAGCAGAGTCTGCACCGCTTCGTGCGGTTGCTCCGGCTGCGCGGCATGAGAATCTCGGTGCCCGAGATGCTCGACGCGATGGAAGCAGCTGCGCAGCCGGGATTGCTCGCCGATCGTCGGCTTCTGCGCGAGGCGCTGCGCGTCGCACTGGTCAAGGATCGCGACTCGGACCCGGTGTTCGAGGAGGTCTTCGACCTGTTCTTCGCGCTGGTGAAGGTGCAGAAGGACGACGGTCAGCGCGGACACGGACACGGTCACGACGACCTGTCCGACGACGGACTGCTCGAATCCTTCACTCTCAGTGAGGAGCCCGGCAACCTCCCCGAGCAGGGGCACGAGCACGGGGCGCCGTCGGACATCCGCGAGTTCTTCGATCCGGACGACCTCGCGACGCAGTACAACCTGCATCAGGAGGCGAACAAGATCGACCTCGCCGCGATGACCGACGAGATCGTGTTCAGCAAGGATTCGACCGACAATCTCGGTCAGGGCGAACGCATCCAGATCGAGACGGATCACCTGAAGGGTGCAGGCGTACCCGGCAAGATCTCGACGTCGACCGGCACCAAGGTCGACGCGGATCTGTCGGTCGCGGAGGAGGATGCACTGTTCGGCTGGCTCGACGACCTACCCGACGACGTGCAAGGTGACGTGCTCGACGAAGCGACGGCGCTGCGTGAACGTCTCGCGGGTGTCTTGGCCAACCTGCCTGCTGCGCTCAAGCATCATCTGGAATCGCTTCTGGCACTGGAGAACACCGTCGTCGAGGGCCGTGAGGACCGCGTCGCGAAGGTCGATCACGTCGGCGAGCACGAGCGGGCCGAACTGGAGGAATCGCTGCGGAGGCTGACCCAATCGCTGCACGGTGCGCTGACACATCGCCGAAAAGCAGGCGCGCGCGGACGCGTCGACTCGGGCCGGACGATGCGTCGAAACATGCGGTACGACGGTGTCCCGTTCCGGCCCGTGACCGTGCAGCGTAGCGAGGACAAACCACGGCTGTTGCTGCTGACCGACGTCAGCCTGTCGGTCCGCGCCACCGCCCGGTTCACCCTTCATCTCGTACATGGCCTGCAGGACTTGGTCAGTCAGGTGCGAACCTTCGCATTCGTCTCCGAACTGGTGGAGATCACCGATCTGTTCGCCGACCACAGCGTCGAACATGCGTTGGGGTTGGTGTTCGGCGGTGACGTGCTCGACGTCGACGGCAACTCCGATCACGGAAACGCGTTCGGGCAGTTCCTCGACGAGCACGGCAACGCGGTGAGTCGTCGTACGACCGTGGTGGTTCTGGCGGACGGACGATCGAACGGTCTCGATCCCAATGTCGAGGCGTTCGCCGAGATCACGCGTCGCGCACGGGAAACGATCTGGCTGACACCCGAACCGCGGTACTCGTGGGGGCTCGGCTCGTGTGACTTGCCGCTCTATGCCGAACATTGCCAGCGGGTGCGCGTCGTACGGGACCTGACGGGACTGACGAGCACCGCCGACGCGCTCGCGACGGAACAGGTGGGACGATGACGACTCTGGACAGGCCCGCGGCCACATCGGACCGGCGTAGTCGCTTCACGCGCGACGAGATTCCGCGCCTGGTCGGGATGTTCGTGTTCATCGCCGGTCTGCACGTCGTGGGATGGGGATTGTTCGCGCACTACAACGCCATCCCACGTATTCACGAATTGACCGGCGCCGACGGCACTCTCGTCTACGCAGGTGCCGGAGTGCTCGCCTACACACTCGGGATGCGTCACGCATTCGATGCCGACCACATCGCGGCGATCGACGACACGACGCGATTCCTGTTGCAGAAAGGCAAGCGGCCATTGGCCGTCGGGCTGTTCTTCTCTCTCGGACATTCGACGGTCGTGTTCGTGTTCGTCGCAGCGATCGCCGTCGTGGCCGCGAAAGCCACTGCGTTCCAAGATGCGTTCGCGGGCGTCGGAGGCATCATCGGCACGCTCGTGTCGGGCGGATTCCTGTTCCTGATCGCGGTGCTCAACTTCGCCGTCCTCGCCGGGATCGTGCGGGTATGGCGACGGGCGAGGGCAGGGGAGTACTCGGAGGAACACCTCGACGAGTTGCTCGCGAAACGTGGGCTGCTGAACCGAATCTTCCGCGGACGCTACGACCGGTTCATCAAGGACTCCTGGCAGATGTACCCGCTCGGCCTGCTGTTCGGGCTCGGATTCGACACGGCCACCCAGGTCGGGCTTCTCGCCGTCGCCGGCACGACGGCGATGGCAGGAGGGTTGCCGCCGCTCGCGATCATCGCGTTGCCCATCATCTTCGCCGCAGGCATGACGACGATGGACACCATCGACGGAATCTTCATGTCCAAGGCGTACGGCTGGGCGTTCGTCACCCCGATCCGAAAGATCTACTACAACATCACGATGACGTCGCTGTCGATCTTCGTCGCCGTCGTCATCGGGTCGGTGCAGCTGCTGTCTCTGCTCGGCGACGAACTCGGGCTGACCGGGCAGCCGTGGGATTTCATCGCGTCGATCGATCTGAATCTCGCCGGGCAGTTCGTCGTCGGCACGTTCTTCGCCGTGTGGATCGGTGCATTGGTCTACTACAAGGTCGCGAGAATCGAGTAGTGCGGGACCCTGAATCGGGTAGTAAAGGTTCATGGACGTCACTCTCGACATAGCTCAGGGCCGGTTGCGCGGACTGCGTGACGGAGCGGTCACCTCGTTCCTCGGAATTCCGTACGCGGAAGCACCGTTCGGGCCGCTGCGCTTCGCGGCGCCGACGGCCCCTCCGACGTGGGAGGGCGTGCGCGACGCGACGACGCTCGGCGCCACCGCACCCAAGATCGGCTACCGGCCGCCGACCAGCGACATCCTCGTCGAGCCGGTCGTGCCTGGCGACGAGTGCCTCAACCTGAACGTCTGGACGCCGGGCACCGAGGAGTCCGGCCTGCCGGTGTTCGTCTGGATCCACGGCGGCGCGTTCGTCAACGGCAGCAACGCCGTGCCGATCTACGACGGTTCGGCGTTCGCCCGCGACGGCGTCGTCGCGGTGGCGATCAACTACCGACTCGGCGCCGACGGGTTCGCACGCATCGAGGGCGCGCCCGCGAACCGGGGTCTGCTGGATCAGGTTGCGGCGCTCGAATGGGTACGCGACAACATTTCGGCGTTCGGAGGTGATCCGGGGAGGGTGACGGTCGCCGGCGAGTCGGCCGGGGCCATGAGCGTCGGGACGCTGGTGTCGATGCCGCGTGCGGAAGGGCTGTTCCAGCGCGCAATCCTGCAGAGCGGTGCCGGACACCACGTGATCTCGGAGCCGACGGCGTCCAAGGTGGCGGAAGCACTGGCTCAGGCCGTCGGAGTGGAGCCGACGGTAGAGGGACTGGCGTCCGTCCCGGTCGAGCAGTTCGTGGACGCGCAGCGAGAACTCGGCGATCGAATCTCGGCCGAGGCGCCGACGGGTGCGTGGGGCGAACTCGCGTTCAACGTCATGCCGTTCGAGCCGTACATCGACGGTGACGTGGTGCCGGAGTTGCCGTATGCGCGCATCGCCGGGGGTGCGGGCGTGGACGTCGAAATTCTGATCGGGACCACCAGTGAGGAGTTCGCGTTCTTCCTCGTGCCCGCAGGTGTGACCGGCTACGTGAACGAAGACCGGATTCGGCTGCTGCTCGGCGCGTACGGCGTCGACATCGACACCGCGGTCGACGCCTACCGCGCGCAGCTACCCGACGCCTCTCCCGGCGAGCTGCTGATCGCAGTGATGACGGACTGGTTCTTTCGGATCCCGGCGCTTCGCGTCGTCGAATCGCGGGGCGGGCGGGCGTTCGTCTACGAATTCGCTTGGCGCTCAACGTTGTTCGACGGAAATCTCGGCGCCTGCCACGCGCTCGAGATCCCGTTCGTGTTCGACGTGCTGGGCAAGCCCGAGACCGCGCGCATCACCGGCGCGAACCCTCCGCAGAAACTTGCGGACGAGATGCACCGGGCCTGGGTCGACTTCGTGCGCGACGGTGACCCCGGATGGGTCCGCTACGGCGACGACCGCTCGGTCATGATGTTCGGCGAACAGTCGTCGGTCGTCGACGATCCGCGTCCTTCGACGCGCGAGGTCTGGGCGGGAGTGCGCTGACGCGTCCGTGCGTGGGAATGTACAGCCCGCTACACATTGCCACGCACGTGCGGCGACGTCGCCTATCGTCCTACCCGTGAACCTACCGACCACGTCGTTTCGCCTCGTGCCGATGCGCGCGAGGGATCCGCAGGAGCCGCATCGCGCCGCGAGTTCGTTGGAGCTGTTCTTCGACCTCGTGTTCGTCGTGGCGGTCAGTATCGCCTCGGTCCAGCTGCATCATGCGCTGACCGAGGATCACATCGCGCAGGGGCTCGTCAGCTACCTGATGGTGTTCTTCGCCATCTGGTGGGCGTGGATGAACTTCACCTGGTTCGCGACGTCGTTCGACACCGACGACTGGCTCTACCGAGCGATGACGGTTGTGCAGATGGCGGGCGTGCTCGTGCTGGCGGCAGGTATCGAGCCGGCGTTCACGGACGAGAACTACGCGGTGCTTGTCTTCGGCTACGTGGTCATGCGCATCGCGATGATCGCGCAGTGGCTTCGGGCGTCGAGGTCACCCGATCACAAGACCACTGCGCTGACCTACGCGTTCGGCATCGGCGGCGTCCAGATCCTGTGGATCCTGTGGCTGTTCGTGCCCGGAGGGCCATGGCAGATCGTCTGTTTCGTCGCGCTCGCCGCCGTCGAGGTGTCGATTCCCGTCGTCGCCGAAAGAAACGGTTCGACGCCGTGGCATCCGCACCACATCACCGAACGCTACGGATTGTTCACCCTGATCCTGCTCGGTGAGAGCCTGCTCGCGTCTGCCAACGCCATCATCGAGGCGCTGCACGACGAGACCGCACTCGCTCCGCTCATCTCGATCGCGGTACTGACACTCGTCGTCACGGCCTCGCTGTGGTGGATCTACTTCTGGCCGCCTCATCACCGGGCGATCCGCGGCATCGGCTCCTCGTTGAAGTACGGCTACGTGCACTACTTCGTGTTCGCGGCGGCCGGTGCGTTCTCCGCAGGCATCGAGGTCGAGATCGACGTGCTGACGCACCACAGCGAATTGAACGACGTCGCCGCGTCGTTCACCGTCACGGTGCCGATCGCCGTCTTCGTGCTCGGCGTCTGGTTCCTGGCCATCAGGAACAACGCGGATCGCGTCGTCAATACAGTCGTGCCGGTGGGCGCTGTGCTGGTGCTTCTCGACCCGGTCATTCCGATTCCCATCACCCTGACGGCCGTGGTCATGGTGGTGATGGTGGCTGTGCTGGTAGCGCGAAAGCCTGTCGACGCCTGAACGTGGATCGGCGACCGAGAGAGCTGGGCGCCCGCGTGAGAAACTGGCCGCATGAGTATCGGAACCTTGATTCTGCTCCGCCACGGCGAGAGTGAATGGAACGCATCCAACCAGTTCACCGGGTGGGTCGATGTCCGCCTGACGGAGAAGGGCGAGGCCGAGGGCAAGCGCGCAGGCGAACTGCTCGCAGAATCCGGCGTGCTTCCCGACGTGCTGTACACGTCACTGCTGCGCCGGGCGATCAGCACGGCGAACATCGCGCTCGACGCGGCCGATCGCCACTGGATCCCCGTCGTCCGCGATTGGCGACTCAACGAACGGCACTACGGCGCTCTGCAGGGCCTGAACAAGGCCGAGACCAAGGACAAGTACGGCGACGAGCAGTTCATGCTGTGGCGTCGTAGCTACGACACCCCTCCGCCGCCGATCGAGGCAGGCAGCGAGTACAGCCAGGATGCCGACGTCCGATACTCCGATCTGGACAGCGTCCCACTGACGGAATGCCTGAAGGACGTCGTCGACCGGCTCATTCCGTACTTCGAGGAGACCATCGTCGCCGAGCTGCGCGCGGGCAAGAACGTCCTCGTCGCCGCTCACGGCAACTCGCTTCGCGCACTCGTGAAGTACCTCGACGAGATCTCCGACGCCGATATCGCCGCGCTGAACATTCCGACGGGCATCCCGCTGCAGTACGACTTCGAGGGCGGCGACGGCAAGCTCGTGCCGTCGAACCCGGGTGGCACCTACCTCGACCCCGAGGCCGCAGCCGCCGGCGCTGCCGCCGTCGCGAACCAGGGCGCCAAGTAGCAGGATCCGCTCCGGGAGTCCGTTTCTCCGGAACAGTAGGTGAACGAACGAAGAACATCGTCGACGAGGGCTGTGACGACCAGGAAATGCCTGCACCCTGCGTATGTGAGCTGTCCATCGAACGTACGATTCCGGTGTGAGTGTTGCATCGGCCGTCCTGCTGGCATTGTCTGCAGCGTTCGGTGGATACCTCGTCGGCGGTGTTCTCATCCCGTACATCAACACACGACATTCGGAGCGGCGACGAGCGTCGTCGGGCTTGACGATGTCCCAGGTTCTGGACCTGATCGTGTTGGCGTCGGAGAGCGGGATCGCGGTCGTCGACAAGTTCCACGACGTAGTCCTGTTCAATCCGCGGGCCGAGGAGTTGGGCCTCGTGCGTAATCGCCTCATCGACGATCGGGCATGGGAGGCGGCGCAGAAAGTTCTCGAAGACGGACAGTCCGTCGAGATCGATCTGACCGCCAAAAATCCACGCACCGGACGCGACAGGATCGCCGTCAAAGCCGTCGCACGTCTCCTCAGCAAAGAAGACAGTCGCTTCGTCGTCCTGTTCGCCGACGACGATTCCGAGCAGGTCCGGATGGAGGCGACGCGTCGGGACTTCGTCGCGAACGTCAGCCACGAACTGAAGACGCCCGTCGGCGCGATGAGTCTGCTCGCCGAGGCGCTTCTCGAATCCGCCGACGACCCGGACTCGGTACGCCACTTCGGTGGAAAGGTCGTCGCCGAATCGAAGCGGCTCGGCAACATG
The DNA here is from genome assembly GCF_011770055.1 of Rhodococcus sp. B10. Taxonomy (NCBI): domain Bacteria; kingdom Bacillati; phylum Actinomycetota; class Actinomycetes; order Mycobacteriales; family Nocardiaceae; genus Rhodococcus; species Rhodococcus sp. B10. Next base: position 54,369 of record NZ_JAAFYV010000015.1, on the reverse strand, counting down.
GTGACCGAGTTGATCGCGCTGTCCCGGCTGCAAGGGGCGGAGAAGCTGCCGGACCTCGAGGTCGTCGACGTCGACAGCGTCGTGGCCGCCGCGCTCGACCGGTCCAAGCTTGCCGCCGAGAACGCCGGCATCACCGTCACGACCGACCACCCCAGCGGCCTCGAGGTGCTGGGCGATCAGGCGCTGCTGGTGACGGCCCTCGCCAATCTCATCCAGAACGCCATCGCCTACTCGCCCGACGGCTCGCCGGTGTCGGTCAGCCGCGCGCTACGCGGCCAGTCCGTCGCCTTCGCTGTCACCGACCGCGGCATCGGCATCGCTAAGGAAGACCAGGAACGGGTCTTCGAACGATTCTTCCGCGTCGACAAAGCGCGTTCGCGGGCAACCGGCGGGACGGGCCTCGGCCTGGCCATCGCCAAACACGTCGCAGCCAACCACAACGGGAGCATCTCGCTGTGGAGCAAGCTCGGCACCGGATCGACTTTCACCCTTCAGATCCCCGCCTATTTCGAGGAAGACGACCCCGGGTCGACGGAAAGAGAGAAACAGTGACCAACGTGCTGATCGTCGAGGACGAGGAATCGTTGGCCGATCCTTTGGCCTTTCTGCTCCGTAAGGAGGGTTTCGAGGCGACGGTCGCCGGTGACGGACCCTCGGCTCTCGCGGAATTCGATCGTGCGGGCGCCGACATCGTTCTGCTCGACCTCATGCTTCCCGGTATGAGCGGTACCGACGTGTGCAAGCAGCTGCGTGCACGGTCGGGTGTTCCGGTGATCATGGTGACGGCGCGGGACAGCGAAATCGACAAGGTCGTCGGTCTCGAACTCGGCGCCGACGACTACGTCACCAAGCCGTATTCGGCTCGCGAGCTGATCGCGCGGATTCGTGCCGTACTGCGACGCGGCAGTGACGCCGACATCGACGGCGCGGCCGACACCGGCGTGCTCGAAGCAGGTCCGGTGCGCATGGACGTCGAACGGCATGTGGTGATGGTCGACAACGAGCAGATCACGTTGCCGCTGAAGGAATTCGACCTGCTGGAGTACCTGTTGCGTAACTCCGGCCGCGTACTGACGCGTGGCCAGTTGATCGATCGGGTGTGGGGCGCGGACTACGTCGGCGACACCAAGACCCTCGACGTGCACGTCAAGCGTCTGCGATCGAAGATCGAATCGGATCCGGCCAAGCCCGAGCATCTCGTCACGGTCCGCGGTCTGGGCTACAAGCTCGAGGGGTAGGCGCCTTCGGCGCACGTGCACGAAAATGCATAGAGGGCTATGTATTTTCGTGCACCTGGGGACCGAGTCGCCCTTCCGTAAGGTTTAAGATTCAAGTATTGCAATCGACGAATACTACGGAAGAAGCGTTGCCATGAAAGCCCTGCAGTACCGCACCATCGGATCCCGCCCCGAACTCGTCGAGATCGACACGCCCACCCCGTCGGCGTCGGAGATTCTGCTCCGCGTCACGGCCGCGGGCGCTTGCCACTCGGACGAGTTCATCATGGGTGTCTCCGAGGAGGAGTACTACTTCAAGCCCCTGCCGCTGACGCTCGGCCACGAGGTTGCAGGCGTCGTCGAGGCAGTGGGTGACGGCGTCACCGGCGTCGAGGTCGGCGAGTCGGTGCTGGTCTACGGGCCGTGGGGATGTGGCCGCTGCTACCAGTGCGCACAGGGCAACGAGATGAACTGCGAGAAGGGGATGCGCGCGCCCGGCATCTTCAGCGACGGTGGCATGGCCGAGTACATGATCGTCGACGACGCCCGCCACCTCGTCCCGCTGGGTGACCTCGACCCTGTCACCAGCGTGTCCCTGACCGACGCGGGCCTGACGCCCTACCGCGCAGTCAAGTCGGTGCTGCCGAAGCTGACGCCGGGAACGACGGCCGTCGTCATCGGTGCGGGTGGTCTCGGGCACGTCGCGATCCAGATTCTGAAGGCCCTGACGCAGGCGACCGTCGTCGCGCTGGATCTCGGTGACGAGCAGCTCGAATTCGCGAAGAAGGTCGGAGCCGACCACACGTTCAAGTCCGAGCCCGCAGCGGCCGACTCGGTCAAGGACATCACTCGCGGACTCGGCGCGGACGTCGTGTTCGACTTCGTCGGCATTCAGCCGACGGCCGACCTCGCGGCAGGAATGGTCGCGATGGCCGGACACGTCGTCGTGATCGGTGTCGCGAGTGGTGCGGTGAAGATCGGACAGCGCACGGTTCCGCTCGACGTCACCGGCCGAGCCATCAACTGGGGTTCGCGGGCAGAGCTCATCGAGGTGGTCGAGCTCGCCAAGCGCGGTGCGATCCAGATCCACGTCGAGAAGTACTCGCTCGACGAGGCACCGCAGGCGTACGAGAACCTGCACGCGGGCAGGATCCGTGGCCGCGCGGTGATCGTGCCCTGACAGCCCTACGTGCGTGGGAATGTATAGCCCGCTATGTATTTTCGCGCACGTGGGCCGAAGGCCCCTACTTCGTCCGCTGCGCCTCACGCGTCGCCGGGTGCACGGCGATGAGCCCGAGTCCGCGACGACGCCTGCACAGCGACGCCAACTCGTCGTACGCCGCCTTACCGAGCAGTTCGGTCAGCTCGGGCTCGTACGACTCGAACACCTGCTTGCTGCCGACGTGCGCGTCGGGGGAGCCGGAGCAGTACCACGCCAGGTCGTGTCCACCCTCGCCCCAGCCGCGACGGTCGTACTCGCCGATCGTCGTCTTCAGGATCTCGGTGCCGTCGGGACGCGTTTCCCAGTCCTGGGTGCGACGGATGGGGAGCTGCCAGCAGACGTCGGGCTTCACCGTCAGCGGCTCGATGCCCTTCCTCAACGCCATCGAGTGCAGCGCGCAGCCGATTCCACCGGCGAATCCCGGCCGGTTCTGGAAGATGCACGCGCCCTTGTAGCGCCGGGTGCGCAGCGATTCCTCGTCGTTCAGGTCGTCGTACTCGACGTAGCCCTTCTTGCCCAGGCCCTTCTCCATGAACTGCCAGTCCTCGGCGGTGAGCAACTTCACCGACTCGTCCAGCTTCTTCTTGTCGTCGTCGTCGGACAGGAACGCGCCGTGCGAACAGCATCCGTCGTCGGGGCGGCCCGCGACGGTTCCCTGGCAGGCGGGTGTGCCGAACACGCAAGTCCAGTTCGACAGCAGCCACGTCAGGTCCGCCGCGATGATGTGTTCGGAGTTGTCCGGGTCGGGGAATTCCACCCACTCGCGGGGAAAATCCAGATCGACTTCTGCAGCAAAGGTCGGCTGCTTGCTACCTGCTGTCACAAGTGACGACGCTAGACCCAGTACCGTGGTTGTGTGCGATTAGGGGTGCTCGACGTCGGAAGCAACACCGTGCATCTACTGGTGGTGGATGCACATCGTGGTGGGCACCCCACTCCGATGAGTTCGTCGAAGGCGACGCTCCGACTCTCGGAGAACACCGACGCCGACGGCAACATCACCGCGGCCGGTGCAGAACGCCTGGTGAACGAGGTAGGCGACTTCGCAGCGATCGCCGAGAAGTCCGGGTGCGAAGAGTTGATGGCGTTCGCCACCTCCGCGGTCCGCGACGCACACAACTGCGACGTCGTCCTCGCCCGCGTGAAGAACGAGACGGGCGTCGATCTGCAGACGCTGTCCGGCGTCGACGAGGCTCGTCTCACGTTCCTCGCGGTTCGACGCTGGTTCGGGTGGAGCGCAGGACGCATTCTGAACATCGACATCGGTGGCGGCTCGCTCGAACTGACGTCGGGGAGCGACGAGGATCCGGACGTCGCGTTCTCGCTGCCGCTCGGTGCAGGCCGTCTGACAAGAGATTGGCTCGTCGCCGACCCGCCCGGCAAGCGGCGCGTCGCCGTTCTGCGTGACTGGCTCGACGCGGAACTCGCGACACCGGCCAAGGAGCTGCTCGGCGCAGGCGAGCCCGACCGCGTGGTCGCGACGTCGAAGACCTTCCGTTCGCTCGCGCGGTTGACGGGTGCGGCACCGTCGGCGGCAGGCCCGCGGGTGCCGCGGACGTTGACGGCGAACGGTCTCAGGCAACTCATAGCGTTCATATCGCGGATGACCGCGGCGGACCGTGCAGAATTGGAAGGAGTCAGCGCCGACCGCTCACCGCAATTGGTGGCCGGGGCGCTCGTAGCAGAGGCGGGCATGCGGGCTTTGTCGATCGATACGATCGAGATCTGTCCGTGGGCGCTCAGGGAAGGTTTGATTTTGCGGAAGCTGGACACCGAAACGGACGGCGATCTGGTGGTGAGCACGACGTGACCGAGAACAACACGAACCCGGAGGACACCGGGCAGATTTCCGTCGCCGAACTCCTCGCGCGTAACGGGCAGAAGGGCAACTTCAGCACGGGCGGCCGACGTCGGCGCGGTGTGAAGGGCGGCATCTCGGTCGCCGAACTCACCGGCGAGATCCCCGTCGTCCGCGACGAACCGACCGCGGGTGAGGCCCCCGTCATCACGCCGGAGCCCGAGGCGGCCCCGAAGCCGACGCCGGCAGTCTCCAAGGCGGCTCAGTTCAAGCCTGCCGAGTCCAAGCCGTCCGAACCCAAGCGCGCGCAGCCCGAGCCGGAACTGCTGTCCGGTTCGACCACCGCCGCAGGCGACCTGATGAACAAGGCGCACGACGAGAACGAGCGACGGCCGTACGGGTCCGTCCCGTCTCAGCGACCGGTTCCGATCACGTCGCGCTCGCGGTCCACTGGGTTCGTCCAGCGCAACCGATCCGATCGATCCGAGCGTGACGCCGAGCCCAAGACCGACGTCACGGCCAGGACCGACGGGACGTCGGAAACCCAGGCCCGGCCGAAACCGGCCGTCGCGCAGAAGCCCGTCGTCGCGCCGAAGCCCGCTGTCGCGCCGAAGCCCGCTGTCGCGCCGAAGCCCGAGGTCGCTTCGACGCCCGAGGCGAAGGCCGACACCACGTCGACGACGGCGAAGCCGGTCACTCGCGCGATGCCTGCGGTCGAGCGTCCCGCGGACGACGTCGACAAGGACGACGTCGACAAGGACGAGAAGCCGCAGCTCGAGAAGAAGCCCTCGCGCACCTCCGATTCCGACGACGCGGCCACCGAGATCACCGATGCGGTCACGGACGATTCCGGCGACTCCGACGTCCCCACGACCCCGGCCAAGAAGGACGCCGCCAAGCAGTGGCTCGTTCTCGCGGGTCAGGGTGTCGTCGCGATCGTCGTCGGCGCGCTGCTGTTCAAGGGCTTCGAGAAGCTGTGGGACATGCTTCCGTGGGTCGCACTGATCCTGGCGGTGCTGGTGATCGTCGGACTGGTCGCCGTCGTGCGCATTCTGCGACGGACGGACGACATGATCAGCATGGTCATCGCAATCGCGGTCGGGGTGTTCGTGACGCTCGGGCCGCTCGCGTTCCAACTGAGTACCGGCTGACAAGGCGTCATGAGCGCGCCTGAGGTTGCCGTCGGACTGTCCACCGCTTCGGTGTATCCGCAGAACACCGAGGCTGCGTTCCGGTTCGCCGCCGAACTCGGCTACGACGGCATCGAGCTGATGGTGTGGGCCGAGTCGATCAGCCAGGACGTCGAAGGCGTCGCCGCGTTGTCGCGGAAGTACGGGGTGCCCGTGCAGGCGATTCATGCGCCCTGCCTGCTGATCTCGCAGCGCGTGTGGGGCTCGGATCCGGTGGCGAAGCTCGAGCGATCGGTGCAGGCGGCAGAGAAGTTGGGCGCTGCCACCGTCGTCGTGCACCCGCCGTTCCGATGGCAGAAGCGCTACGCCGACGGCTTCTCCGACCAGGTCGCGGATCTCGAGATGGGTTCCGACGTCATCGTGGCGGTCGAGAACATGTTCCCGATGCGTGCCGACCGCTTCTTCGGCCGCAAGGAAGGATCGGCGGCTCGGCTGCGGAAACGTGGCGGGCCCGGCGCGGCGTTGTCGGCGTTCGCCCCGTCGTACGATCCGACCGATTCCGGTCACGCCCACTACACGCTCGATCTGTCGCACACCGCGACCGCGGGCGCCGACGCGGTCGACCTCATGAACCGCATGGGCGTCGGCCTCGCGCATCTGCATCTGGCCGACGGGCGTGGTGCGTCGATCGACGAACATCTGATTCCGGGGCACGGTGAGCAGCCGTGCGTCGAGGTGTGTACCGAGCTGATGCGACGCGGCTTCCGCGGTCAGGCCGTCGTCGAGATCAACACCCAGAACGCGAGGACGCTGCAGGAACGGTCGTCGATGCTCGGCCAGGCCCTGGCCTTCGCGCGCCGTCACCTGCGCTGATCGATCCGGAGGCCATGCGTTAGGGTCGTTGGATAGTTCAAGTATCCAACTGGTGGGAAGGGTTCTCGTGCGCGTGTCGGAGCTGGTGGCCACCTCGGGTGTCCCGCTGGCCACGGTGAAGTACTACCTTCGCGAAGGCCTGCTGATGCCGGGGAAGTCGACGAGTGCCACGCAGTCGACGTACGGCGACGAGCACGTGGAGCGGCTCGCGTTGATCAAGGCGCTGGCCGGCGCCGGACTCTCGATCGATCGAATCGGGACAGTGCTGCGCCTGATCGAGCACCCGAAGGCGTCTCTGTTCGAGACGTTGGGACGCGCAATCGCCGAACTGCCGCCCTACGACGTCGACGTCCCCGACTACCCACGAGCGAAGGCGGCGTTGGAGAAGCTGGGACAGGTCTACGACCCCAGATTCGTCGCGGTCGCCCAGCTCGAACGGGCGCTCCGGGCGGCCGAGGAAGTCGGCATTGCGATGACCGACGAGCGTCTCGAGGTGTACGGACGCCATATCCGCGGTATCGCCGACTACGACCTCTCGCTCATGCCGGACTCCGTGGAAGCCGCCGTCGAATACGCGGTGATCGGAACGGCCGTCTACGAACCCGTCATCACGGCGCTGCGGCGCCTCGCCCATCACGACATCGCCTCGGCACTCGAAAGGCCAGAACAATGACCAGCCCGTTCCGAACCGCAACGACGGTCACGACGATCGACCTCGGCGACACCGAGGGCACGTTCGCCGCGGTGATCGACTCCACCTGGACGATCGGTCCCAAAGTGCACGGCGGTACGTTGCTCGCCACCTGCGCCGCCGCAGCCAAGGCCCAACTCGCCGACGACGACCTACAGCCGCTCGCGGTCAGCGCCAGCTATCTGAACGCGCCCGATCCGGGTGGCGTCGACCTGGCGACGATCGTCCGCAAGCGCGGCAAGCAGGTCAGCCACGTCGACGTCGAGCTGAGCCAGGGCGGACGCGTCGCCGTCCGGGCCGTCGTCACGCTGGGACGTCCGGACACCGACGCGCCGCGCCACGAGGTGGCGTCGTCGCTCGCGTCGATGCCCGCGGAGCCGCCTGCCGAGACCCAGGCGATCGGTGGTGACCATCCGATGGCGTCGATCGTGCACCTCGCGCAGGGCTGCGAGATGCGGATCGATCCGTCGTCCGCCCATTTCTTGACAGGCCAGCAAGGCGAGCCGGAGGTCCGGATGTGGGTACGTCCGCGTCCCGACGACGAGGCAGACGTCGACACAGCGGTGCTGTTCGCGCTCATGACGGGCGACATCTGCGCACCGGTCACGATGAACCGCGGCATGTTCGGATGGGCGCCGACGGTTCAGCTGACGGCCTATCTGCGGCGATCTCCCGCGCCCGGGTGGCTGCGAGTGGCCGCGAGCAGCACGGTCATCGGCGGGACGTGGTTCGAGGAAGATCACCTCGTCCTGGATTCGACGGGCGCCGTCGTCGTGCAGAGCAGGCAGCTGGCGATGGTCCCGCGATAGGGCGCCTTCGGCGCCGAAATCGGGTCGTTCCTGCAGGCTCCACTCCCGCCGAAATCGGGTCGTTCCTGCAGGCTCCACTCCCGCCGTGCGCGGATAGTCGGAACAGAGACCAACTACCCACGCACGGGTGGCGCAGCCACATCGTGGCAGGCTTACGGCCATGACGAGAATTGCAGTAATCGGAGGTGGCCGGATCGGCGAGGCGCTGATCGCGGGTCTCCTCGAATCGGGTCACGCGGTTCGTGACCTGGTGGTGGCCGAGAAGTTCGAGGCGCGGGCCGCAGAGCTGGCGTCGACGTACGGAATCCTGACGACCACCATCTCCGAGGCGTCGGAGAACGCCGACGTGATCGTGCTGGCCGTCAAGCCGGGCGACGCCGAGGCCGTCGTCACCGAGATCGCGAAGACCGACCTGGACGGCGAACGTGAGCAGCTGATCGTGTCGCTGATCGCCGGTGTTCCGACCGTCAAGTTCGAGCCGAAGCTCCCTGCCGGTTTCCCCGTCATCCGTGTCATGCCGAACACGCCGATGCTCGTCGGCGAGGGCGTCAGCGTCCTGGCACCCGGGCGCTACGCGAAGGCCGAGCATCTGGAACTCGTCCGCGGCATTCTGTCGTCCGTGGGCAAGGTCGTCACCGTCAAGGAGAACCAGCTCGACGCCGTCACCGCGGTGTCCGGCTCGGGGCCGGCCTATTTCTTCCTGGTCGCCGAAGCCATGATCGACGCCGGTGTCGGTCTCGGGCTGACGCGCGACGTCGCGTCGGCGCTGGTGGTTCAGACGATGGTCGGATCGGCGGCAATGCTCGATCGTTCGGACGAAACGCCGACAGAACTTCGATATGCCGTCACTTCGCCCGGTGGCACGACGGCTGCTGCAGTCCGAAAATTGGAGCAAGGTGGCCTCCGAGCTGCGTTTTTCGATGCTCTGGGCGCTGCGAACGACCGGGCCACTGAGATGGGCATCACACCCGAATAGAAATTCTCTTACCGACACCCGTCGCAGTAACCCCACGAGTCACGTTAAGCTCACGGGTAGCACGTGCGTGTCTGTTCGGCAGGAGGGGAAGCCTGCCGCGCGAGACGTGCCGGAGGTATGTGGATTGATGGCGCCTGCAAACAAGCCGTCCAAGGTTTCGTCCTCGGATGGTCAGCCAGCCGTAGCTGGAACGCAATTCCTCACGGTCGCCGAGGTGGCGACGCTGATGAGGGTGTCCAAGATGACTGTGTACCGGCTGGTGCACAGCGGAGAACTGCCTGCAGTTCGAGTAGGTCGGTCGTTCCGTGTTCACGCGAAGGCGGTACACGACTACCTCGAGACGTCGTACTTCGACGCGGGCTGACGGAGAACAGCGGCTTACGGGCGGAAGTCGGGCCGGTTTCGTGGATCGATGGATCCACCGGTAAGATCGACATCCGTCGTGCCAGTCGCTGCCGTTGCAACGGGCCGCGAACAACGAGGCCCGAGCGCCAGCTCGGTGAATCGACGGCTTCGCCGGCAACTTGTCGTGTCAGACAGGGTGCCGGGGGAGTTCGAGGCGCCAGGTAGGCGTACGCAACTTCGCGTGCGCGAAACGCAAGAGAAGAACGTGAGGGATACCCGCCATGGGTTCAGTGATCAAGAAGCGTCGCAAGCGCATGTCGAAGAAGAAGCACCGCAAGCTGCTTCGTCGTACCCGAGTGCAGCGCAGGAAACTCGGTAAGTAAAGCTTCGCCGAAGAGCCCGTCACCGTCCGGTGACGGGCTCTTTTGTTTTCGCAGAAGCTCTGCGGTCAGGTTGTCCGCACATACATTCTTCCTGCACAGGGTGCCTTTTCGTGAGCGCTCGCATCTTCTCGGTATTCCAGTAGGCTGCTGAGAGTGGAGCCTGCGGGAGGACCCGCGTAGGGCAGACTGCGGCCAGGGACGGGGGTGTCGGTGAACTCGATCGACCGCGGCGTGGCAGCGCCGAAAGTGGCTCTCGTCACGGGGGCGAGCCGGTTCCTGGGTGGATATCTCGTCACGCGTCTCGCGCAGAATCCGTCGATCGAACGAGTCATCGCCGTCGACGCCCGGTCACCGAGCAAGGATCTGCTGCGACGCATGGGTCGGGCGGAATTCGTTCGTGCGGACATCCGTAACCCGCTCATCGGAAAGGTCATCCGCAACGCGTCCGTCGACACCGTCGTGCACGCGGCGACCATCACCAAGCCGCCCAAGTCCGGCGGCCGCGCCACGATGAAGGATCTCAACGTCATCGGCGCGATGCAGTTGTTCGCGGTATGTCAGAAGTCGCCGACGGTGCAGAAGGTCGTGCTTCGGTCGTCGTCGTCCGTGTACGGATGCAGCGCCAAGGACCCGGCCAAGTTCACCGAGGAAATGAGTGCCAGGCGCCCACCGAAGGGTGCGTTCGCCCGCGACACGATCGACATCGAGGGCTATCTCCGCGGTCTGGGTCGTCGTCGCCCCGACATCGCCGTGTCGATCCTGCGGATGGCGCCGCTGATCGGGCCGAGGCTCAACGGAACCATCTCGCGATACATGACGTCACCCGTCATTCCGAGCATCATCGGGCGCGACGCGCGCATGCAGCTGTTGCACGAGGAAGACGCGCTCGCGGCGCTCGAGCGGGCCACGGTCAGCGGTCCCGCAGGCACCTTCAACGTCGGCGCGGACGGCACGATCATGCTGTCGCAGGCAATCCGTCGCGCAGGACGCATCGAAGTGCCCGTGCCGTTCGCGTTGTTCAAGAGCGTGGGTCGCGCACTGATGGGCGGGATGATGCGCGAGTTCACGACCGAGCAACTCGACTATTTCCACTTCGGCTGTGGGCTCGACACGACGCGTATGCGGTCGGACCTCGGTTTCGAGCCGCGGTGGACCACGGTTCAAGCGTTCGACGACTTCGTCCGGGGCGCCGCACTACGGCCCGTACTGGGAGTCGACTGGGTCGACACGGTGGAGAAACGGTTGCTCGCGGCTGTCGAGACGGGGGCAGACGTATCACGGAGAGCTTTGGCCACAACGGATTCAGGACGGGAAGGGTGACGGACGTGGCCAAAGTGATTCCACTGCACGGCGGTGGGTCGGGGCGTTCCGTGCGTCCCGCCGGCCACGCCGATCAGGGCCGCAGCAGGCATCCGTCGTCGTACACCGAGCCGTCGCCGCCCACCCCGCTGATCACGCCGACGACGGCACTGCCGATGCCCACCGAGGCGCCGGAGCCGTCGCCGGTCGACGCCGTCAAGGACAAACTGGTCGAGCAGATCGCGGGCACCGCCGAGTTCGTCCGCCGACGGCTGGCCGGTGAGTACTCGGTCGACGAGTTCGGATACGACCCGCACTTCGCCGACGCGGTCTGGCTTCCCTTGCTGCGGCCGCTGTTCGACAAGTGGTTCCGCGTCGAGATCAAGGGCATCGAGAACATCCCCGACGACGGCGGTGCGCTCGTCGTCGCCAACCATGCCGGTGTCATTCCCATCGACGCGCTCATGGCGTCCGTCGCCGTCCGAGACCATCACCCGCAGCGTCGCCCGTTGCGAATGTTGGCCGCGGACATGGCATTCGAGATGCCGGGCGTCGGGACCATCGCGCGCAAGGCGGGCCACACGCTCGCGTGCAATCCCGATGCGGAACGACTGCTGCGGATGGGTGAGGTCGCCGCGGTGTTCCCGGAGGGCTTCAAGGGAATCGGCAAGCCGTTCAGCGAGCGATACAAGCTGCAACGCTTCGGGCGCGGTGGATTCGTCTCGGCCGCACTACGTGCAGGTGCTCCGATCGTGCCGTGCTCGATCGTCGGCTCCGAGGAGATCTATCCCAAGATCGGTGACATCGCCCCGCTCGCGCGGTTGATGGGTATGCCGTATTTCCCGGTCACGCCGTTCTTCCCGCACCTCGGTCCGCTCGGGCTGATTCCGCTGCCGTCGAAGTGGTACATCGAGTTCGGCAAGCCGATCCCGACCGACGCGTACGACGCCCAGGCGTCGGAAGATCCGATGGTGTTGTTCGAGCTCACCGACCACGTGCGCGAGACCATCCAGCACACCCTGTACCGGCTGCTCGCCAAGCGCAGAAACGTGTTCTTGGGCTGAGCAGTAGTGTTCTCCGAATGCTCATTCGCGACACCGTGACCGAAGACCTTCCGTCGATCCTCGAGATCCACAACGACGCCATCAGAAACACGACGGCGATCTGGGACGAGACGGAAGTCGGTCTCGACGACCGGATGGAGTGGCTCGACGGTCGACTTCGCGCCGGCTACCCCGTCCTGACGGCGGTGATCGACGGCCGGGTCGCCGGATACGCGTCGTACGCGCAGTGGCGGCCCAAGAGCGGCTACCGGCTCACGATGGAGCATTCGGTCTACGTGCAGGGCGACTTTCACCGGCGAGGCGTCGCGAGTGCGTTGATGACGGAGCTGATCGCACGTGCTCGTGGCGGGGGAGTGCATGTGCTCGTCGGCGTCATCGAATCGCTCAACTCGACGTCCATCGCACTGCACGAGAAGTTCGGCTTCGTGACCGTCGGGCAGATGCCGCAGGTCGGCGTCAAATTCGACCGGTGGCTGGATCTGACGCTGATGCAGTTGACGCTCTAGGCGGCTTTCCGCCGACCCAGGACTGCCGCGAGCCCGCCGCCGACCGCGCCGAGAGCCAGCGCCGTCGGGACGCCGATCTTCGCTGCCTTGCGACCGGTGCGGAAGTCGCGAATCTCCCAGCCGCGGTTCTTCGCCAGCTCGCGCAGGTCGGCGTCGGGATTGACGGCGACGGCAGTTCCGACGAGGGACAACATCGGCACGTCGTTGTGGCTGTCCGAGTACGCCGTGCACCGTTTGAGATTGAGGCCCTCGCGGATGGCCAGCGTGCGGACCGCATGCGCTTTGCCGAGCCCGTGCAGGATGTCGCCGACGAGCCGACCCGTGAAGATGCCGTCCTTGCTCTCGGCGACGGTACCCAACGCACCCGTCAGGCCGAGACGCTCGGCGATGATCTGTGCGAGTTCGAGCGGGGTCGCCGTCACGAGCCAGACCTGCTGGCCTGCGTCGAGGTGCATCTGGGCGAGCGCTGCGGTGCCAGGCCAGATCTTGTCGGCGATGAGCTCGTCGTAGATTTCCTCGCCGAGTCGCGCGAGTTCGGCGGTCGACCGGCCCGTGATGAACGACAGAGCCTTCTCGCGGCCGCTCGCGACGTCGTCGCTGTTCTCCTTGCCGCTCACTCTGAATTTGATTTGCTGCCAAGCGAATTGGGCCAGGTCGCCACTGGTGAAGTACTTGCGCGCTGCAAGGCCACGGGCGAAATGGATGATCGACGCACCCTGGACCATCGTGTTGTCGACGTCGAAGAACGCCGCGGCGGTCAGGTCGAGGGGAACGGTGTTGCCGCCCTCGATCTGCAACGCGATGGCGGCGTCGGCGCTGGCCTCACCTGCGACGCTGGCGCGAACCTGCGCGTCGGTCGGACCGAGCGGATTACGAAAGCGACGTTTGCGCCGTTTGTCGGTCTCCGGGTCGGACGTCTCGAGCATGTCGGCGTCCGGCACGTCGGACACAGGCAGGTCGAGTTCGGCAGCCGTCTCGGGTGACGCGGCGTCGGACTCGGTTGCCTTGGACGTGTCGGCATCGGACGAATCGGTGCCAGGCGTCTCGGAACCCCCGTCGATCATCTTCGGCGTACCTCCCTGCTCGAGCGCTACCCACAACCCTAGACCGTGGGACCGTCACCGACCGAGCGTCCTGCAGGCGGATGACGTGCCACGGAGGGCAGGATGCGGTGTGACGTTCGTCTCGAGCGGCGCCGGTGAAACAGTAGGGGCATGGAATCCGAACGCACGTCCGTGGTCCTTCTCACCCGCGCGGGCTGCTACACCTGCGCCGACGCTCTCGGTGTTCTGACCGCGTTGTGCGCCGAGCACGGGCTGACCGTCGACATGATCGACGTCGACGAGGCTGCGGCGACCAGGCCTGACCTGCGCGCCGAGTACGGAGACCGCGTTCCCGTCGTCCTTCTCGACGGCCGTGAGCACAGTTACTGGGAGGTTGACGAGCCCCGATTGCGCGCCGATCTGGTTGCGCGAGGACACCCTAAGAAGGTGTGATTGCTCTCGCTTTGCAGGTGAGGGCACCTCTAGCACGGATCCAGCGACTTTGTTCATTCGTTCACAAGCAGTTACCGTGGTTGAGGCGCAGGAGGGATTCCTGCGAGTTCAGCGGGGAACGAACCCTGCCGAACGCCACCATGAGCATCAGCAGGATCAGCGTGAAGAACGGCGTCGCGGCCGTTCGGACGAGGAGCCAGGAACGTGACCCGAGAGCGCCCGGTTGTGCCGGCCCCGGTCGAGCGATCCGTCGGTTCCGAACGCGTCATCCCCCAGGCTACGGTGACCCGATTGGCGACCTACTTGCGGGTCCTCGGAATCCTCGCCGACGACGGCGTTCTCATCGTTTCCAGCGAGGAACTCGCCAACGCCGCGGGCGTGGGATCGGCGAAACTGCGCAAGGACCTGTCCTTCCTCGGACCCAACGGCGTGCGCGGAGTCGGATACGACGTCATGCGCCTACGCGCCAAGATCGAGAGCGCCCTCGGACTCGACCGCGGCCACAAGGTCGTCCTCGTCGGAGTCGGCAATCTCGGACAGGCCCTCGCGCGGTACGGCGGATTCGGCCGTCGCGGCTTCTCGATGGTCGGACTGTTCGACGTCGATCCGGCCCGCGTCGGCTTGGACATCGATGGCCTGCAGGTCAGGCACGTCGACACTCTCGAGGTCGGATGCCGTGAGCTCGAGGCCACCATCGGAGTCATCGCGACGCCGGACGACGCAGCCCAGGCCGTCGCGTCGGCGTTCGTCGCCGGCGGAGTCGAGTGCATCCTCAGCTTCTCTCCGGTGGAACTCGACGTCCCGGACCGTGTGGAAGTACGACGCGTCGACCTGGCCGTCGAGATGCAGGTCCTGTCGTTCAACAGCTCCCGCAGGGAAGCTGCCCACGGCGCACCGGATCTACCCACGACGCCTCGGTTGGGACGTAGCCGGGGCCCGAGAGTGTCGCCGGGCGGTCTGCCCGGAGCCGGAGTTGCGGCCGGCGTCATCAGTTCCCCAGGTTCTACCAGCAGTAACACAAGAAATGGATCGGTGATTGCACCGTGAGTGTCCTTCTCGTCGGGATTTCGCACCGTAGCGCTCCCGTCGCAGTCCTCGAGCGTGTCGCGATCACGGACACGGACCGTCCCAAGCTGACCGACAAGCTCATGGCCGGCGGAAACATCTCCGAGGTCATGGTGGTCTCAACGTGCAACCGCGTCGAGATCTACGCAGTGGTCGACGCGTTCCACGGGGCACTCGCCTCGGTCGGCGAGATTCTCGCCGAACACTCCGGACTGCAGGTCCCCGAGCTCACCAAGCACGCGTACGTGCGCTACAGCGAAGCCGCCGTCGAGCACCTGTTCGCGGTGGCCAGCGGCCTGGACTCCATGGTCATCGGCGAACAGCAGATTCTCGGCCAGATCCGGACGGCGTATGCCGCGTCGGACAGCCAGCAGGCGTCGGGACGCGTGTTGCACGAGCTCGCGCAGCAGGCGTTGCGGGTCGGCAAGCGGGTCCATTCGGAGACGGGCATCGACTCGGCGGGTGCGTCGGTCGTCTCGGTGGCGCTCGATCGCGCTGCCGCCCTGTTCGACGGGTCCCTCGCCGGCCGCACGGCCGTCGTCCTCGGTGCGGGTGCGATGGGCGGACTGGCCGTCGCGCACTTGGGACGCGCCGGAATCGGTCGTCTGATCGTCGTCAATCGCACCCGCGTGCGTGCCGACCACCTCGCCGAGACCGCGACGTCCGCGGGAGTGTCGGCCGTGGCCATGGACCTCGACGAGCTGCCTGCCGCGCTGGCCGACGCGGACGTTCTCGTCACCTGTACCGGCGCGGTCGGCGCCGTCGTCTCGCTGGCGGACGCGCACCTCGCGCTCGCACAGCGTGAACCGGGCCGAACGCTCGCCATCTGCGATCTCGGGCTGCCTCGCGACGTCGACCATTCCGTCGCCGGACTGCCCGGCGTCGACATCTTCGACATGGAGTCGCTGCAGCGCGACCCTGCGGCAGGAGCTGCGTCCACCGACGCGGCCGCGGCCCGCGAGATCGTCTCCTCCGAGCTGTCCGGATACCTTGCGGGCCAGCGTCTGGCCGAGGTCACTCCGACCGTCACCGCTCTGCGCCAGCGCGCCGCCGAGGTCGTCGAAGGCGAACTCCTGCGCCTCGAGTCGCGCCTGCCCGGCCTCGACTCGCCGCAGCGCGACGAGGTCGCCAGGACGGTGCGACGCGTCGTCGACAAGCTTCTGCACTCGCCCACCGTGCGGGTCAAGCAGCTCGCGACCACCCCCGGCGGCGACTCGTACGCCGCGGCACTGCGTGAGCTGTTCGAGCTCAGCCCAGGAACGGTCGAGGCTGTCGCCAGCCCGATCGAGATCAACGGAATGGAACTCGTGGACGACTTCACCGCCAGCCGTACCGATGCCCGGAAGGGACAGTCGGAGTGACCGGGACGGGGCAGGAGTGGAGCCTGCGGAATGACCAGGAAAGCAAGCGAGTAGTACGGGTCGGAACGCGAGGAAGCCTGCTCGCGACGACGCAGGCCGAGACGGTGCGGCAGGGCTTGATCGCCGCAGGCCTCGACGCGGAGCTGGTCATCGTCAAGACGGCAGGGGATCTGTCGGCGGCACCGGTTCAGGAGATCGGCGTCGGTGTGTTCACCGCGGCGCTGCGTGAGGCGTTGACGGACGGCAAGGTCGACGTCGCCGTGCACTCCTACAAGGACCTGCCGACGGCACCCGACGAGCGCTTCGTCATCGCCGCGATTCCGCCGCGCGAAGATCCCCGCGACGCACTCGTCGCACGCGACGGGCTCGTACTGGGAGAACTGCCGACCGGCGCGAAGGTCGGAACGTCGGCACCGCGTCGAGCAGCGCAGTTGCGCGCACTCGGCCAGGGACTCGACATCCTCCCGCTGCGCGGCAACCTCGACACCCGCATCGGCAAGGTCGCGTCCGGCGAGCTCGACGCCGTCGTCGTCGCCCGTGCCGGGCTGTCCCGCATCGGCAGGCTGGACGTCGTCACCGAATCGCTCGATCCGGTGCAGCTGCTTCCGGCGCCCGCACAGGGTGCGCTCGCCGTCGAATGCCGTGCGGGAGACACCGAACTCGCCGAAGCCATCGGCACGCTCGACGATCCGAACACCCGCGCGGCCGTGCTGGCCGAGCGGGGACTACTCGCCGAACTCGAAGCAGGCTGTACCGCCCCCGTCGGTGCGATCGCCGAGGTCGTCGAATCCATCGACGAGGACGGACGCGTGTTCGACGAACTGTCGGTTCGCGGTTGCGTCGCGGCGATCGACGGCAGCGACACCATCAGGGCCTCGATCGTCGGATCGACTCACAATGCCGAGGAACTCGGCCGTGACCTGGCCCGCGAGCTGCTCGATCTCGGCGCACGCGACCTCGTCGACGTCACCGAGCCCGCCGCATCCGGAGGAACACCGCATGTCTAGGTCGATCACTGCACCCACACGCGGACGTGCCAAACGCAGGGCCTCACGGCCCCCGGTACGCGGCGAATCCATCGCGACCGCGCGCTTGATACCGAAACGGGGCTCGGCAACCCCGATCGAACTGCACTACCCGCACAAGACAGCACTGGAGAACAACCGATGAGCCCAGTCCGCAAGAACGCCAACGGACGGATCCTGTTCGTGGGGTCGGGGCCGGGCGACCCGGCTCTGCTCACCGTTCGAGCACGCGAGGTGCTCGGAGCCGCTGAACTCGCCTTCACCGATCCCGACGTCGACCAGGGCGTCATCGCACTCGTCGGCAACGACCTGCCGCGCGATCCGGAAACGGGTGAGAACGGCGTCGACGTCCGTCCCGCACTCGGCGAGCCCGCCGAGGTCGCCAAGACCTTGCTGACCGAGGCCAAGAACGGCCACGACGTCATCCGCCTCGTGTCCGGCGACCCGCTGACCGCGGATTCCGTCATCGCCGAGGTCACCGCGGTCGCCCGCACTCACGTGCAGTTCGAGGTGCTCCCCGGTCTGCCGTCCGGATCCGCCGTGCCGAGCTACGCCGGCATGGCCCTCGGATCGGGACACACCGAAGCCGACGTGCGCGGTGAGGTCGACTGGGCTGCGCTCGCCGCTGCTCCCGGCCCGCTCGTGCTGCACGCGACGTCCGGTCACCTGGCCGAGACGGCGAGCGCGCTCGTCGAGCACGGACTCGCACCGCAGACCCCCGCCGCGATCACCGTCCGCGGCACGACGCGTCAGCAGCGCACCGTCGAGGCAACGCTCGCGACGCTCAACGACGCCGGCAGCGAACTCGTCGGCTCACTCGTCGTGACCGTCGGCAAGGTCGTCTCCGGCCGAAACAAGATGTCCTGGTGGGAATCTCGCGCACTGTACGGCTGGACCGTGCTGGTGCCGCGGACCAAGGACCAGGCAGGCGAGATGAGCGATCGGCTCGTCACGCACGGAGCCATCCCGATCGAGGTTCCGACCATCGCCGTCGAGCCGCCTCGTAGCCCGGCGCAGATGGAGCGTTCGGTCAAGGGACTGGTCGACGGCCGTTACCAGTGGGTTGTCTTCACCTCCACGAACGCCGTGCGCGCCGTGTGGGAGAAGTTCGAGGAGTTCGGCCTGGACGCGCGTGCGTTCTCGGGCGTCAAGATCGCGTGCGTCGGCGAAGCAACCGCCGCCAAGGTCCGCTCGTTCGGCATCAACCCCGAACTGCTGCCGTCCGGTGATCAGTCGTCCCTCGGACTGCTCGAGGACTTCCCGCCGTACGACGAGGTCTTCGACCCGGTCAATCGAGTTCTGTTGCCGCGCGCCGACATTGCGACCGAGACGCTTGCCGAGGGTCTGCGTGAACGCGGCTGGGAGATCGACGACGTCACCGCGTACCGCACCGTGCGCGCCGCGCCGCCGCCGGCCGAGACCCGCGAGATGATCAAGACCGGTGGATTCGACGCCGTCTGCTTCACGTCGAGTTCGACGGTGCGCAACCTCGTCGGTATCGCCGGTAAGCCGCATGCACGCACGCTCGTCGCGTGCATCGGGCCCAAGACTGCCGAGACCGCAGTCGAATTCGGACTGCGCGTCGACGTGCAGCCCGAGACCGCGCAGGTGGGACCGCTCATCGAGGCGCTGGCCGAGCACGCAGCTCGCCTCCGCGCCGAGGGCGCGTTGCCTCCTCCGCGGAAGAAGAGTCGCAGGCGCTAACGCGCATGTGCGTGGGAATGTGTAGCGGGCTATACATTCCCACGCACGTGCCGAACGAAGTGAGGCATTCCACCGTGTTCCCAGTAGACCGCCCCCGCCGACTGCGTCGCACGCCGGCGATCCGCCGACTCGTCGCCGAAACCTCGCTGCAGCCACGGCATCTCGTGCTACCGATGTTCGTCGCCGACGGCATCGATGCTCCCCGTGAGATCACGTCGATGCCGGGCGTCTACCAACACACGCTCGATTCGCTGAGCAAGGCCGCCGAGGAAGCGGTGGCTGCGGGCGTCGGCGGCGTGATGCTGTTCGGCGTTCCCCGGCCCGAGGACAAGGACGCCGACGGTTCCGGCGCCACCGATCCGCAGGGAATCCTCAATCGCGGTCTGCGACGGCTGAAGTCGGATCTCGGTGACGCCACCGTCATCATGGCCGACACGTGCCTCGACGAATTCACCGACCACGGCCACTGTGGAGTGCTGACCGAGGGCGGTGCCGTCGACAACGACGCGACGCTCACCCGATACGTCGACATGGCTGTGGCGCAAGCGGATTCGGGTGCACACCTGCTCGGCCCGAGCGGAATGATGGACGGTCAGGTCGCGGCGATTCGTGCCGGGCTCGACGCGGCCGGGCATCACGACGTCGGCCAGTTGGCGTACTCGGCGAAGTACGCGTCGGCGTTCTACGGACCGTTCCGCGAGGCCGTCGGGTCGTCGTTGCAGGGCGATCGCCGTACCTATCAACAGGATTCGGCGAACCGTCGCGAAGCGACGTACGAGGTCGAACTCGATCTCGCCGAAGGCGCCGACATGGTGATGGTCAAACCCGCCATGTCCTACCTCGACATTCTGCGCGACGTCGCGAACATGTCTCCGGTTCCCGTTGCCGCATACCAGATCTCGGGTGAGTATTCGATGATCACCGCGGCTGCGCAGAACGGGTGGATCGACCGTGACGCCGCGATTCTGGAATCACTGACGAGTATCCGCCGCGCGGGTGCGGACATCGTGTTGACGTACTGGGCAACGGAAGCGGCGGGCTGGCTGTGAGTACTCCCTGGAACCCGGAGAACGGCCATCAGCCACCCGAGCCCGATTGGGCACGTTGGGAAGCCGAGCACGGCCCACCTCCGTTGGAACCGAAGCCGAGGCCCGCGCCGGTCGACGTCGAGACTGCCCGTCACCTCTGGTGGGGCGTGGCGCTGCTCGGCACGATCAACCTGTTGGCGACGCTAGTCGTCGTGTACGGGGAGCGCTCGGTGTTCGCGCAGCAACTCGTCGACGACATCAAGGCGCAGGACGCGTCCATCCCGCTGACGCTCGACACCGCCGAGAACTACCTGATCGCGGCACTCGTCGTGATGGTCTTGATCGCGGCCGGATTCGCCGCGTTGTTCCTGTACTGGGTGAACAAGATGCGCACGGGTCGGATGTGGGCCCGCATGGTGTTGACGATGATCGGAACGGCCACCGTTGTTCTGACCGTCCCGCAGCTGTTCGGATTCGGTGCGAACGACGGCGCCATGGCGATCGTCCTGGGTGTCGCAGGCATTCTGCAGGGTGTGCTGGCCGCGGGTGCGATCTACCTGATGCACCGCAGGGAGTCGAACGAATACTTCCTGGCGTCGCGTACGCCGAAACCATTTCGCTGACGTAGTTCGGTCAGTCCCGCGTGTCTCATGCGTCACATGCGCACCATGTGACTAGCATCACTCGTAAGTGAACTTCGAGTGATCGGATCCAGTGCGATGACACAACCGGAAATTCGACGCGAGGACGAGGAACGCGGCAGGCCCGTCTGGGCGCTGCTGGGGCTTCTCGCTGCGGTGTCGGTCGCTGTCTTCATCATGGCCCTGGGCTTCACCGCCGGCTGACGCACGCCCTCGCCTCGGCGCTTCCGCGGAGCACTCGTGCAGGTGTACCGTGATTGCCGTCACAGCGATGTGCGAGGGGGAGTCCCATGCAGTTCGACGCCGAAGGACGGTCCAGCTGGGTCGTTCCTGCCGACTCCACCAGGCACACCACCACAGTGAAATGTCCCCACAGCACCAGTCGTGAACTGCTGCTCATCGGACTGGTGGTGGCGCTCGGCATTCTCGTCGCGCTGATCATCGTGGTGCCTGCGCTCGTCACGGGCTGAACAGGCAGTATGTACGTGTGAGTACCAGTGTTCCCGCCGGTGCACGGCCCGGAGTCGTCACTGCCGCATACGTGTTGTGGCTGGTGGCCGCTATCCTGCTCGTTCTCGTCGCCCTGCTGACGCTGACGGCTCCCGTCGACCAACTGCGGTCCGCTCTCGAATCGCAGGGCAACAGCGCCGCGGACATCGATTCGTATCTGTCGTTCGTTCGGGTCATCGGTGTGGTCTGTGCGGTACTCGGTCTGACCCTGGGTTTCCTCGCCGGACCGGTGCGTGCCGGCCACGCGATGGTGCGGCGAATTCTCGTCGCACTGTCGGGGTTCGCCGCGCTGGTGCTGGTGTTCGGCGTGCTCGCGGTCGGGGCGTTCCAGGAACTTCTGGCCATCGCACTCGTGTTGCTCGCGGCATGCATGCTCGTCTACCGCCCGTCGGCGCGTCGGTGGTTCCACGGTGACTGAACCCGGTCCTGTGCTGTTCACCGAGCCGGGGGCGCGGTGGCGGGCGTTGCTGTGGGGTCCGCTGTTCTGCATCGCCGTACTGATCGTCGAACTCCTGACCGGCCCGGTCGTGCACTGGGTCCCGCTCGGGATCTTCGCCCTCGTGCTCGTCGGCTTCACGTACGTGCAGGTCACGGCCGCGCGTCGGCACGTCAGTGTCGAACTCACGCCCACGGCGCTTCGACAGGGAACCGAGGTGCTGGACATCTCGGACATCGACGCGATCCTGCCGCCCGCCGACTATGCGGACGGCGACTACGAGCCGAAGAAGTGGGAAACCGCGCGCGTGCTCGGCGAGTTGCACGGCGTGCCGCGTCGACGCCATCCGATCGGGCTGCGTCTGGTCGGGGGTGCCTTGGTGCAGGCGTGGGCCAAGGACGACGACGGGTTGCGAGCGGGCCTCGAGCACGCCAAGAAGGAGATCGTGTGAGCAGAGCAGTGGCCGCATTCGAGGCAGTGGGAGCGGTCGTCGCCGTGATCGTCGCCGTCGTGTGCTGGAACGTGGGTGTCGATGTGTATCGGTACGCGGCGGTTCCCGACGGCGCTCCGGCCTACACCTCCACGCAGTACTCCGGGTCGTGGATCACCATCGCCACGGTGTGCGTCGTCGTGGCAGGTCTGCTGGTCGTCGACGCGGTTCGCCGGTGGTCGTGGGTGCGTTCCCATACCCGGTAGGGGTATGGTGGTCGGCATGAGCAGCTACTCGACCGAGCAGGACGACCTCTTGAAGAGGCTCCGTCGTATCGAGGGTCAGATCGCCGGAATCTCGCGCATGGTCGCCGAGGACAGGTATTGCATCGACGTCCTCACCCAGGTGTCCGCCGCCACCAAGGCGTTGCAGTCCGTCTCGATCAAGCTGCTCGACGCGCACCTGGCGGGTTGCGTCGTCGAGGCCGCCAAGAAGGGTGGCCCTGAGGCGGATGCGAAGGTGAAAGAGGCGTCCGACGCCATCGCTCGCCTCGTCCGTTCCTGATTCGTGCGAAAAGCAAGCGGAGAGAAGGTTGTTGGAGTGCAAGGCAGTTACGTCGTCGAGGGAATGACCTGCCAGCATTGTGCCGCTTCGGTTTTCGAGGAGATTTCCGAACTGGCGGGTGTCACCGACGTGCAGGTCGACGTCGCGACGGGCAACGTCGTGGTGTTCAGCGACAACGCAATCGAGAGTTCGGCAGTGGCCGCGGCCGTCACGGAAGCCGGTTACACGCTCGTATCGTGAGCAGCGGTGTTCGTTTCGACGAAGTCCGGTTTACCTATTGATTACTGTGGTATTTGTCATGAGCCTGATTCGACCCCTGTCGAGGAGTGTTCGTGAACAAAGCGCTGACCGGTACCGGAGTTCTCGCGGCGAGCGTCTGTCTGACGCTCGCCTGTTCGTCGGGCGCGGGCGCGCAGCCCAGCCCTGACCTGCCCGAACTGCAGGTGACCACCGAGCTCGACGGGTTGAACAAGCCCTGGGACGTGGTCGTGGCGCCCGACGGCGCAATTCTCACCGGGGAGCGCAGCGGGCGTTTCGTCGTCAAACGACCCGACGGAACCGTCGCCGATCTGGCCGCGGACCTCGACGACCTGTATGCGCAGGGTGAGACCGGTCTGATGGGAATCGAACTGGCACAGGACTTCTCGGAGTCCCGAGCGCTGTACACGTGTCAGGGTGTCGAAGGCGAAGGGCTGGGAACCGGCAGCGCGATGCCCGGCAGTGCGGGCGATGGTGGGAACAGCATCGCAGTCTTTCGCTGGACCGTCGATCCGGAGTGGACCACCCTGACCCGCACGCAGACCGTCGTCGACGACATCCCCGTCGCTGCAACCGGTCGGCACGGAGGCTGTCGAATTCTGGCTGCGCCCGACGGCACTCTTTACATCGGGACCGGTGACACGGCGTCGCCCAGCGTTCCTCAGGATCGAAACTCATTGGGCGGCAAGGTTCTTCACGTGAATGCCGACGGTTCGGCGGCGGCCGATGCGCCAGGGCGCGTGTACACGCTCGGTCACCGGAACGTGCAGGGTCTGGCGTTCCAACCGGGAACCGATCGCCTGTACGAAGTGGAGCAGGGAACGACCCGCGACGACGAGCTGAACCTGTTGGTCGCCGGCGGGAACTACGGCTACAAGCCCGACCGAAACCCGTTGATCTACGACGAGTCGGTGCCGATGACCGACCCCGAACGCGTCCCCGGGGCGATCGGAGCCGTCTGGAGTTCGGGCGAGCCGACCATCGCGACCCCCGACCTCGCCTTCGTCGACGGTTCGGCCTGGGGTGAGTGGGCCGGTGCGGCAGTCATCTCCAGCCAGCAGGGACAGAAGCTGGTGTTCCTGAAGCTGACCGACGACGGCACCCAGGTCGCGCAGGAAGCCGTCGCACTCGAAGGGGAGTACGGACGACTCCGGTCGATGGAGCCGCTGGCCGACGGATCGCTCCTGTTGACAACGGACAACGGAAACGGAGACCGGGTCCTGCGCGTCACGCCGAGCCCCTAGTATTTCGGACCGCCCGGGTTTTCCGGACCGAAGGTGACGTTCGCTCACTCTGAGTGACCGTTGGACGCCCTCGCTCCGGAATCCCGCGGGACGCCAGGTGAGCGAATGACGCCCTCGGTCACTCAAAGTGACCGAGGGCGTCATTCGGTCCCGGGCGGGGGTCAGGGGCCGAACGTGGGCACGGGCCGGAATGCCTGCGCAGCGTCAGGCCTTGCTGGGGTTCGCGGCTTCCTCTTCGTCGGTACCCGCTTGCGGGTGCCCGAGCATCGCTGCACCGAGGAGCTGTTCCGGCACCCCAAGTCCGTCGACGAGTTCGACGGCGTGCGGGCGCAGGGTTCGGCAGCGCTCGTTGATTCCGCGGGTGACGGCCTTCGAGCGTTCGGTGGACAGGTAGCGGTGCTCGATGAACCACGCCTTGTCCTCGTCGATGACCGACAGCGCGTACAGGTCGCACACCTGCTCGAGGATTTCCTTCGCCTTCTCGTCCTCGCACGACGAGATTCCGGCGACGAACGCCTCGAGGATGATGCGGTCGATGTGCGCGCTGGCCGCGTGCAGCACGTGATCCTGGACCGAGTTGAACGCGTCGAACGCGCTCATTTCCTTCGCCTTGCCCTGCAGACGGCGTGCGACGGTGGACAGCAGGTAGTCTTCGCGGTCTTCGAACATCTTGACCTGGGTGCCGCGGTTGAACAGCGAACCCTCTTCCTCGTTGTCCTGCCGGCTGTCGAGGATGGTCTGCATGATCGTCTGTGCCGCAGTGCGTTTGACGACGCGATCGCCCGCGAACTCCGCCGCGAAACGCACCCACTCGACGGGGCTCATGCTCTTGATGTCGTCGGCGTACGCGGTGAGAAGTTCTTTGGCGACGAGCTGCGTCAGAACGTGATTGTCACCTTCGAACGTCGTGAACACGTCGGTGTCCGCCTTGAGGGAGATCAACCGGTTCTCGGCGAGATAGCCGGCGCCACCGCATGCTTCGCGTGCTTCCTGGATCGCCTTGGTGGCGTGCCAGGTGTTGGCGGCCTTCAATCCTGCTGCGCGGGATTCGAGTTCGCGCTGCTCTTCGGCGTCGGGGTTGTCGGCCGTCTGCAGCTCGTGCAGTTTGGCGACCAGCTCGTTCTGCGCGAACTGCAATGCGTACGACTTCGCGATCAGTGGGAACAGTCGGCGCTGATGGACGAGGTAGTCCATGATCAGCACTTCCTCGTCGGACTTCGGCGCCGAGAACTGCCTGCGCTGCAGGGCGTATCGCGTCGCGATGTCCAGTGCGACGCGTGCCGCCGCTGCCGCGCTGCCGCCGACGGTGACGCGTCCGCGGATGAGCGTGCCGAGCATCGTGAAGAAGCGTCGGCTGGGATTCTCGATCGGCGACGAGTAGGTGCCGTCCTCGGCGACGTCGGCGTACTTGTTCAGCAGGTTGTCGCGGGGGATACGGACGTGGTCGAACATGATGCGGCCGTTGTCGACACCGGGCAGACCGCCCTTGTACTGACAGTCCGACGTCGTGACGCCCGGCAGGTCGTCGCCGTTCTCGTCGCGCAGCGGCACGAAGAAACAGTGGACGCCATGGCTTTCCGGTTCCTCGCCCGGACCGGCGGTGATCAGTTGCGCGAACACTGCTGCGACGGTGGCGGTTTCGGCGGCGCCGCCGATGTAGTCCTTGCGCGAGGACGGAGTCGGAGAGTGGACGACGAATTCGCCCGTCTCGCGATCGTAGGTGGCCGTCGTCTCGAGCGATTGCACGTCGCTGCCGTGGCCGGTCTCGGTCATCGCGAAGCAGCCGAGCAGGTCGAGGTCGATGAGGCGTCGGACATACGCTTCGTGGTGGCGTTCGGTGCCCAGGTTCTCGATCGCGCCGCCGAACAGGCCCCACTGGACGCCTGCCTTGACCATGAGCGACAGGTCGGACATGGCGAGCATCTCGATCATCGTGACGGCTGCGCCGACGTCGCCGGTGCCGCCGTGTTCCTTCTTGAAACCGTCGTCGGCTGCGCCGTGCTGCGCGAGCAGCTTCAGTTGCTCGAGCGCCTTCGTCCGCGCGATGACGGTGTTGGGTGTGTAGTGCGGGCGGAACTCGTCCCGGACGAGTTGTGCGCGGGCCTCGTTCTTCACGTCGCGCCAGCGACCGTCCAATGTGTTACGCAGATGCTCCGAGGTGGTTGCCATACTCGACGGTAACCTGTCGCGCGGTCCGATAAACCTACTTCGAGATCAGGACGGCCACAGGTATTCGCGGCCGAACGCGCGCACACGCGACCAGAAGCTGCTACGCCCGTACGGACCGTCGTGAAACAGCGACGCGCCGCCGTCCTCGATGGCTCGGGTCACGATGGGGCTGAAACCGTCGAGTTCGCGGATGAGGTGTTCCCGGAAACCATCCGGCCAGGAGTACCGCGCGGGTTCGTGTTGTGCCTCCATGCGCACCGAGTGTAATGCAGTGGTAACACGGGCGTTACACGATTCGCGGGCCGTTACGTAGGGTGTCGGACCATCGATACTTCACGGATACTTCGGATCGATGCCGACCACGTGTGGCATCCATATGGCGGATTCCCCAGCTCGACGACTCCGCTCGTCGTCGAGAGTGCGGACGGGGTTCGGCTGCGGCTCGCCGACGGCACCGAATTGATCGACGGCATGAGCTCGTGGTGGGCCGCCGTCCACGGCTACCGCCACCCCGTTCTCGACGCGGCCGCCCGGGACCAGTTGGGCCGGATGGCTCACGTCATGTTCGGCGGCCTGACCCACCACCCGGCGGCGCGTCTGGCCGAGCTGTTGGTCGCCATCACCCCGCACGGTCTGGAGAAAGTGTTCTTCGCGGATTCGGGTTCGGTGTCGGTCGAGGTCGCGGTCAAGATGTGTATCCAGTACTGGCGTGCGTGCGGTCGGCCCGGCAAGAACCGGCTGCTCACGTGGCGCGGGGGTTATCACGGCGACACGTTCGCGCCGATGAGCATCTGCGATCCCGACGGCGGTATGCACGCGCTGTGGACGAACGTGCTGACGCAGCAGATCTTCGCGCCGTCGCCGCCGCGCGAGTTCGACGCCGACTACGTCGTCGAGTTCGAGACCATCCTCGCGGCGCGGGCCGACGAGATCGCCGCGATCGTCGTCGAACCCGTCGTGCAGGGGGCGGGCGGGATGCGCTTCCACGATCCGCGGTATCTCACCGAACTCCGACGCATGGCAGACGAGCACGGCGTGCTGCTTGTTTTCGACGAGATCGCCACCGGTTTCGGCCGCACCGGCGCGTTGTTCGCTGCGGACCACGTGTCCGTGACGCCGGACGTGATGTGCGTCGGCAAGGCTCTGACCGGCGGATACATGACGTTGGCGGCGACGCTGTGCACCGCGGACGTGGCTGCTGCGATCAGCGCGGGCGAGGCAGGCGGACTGATGCACGGCCCGACGTTCATGGGCAATCCGCTCGCGTGTGCGGTGGCGGTCGCGGCCGTCGAGTTACTGCTGGAACGCGACTGGCAGGGCGAGGTCGCGGCCCTCGAGTCCGGATTGCGCGTGGGCCTCGCGGAGGCCGGTGACCTCCCCGGTGTGGCCGACGTCCGCGTCCTCGGCGGCATCGGCGTCGTCGAGATGCACGAACCCGTCGACATGCAACGCGCGACCGACGCGGCGATCCGAGAGGGCGTGTGGCTGCGTCCGTTCGGCAAGCTCGTCTACGCCATGCCACCGTACGTGTGCAGCGGAAACGACGTCGACGCCATCACGAGGGCGATGGTGGCGGTTGCGTCGACGGTTTGAACTTGAACACCGTTCAAGTATGGTCGCTCGCGTGGCGACACTCGACTGGCTGACCGACGCGGCCCAGCACCGACGGAACTCGGGGCTGCACCGCGTGCTGCGTGCGCGTACAACCGCCGATCGAATGATCGACCTCGCGTCGAACGACTACCTCGGCCTCGTGCGGCATCCCGACGTCGTCGATGCGGCCTGCGCGGCAACGCGAGCGTTCGGAACCGGTGCGACGGGATCGCGCCTGGTCACCGGCACCACGACGTTGCACGACCAACTCGAGCACGCCCTGTCGACGTTCATGGGCGCGGAGTCCGCGCTCGTCTTCTCGTCCGGCTACACCGCGAATCTGGCGGCGGTCACCGCACTGTCCGGCCGCGGGTCGCTCGTGTTGTCCGACGCGCACTCCCATGCATCGCTCGTCGATGCCTGTCGGTTGTCGAGGGCGCGCGTCGAGATCTACGACCGCACGGACCTGGCGCGCGTCGAACACGTGCTTCGGGAGCGTTCCGAGGAGCGCGCCCTCGTCGTCACCGACTCGGTGTTCAGCGCCGACGGCGAGCTCGCCCCGCTCCACGAATTGCACCGGCTGAGCAGAGCGCACGAGGCGCTGCTCGTCGTGGACGAAGCCCACGGGCTCGGCGTGCGAGGAACGGGCGGTCGTGGGTATGTCCAGGAGCAAGGCCTCGACGGGGCGCCGGACATCGTCGTCACGGCCACGTTGTCGAAATCGCTTGCGTCGCAGGGAGGCGTCGTGCTCGGCCCGGCTGCCGTCCGGGACCATCTGATCGACACCGCGCGGCCGTTCGTCTTCGACACCGGGCTCGCGCCTGCAGCCGTCGGGGCGGCGTCGGCTGCGTTGACCGTGCTGAGGAACGAGCCCGAACGAGCCGCCGCCGTGCGCGAGCGCGCCGACCGTCTCGCCGATATCGCGGGCGTCCCGCACTCGCAGTCGGCCGTGGTGTCCGTCGTCCTCGGCGACCCCGACACAGCGGTCCGCGCTGCCGACGACGCGCGCGAACAGGGCGTGCACGTCGGCTGCTTCCGGCCACCGTCGGTCCCGGTGGGGACGTCGAGGCTGCGGCTGACCGCACGTGCGACGTTGACCGAGGACGAGCTGAATCGCGTCGCTCAGGTCCTCGGCTCGATTCTCGATCGAGCAGCGGCATGACGGCTCTGATCGTGACCGGGACGTCGACGGATGTCGGAAAGACCGTGGTCACTGCGGCCCTGGCGGCGACGGCTCAGGCGCCGGGCAAGTCGGTTGCGGTGTGCAAACCTGCGCAGACCGGTGTGCTTCCAGGTGAGCCGGGGGACTTGGCCGAGATCGAACGGCTCACCGGCGTCGACCGGCTCCACGAATTCGCCCGCTATCCGGATCCGCTCGCTCCGAACGTCGCTGCGCGTCGCGCCGGACTGCCCGAGCTGGCTCTCGACGACGTGGCGGCGGGCATCGACGCGATCGACAGCGACCTCGTGCTCGTCGAAGGTGCAGGCGGCCTCCTCGTCCGGTTCGGCGACTTCACGCTGCTGGACGTCGCTCGGCGCCTGAACGTGCCGGTCGTCGTCGTGTGCAGCGCCGGGCTCGGCACGCTGAACCATTCGCAGCTCACGACGGATGCCCTCGCCGCAGCCGGCGTCCACTGCGCGGGGCTGATCATCGGCTCCTGGCCGGCGGACCCCGATCTCGCTGCTGTCACCAACCTCGCCGAACTTCCCGACGTCACCGGCGTGCCTCTGATCGGCCGCGTGCCCGCGGGCGCAGGATCGCGCACCCGCGAGAGCTTCGTCGCCGACGCGCCCGGATGGCTACGCCCCGTGCATGCGAATGTATAGCGCCTTCTGGTCGCTCCGCAGGCTTCGCTCCTACCCGCTGCACATTCGCGCGCACGTGCGGCGCAGCCGCCTCTCGCGCACGTGCGGCGCAGCCGCTTCCGTTTGCCCAGCGCTGCGCCGGGTATCCGCACCCACGACTACTAGGTTGGGGAGCGGACATGAACACAGCAGTCTGGATCATCATTGCGGTCGTCGTCGTTCTGATCGTCGTCGCACTCGCACTGGCGCTGTCTCGTAAACAGCAAACGGCCAAACGGGCCGAAGCGAATCGCATCCGTGAGAAGGCCGCCGAGCGGGCCACCGACGTGGAACGTCAGCAGGCCATCGCCGACGAAAGTGCGGCAAAGGCTCGTCGCGCCGAGGCCGACGCGGAAGCCAAGGCCGCCGAGGCGCGCAGGCTCTCGCTGCAGGCCCAGGAACACCAGGGGGATGCTGCAACGTCACGCGACGAGCTCGACGCCGAATTCGCCCGCGCGAACAAGGTCGACCCGGATGTGAAGACCGGAGGCCGGACCCAGGAACACGGGACCCAGGAACACCGGGTTCAGGAACACCACGGCCGCGATCACGCAGCACAGAACCCCGCCGCGCAGCAGAACCCCGCCGGCCCCGACGGCAGGCATGTCGACACCGGTCGGACTGATCGGAATCACGTCGTCGACCCGAATCACGTCGGCGAGCATCGCCGACCCCAGTGATGCACGGACCGGGTCCGACCTAGAGGCCGCGTCGCCGCAACTGATTGCCCACCCGCCGCAGCTCGTTCTCCGCCTGGAGAACGAGCTCGGCGGGTGCATTCGTTTGAATGGCTTCTCGTACTTCGCTTTTCAGCTTGTCGTACAAGTCGCAGAGATCGTCCGAACTCATTTCGGCGATCGACTTCTGTGATGTAGTCACGTCGATGACCTCCCGACACGGTCCGCCTGTGCGACACGAAATCCGTATCGCCGACTTATCCCAAACTACTCTCGGCAGCCGGACGTAACCAGGTCTCGGTAACCTGACATTTCGGACAGTGCGTTTCTCGATCGAAGGGCGCGTCATGAGCGATATGGAGAGGTTCGACGGCAGGGCCGACCGGATTCGCGTCGGAACTGCAGAACGTGAGGACACGGCCAGGTTTCTCGGTACGGCCATGGCCGAGGGACGACTGACGATGGCCGAGTACGAGCAGCGGCTCGACGCCGTCTGGACATCGTCGACGCGCGGCGAACTCGCCCGACTCACCGACGATCTTCCCGTCGAGAAGCCTGCCGATCCGCCCGCCGAGTCGACGAGCTCCAAGGAATGGCGGGAGTACTTAGACGAGTGGCGCTGGTGGTTCGGCGGCGCCGTCATCATGACCGGGATCTGGGGGTTCCAGTCGATCTCCGACGGCGAATCGAACGGGTACTGGCCCGGGTGGCCGCTGGGCATCTGGGCGTTGATCCTCGTCGCGATGATCTTCGTGCCGGACGACAAGGACGACGACGAGGACGAGAAGCGCTGAATTATTACGCCCTGTAGTTGGCGAGATCGGCAAACCTGGGACACTGGGTTTCGTGACTGTTTCCCCCGGCTACGAGCCCGAAGTTTCGGCCCAGCTCTTCGAGCGCGCAAGCGCTGTCATCCCGGGTGGTGTGAACTCCCCGGTGCGCGCATTCCACTCGGTGGGTGGAACTCCTCGGTTCATCACCGAGGCCAGCGGATACACGATGACGGACGCCGACGGAAACAAGTACGTCGACCTCATCTGCTCGTGGGGTCCGATGATCCACGGGCATGCACATCCGGCCGTCGTCGACGCCGTTCAGAAGGCCGCGTCGACCGGCCTGTCCTTCGGCGCACCGACCGAGCGGGAGATCGCGCTCGCGGAGGAAATCGTGCGCCGCGTGGGTCCCGTCGACCAGGTTCGGCTTGTGAATTCCGGCACAGAGGCCACGATGAGCGCCGTCCGGTTGGCACGTGGATTCACCGGCCGCACCAAGATCGTCAAGTTCTCCGGCTGCTATCACGGACACGTCGACGCGTTGCTCGCCGACGCCGGATCCGGCCTCGCCACGTTCGGGCTGCCGACGTCGCCCGGCGTCACCGGCGCACAGGCGTCGGACACCATCGTCGTTCCCTACAACGACCTCGCGGCCGTCGAAGCGGTCTTCGCCGAGAACCCGGACCAGATCGCGTGCATCATCACCGAGGCCGCGGCAGGCAACATGGGCGCGGTCCCGCCTGTCCCCGGCTTCAACGCCGGTCTTCGACGCCTGGCCACGGACAACGGCGCGCTGTTGATCATGGACGAGGTGATGACGGGCTTCCGCGTCAGCGCCGCCGGCTGGTACGGCATCGACGGCATCGCCGGTGACCTCTACACCTTCGGCAAGGTCATGAGCGGTGGCCTGCCTGCCGCGGCCTTCGGAGGACGCGCCGACGTCATGGCTTACCTGGCACCCGCCGGACCGGTCTACCAGGCGGGCACGTTGTCCGGTAATCCCGTCGCCGTTGCGGCGGGCCTGGCGAGCCTGCAGCTGGCCGACGCGGCCGTCTACGAGAAGCTGCAGAAGAATTCCGAGCGTCTCGGCGGCCTGCTCGGCGACGCGTTGACCGAGGCAGGCGTTCGTCATCACGTGCAGTTCGCAGGCACTATGGTGAGCGTGTTCTTCTCGGACGGTCCCGTCACCGACTACGCGGGTGCCAAGGCTGCGGAGACGTGGCGCTATCCGGCCTTCTTCCATGAGCTGCTCGCCCGCGGGGTCTACCCGCCGCCGAGCGCGTTCGAAGCGTGGTTCGTGTCTGCGGCACTCGACGACGCCGCGTTCGAGATCATCGCCGACGCCCTTCCCCATGCAGCCCGCGCAGCGGCCCGAGCAGAAGCAGGAACCAAGTGAGCAGCCCTGTGCCCAGCACATCCGACTCCAGCGAGACCCATCCGCATCAGGCGACGCGGACCATCGTGCATGTTCTGCGACACGGGGAAGTGCACAACCCGAAGGGCATCCTGTACGGACGCCTGCCCGGTTTCCGGCTGTCCGTCACGGGCCAGTCGCAGGCTGCTGCGGTGGCCCGCGCTCTCGCCGGCCACGACATCACCCACGTCGTTGCATCGCCGCTGCAGCGCGCACAGGAGACCGCGGCGCCGATCGCGCAGGCCCACGGCCTGACGATCGCCGAGGACGCGAACCTGATCGAGGCCGGAAACGACTTCGAGGGTCTGCGCGTCTCCGTCGGCGACGGCGCGCTGCGTCGGCCCCGCCACTGGTGGAAGCTGCGCGACCCGTTCACCCCGTCGTGGGGCGAGCCGTACCTGCAGATCGCGCATCGCATGCTCGCTGCCGTCAACGCGGCACGGGTCGCGGCCGTCGGACACGAGGCGGTCTGCGTCAGCCATCAGCTCCCGGTCTGGACGTTGCGACGCTTTCTCCAGGGCGATCGTCTGTGGCACGACCCGCGGCATCGGCAGTGCGGGCTCGCGTCGCTGACGTCGCTCGTCTACGAAGGCGACACGCTCGTCGACATCGTCTACTCCGAGCCTGCGGGTGCCAGCGATCCAAGGGTCTCCGGTGCGTAAGGTTCTGGCCTCTGCTCTCGCTGTCGTCGCCGTCACCGCGGGCTGCGCGACGGGCACCGACGCGGTCGCGACGGGCGGCACGTTCGACTTCGTCTCGCCCGGTGGGCAGACCGAGATCTACTACGATCCGCCGTCGGATCGAGGCACCATCGGTGAGCTGTCCGGTCCCGACCTGATGGAAGAGGGCAAGACCACCTCGCTCGACGACTACGAGGGCAAAGCCGTCGTGCTCAACGTGTGGGGCCAGTGGTGTGGCCCGTGCCGCGGCGAGGCCGACGACCTCGAGAAGGTCTTCGAGAGCACCAAGGATCTCGGCGTTCAGTTTCTCGGCATCAACGTTCGCGACAACGCCCAGGACAAGGCTCAGGACTTCGTCATCGACAACAAGGTGACGTACCCGTCGATCTACGACCCGCCGATGCGCACGTTGTCCGCGCTCGGTGGTATCCCGACGTCGGTCGTTCCGACCACGATCGTGCTCGACAAGCAGCACCGCGTCGCCGCGGTGTTCCTGCGTGAGCTCCTCGCCGAGGATCTGCAGCCCGTCGTCGAACGAGTCGCGGGCGAGGAGTCAGGTCAGCAGTGAGCACGGTCCATCTGGCAGGGATAGGCGAGACGTTCCAGACGACGGCGTCGACGGGCCCGCTCGTCCTCGCGCTCGGCGTCTGCCTGCTCGCCGGTCTGGTGTCGTTCGCGTCGCCGTGCGTCGTGCCGCTCGTACCGGGCTACCTGTCGTACCTCGCGGGTGTCGTCGGCGCCGACGCGCCCGCGGTGACCGCGTCGGAAGCCGCGACGACGAAGGTTCGGACGTCGACGAAGCTACGGGTCGCCGGTGCCGCCGGACTGTTCGTGCTCGGCTTCACCGTCGTGTTCGTGCTGGCCACGGCGACGGTGTTCGGTGCGATTTCGGTGCTGTCGGTCAACCGTGACCTGCTGATGCGCATCGGCGGTGTCGTCACCATCGCGATGGGCCTGGTGTTCATCGGTCTCGTGCCTGCGCTGCAGCGCGACGTCCGGTTCGAGCCGCGTCGAATCGGCAGCCTCGTCGGTGCGCCCCTCCTCGGCGGTGTGTTCGCGCTCGGCTGGACGCCGTGCCTCGGGCCGACGCTCGCAGGTGTCATCTCGCTCGCAGCGGGAACCGAGGGTGCGACGGCGGCACGAGGCGTCGTGCTGATCGTCGCGTACTGCCTCGGACTCGGCCTGCCGTTCGTGATTCTCGCGTTCGGTTCGGCCAGCGCTCTTCGCGGAGTCGGATGGCTTCGCACCCATGCACGACAGATACAGGTGTTCGGCGGAATCATGTTGATAGCAGTAGGAATTGCACTCGTCACGGGTGCGTGGGACGTGTTCGTGGGCTGGGTCCGCGACGCTTTCGTGTCCGATGTGGTGCTTCCCATATGAGTTATACGACCAGCAATACGACGGACCTCGACGCCGAGCCGTCGCAGAACCCGCCGCGTCAGTCCGCGGGTGGACGCGCACTTGCGTTGGTGCGCAACACGTGGCGCAGTCTCACCAGCATGCGCACCGCGCTGGTTCTGCTGTTCCTCCTCGCGTTCGCGGCCATTCCCGGCGCGCTGGTTCCGCAGCGAAGCCTGAACTCGGGCAAGGTCGACGAATACATCGCAGCCCGGCCGACTCTCGGCCCGCTCATGGACAAGCTCGAACTGTTCGACGTCTTCTCCAGCTTCTGGTTCACCGCGATCTACGCGTTGCTGTTCATCTCGCTCGTCGGCTGTATCGTGCCGCGGTGCGTCGAACACGGACGCGCATTGCGCACCAAGCCCGTTCCGACGCCTCGCAATCTCGCGCGTCTGCCTCACCACCGCACCTACACGACCGACGAGTCGGCGGAGAACACCGCCGACAAGGTCGCGGCGCAGCTACGTGGGTGGCGGGTCGCTCGCAGGGGTTCCGGCGACACCGTGACTCTCTCGGCCGAGAGGGGCTACCTCCGCGAGTTCGGCAACCTCGTCTTTCACCTGTCGCTCGTCGGATTGCTCGCGGCGATCGCTCTCGGCAAACTCCTCGGCTACGAAGGCAACGTCGTCGTCATCGCCAACGACGGCCCCGGATTCTGCAGCACGTCGCCCGCGATCTACGACGGGTTCCGTGCCGGCCAGCTCGTCGACGGCACCGGCCTCGAGCCGCTGTGCATCCGCGTCAAGGACTTCAAGGCCGACTACCTCGACAACGGCCAGGCCGAGATGTTCACGTCGAACATCGAATATCAGGCGGGCGACGACCTGACGAACAACGTCTGGCGTGACGACACGCTGCAGGTCAACCACCCGTTGCGCGTCGCTGGCGACCGTGTCTACCTGCAGGGGCACGGGTACGCGCCGACGTTCACGGTGACGTTCCCGAACGGCGAGACCCGCACCGAGACCATCCAGTGGCAGCCGACGGATGCGACGACGTTCCTCTCCAGCGGCGTGCTGCGGATCGACCCGCCCGGCGGCCTCTATCCCGACGCGACCGAGCGTCGCAAGAATCAGATCGCGATCGAGGGACTGTTCGCGCCGACGGCGTTCTTCCACGGCAACCTGTTGTCGTCGAGCTATCCGGCCATGACGGATCCGGCCGTCGCCGTCGACATCTACAAGGGTGACACCGGTCTGGACACCGGCTACCCGCAGTCGTTGTTCTCGCTGAACAAGGAAATGATCAATCAGGGCAGGCTCGTCAAGCAGGATCGAGTGAACCTGAAGCCGGGGGAGACGTCGACGCTCTCCGACGGCACGACCGTCCGCTTCGACGGCGCCGAGGAATTCGTGAACCTGCAGGTCTCGCACGACCCCGCGCAGACGTGGGTGCTCGTGTTCGCGCTGACGATGATGGGTGGCCTGCTGGTCTCGCTGATCGTCAAACGACGTCGCGTCTGGGTCCGGCTCACCACGGAACCCGATACACGACGTACTGTAGTAGAGCTTGGCGGGCTCGCCCGTACCGATCAGGCGGGCTGGGGAGACGAGTTCGACAGGCTCTGCGAGAAGCTGATCGGTGACGTGTCCACTGCAGACCGGCCCACCGCTGACCGGACCAACCAGGAGAACTGACCGATGCCGATCAACGAGACACTCGCGCACTACAGCGATCTGTGCTTCGAATCCGCGTTCACGATCTACGTGCTTGCGTTCATCCTGCTCACCGCGCAGTACGCATCGATGAAGGCGTCGAAGGCGCAGGCGCGTGATCTGGTCGGCAGTGGTGCACCTGTCACGGCTAAAGATGTGCCCGGCCGTGTAGTCGAGACTCCGAAGCGCCCGATGTCCGACCGCCTCGCGGGCATGGGCTACGCACTGCTGTTCCCGGCGCTGGCGCTGCACGCGGCGTCGGTCGTGCTGCGTGGTTTCGCCACCGATCGCTTCCCGCTCGGCAACATGTACGAGTTCGTCGCGATGGCTACCGCGGCCGCGACCCTGACATCGATCTTGCTGCTGCGTAGGCGGTCCATGCGTCCGATGCTGGTGTTCGTGCTCGCTCCGGTCATCGTTCTGATGTTCCTGGCGGCGACCAAGCTCTACGCCGACGCGGCACCCGTCGTTCCCGCGCTTCGGTCGTACTGGCTGCCGATCCACGTCACCATCGTCAGCGTCGGCAGCGGCATCTTCCTTGTGTCGGGTGTGGCCAGCGTGCTCTTCCTGCTCCGCATCCGGAACGAGCCCGGACAGGAGGGCACCGGCTTCTGGGGTCGTTTCGCGTCCAAGCTTCCGGACGCCCAGGCGCTCGACCGGCTTGCGTACAAGACCACCATCGTCGCGTTCCCACTGTTCGGTGCGGGCGTCATCCTCGGCGCCATCTGGGCCGAGGCGGCGTGGGGCCGCTTCTGGGGCTGGGATCCCAAGGAGACGATGTCGTTCATCACCTGGATCGTGTACGCGGCGTACCTGCATGCCCGTGCGACGTCGGGATGGCGTAACACCCGTGCGGCCTGGATCAACGTCGCCGGATTCATCGCCATGCTGTTCAACCTCTTCATCATCAACATGGTCGTCTCGGGTCTCCATTCGTATGCCGGTCTGAACTAGCTGGTAGCCTCCGGCGTCGGGGGAGCAGTCGACAGCGATGGGGGATCGCTCGTGGCCGAACAGAAGACGACGTCGTGGCAATCGGTGGGCACTGGGGAGCCTGCCGCACCCGAGCCGGAACGCCTGCCGCCCGTCGTGCAGGCGTCGGCGCTCGATCTGACCAACGCCCTGCTGATCAAGACGGCCTCACCGCCGCCGCATTCGGGGTGGCGTCGGTGGCTGTACGAGGTCACCGGCCGACGCGTTCACGTCGGCAACAGCGCCCGCGACGAACGATGGCTTCGCCTGACCACGCAGGTCGACCGCCACCTCGTCGGCTGCTACCGCGTCTCGGTCCTCAGCCTCAAGGGTGGCGTTGGGAAGACCACGACGACGGCGACGCTCGGCTCGACGTTCGCAAGCATCCGCGGCGACCGCGTGATCGCCGTCGATGCCAATCCGGACCGCGGCACACTGAGTCAGAAGGTGCCGACGGAGACCCCCGCGACGGTACGAAATTTGTTGCGGGACATCGACGATCTGCGTCGTTACAGCGACGTCCGCGCGTACACGTCACAGAATCGGTATCGGCTCGAGGTGCTCGCGTCGGATTCCGACCCGGCAGTGTCGGACGCGTTCAGCGGCAGCGACTACGACCGCACCGTCACGTTGCTCGAGAAGTTCTACAACATCGTGCTCACCGATTGCGGAACCGGGTTGATGCACTCGGCGATGGACAGAATTCTCGCCGGGTCCGACGCGCTCGTCGTCGTCAGCTCCAGTTCGGTGGACGGAGCTCGCAGCGCGTCGGCCACGTTGGACTGGCTCGACGCGCACGGGCATCGGGAACTCGTGCGTTCGTCGGTCGCGGTCGTCAACGCTGTCCGCCCACGGGCGGGGAAGGTGGATGTACCGAAGGTCGTCGAACATTTCGAGCAGCGATGCAGGCAGGTCGTGATCGTTCCCTTCGACCCGCATCTCGAGGAAGGCGCCGAGATCGACTTGAAGCGACTGCGTCGCGGTACGAGGCACGCTCTGCTGGAACTCGCTGCCGCCGTCGCCGCCGGATTCCCGAGCAATCGACCGGGGGACGTCGAGCGAGCGCGCGAGGCCGACGAGTCGAGCGGCGGTAAGACGAGACCAGCCCGCGCGTGAGCAGCGGGCTGGTCTGTGTTCTTCGGTTGTCCCGCAGGTCTATTCGGTCGGTTCCGGTGAGCTGGTATCCGGGCCGTCCTTGCCGGAACGCTTCGCGTCACGGTTCATGCGCCACAGGAATTCAGGGTCGTCGTCAGGGCCGATCACCTTGCCTGCGGGCGCCTGACGCGTGGGTCCGAACGCCTTCCAGAACAACACGATCACTGCAATCAAACCGATCAACGCCAAAAGATAGATCACGACGCACCTCCTCATACGAGGGTAGCCGCGCAGGGGAGCCGTTGGCACCCTACGCGGCTCGCAGTTTCCTGAGAATTCGGCGCCTGCGTCGAACGGCGACCTACCGGTGACCGGCCTCGGTGGTGAGGGAGGTCAGCAGCTGCATCACCTCGGCCTCGCGAAAGCGACGGTGGCCTCCGGGAGTGCGAAGCGATCCGAGTCGTCCTGCATGTGCCCAGCGGGTCACGGTCTTCGGATCGACGTGGAAGAGCGCGGCTACCTGTCCCGGGGTGAGCAATGCGTCCTGAGCCTTGTGCAGTGTTGGTGCGCTCATCTTGTCGTGTCC
The DNA here is from genome assembly GCF_011770055.1 of Rhodococcus sp. B10. Classification (NCBI taxonomy): domain Bacteria; kingdom Bacillati; phylum Actinomycetota; class Actinomycetes; order Mycobacteriales; family Nocardiaceae; genus Rhodococcus; species Rhodococcus sp. B10. The sequence goes on along the minus strand of NZ_JAAFYV010000015.1, from coordinate 15,431 downwards.
TCCTGCATGCTGTGTCACGGCAGCGCGGAAACCGGTCGTTCTCGCTGCTCGTCGTCGGCCGTTGCCGTGACGTGAATGAAACAACTTTCGATGTCGGGCTCCATGGTGGCACTCGAACCCCTAGGTACTCGACTGATCTAAAGTTGGTAAAGGGGAGGTAATAGACAAATCGGATAAGTCAGGCGGTCCGAATCGGGCGCGGTCGGGGCGGTAACCTGGGGTTCGTGAACGAACGCAATGCCAAGCCCGTGCCCACCGCGACCAAGGGACAACTGTTCCGTGACGTCGCGCTTTACTCGGGAGCCCGGCTGTTGCTCGTCGTTGTCATCGCGGCCGCGATCATCGGCATCGGTCTCCTCGTCGGTGTCGAAGTGCCCGTTCTCGTCGCTGCGGTGTTCGCCGTCCTCATTTCGTTACCGTTGTCGTTGGTGCTGTTCAAATCGCTCCGCATCCGCGTCAACGAATCCATCGCAGGGGTCGACGAGGGCCGTCGCCGAGCCCGCGCCGAACTGCAAGCGAAGCTGCGCGGCGAGGACGGACAGTAGTGTCGCGCGTCGTCGACCACTCGGTGTCGCGTGAGTGGGTCGACAACGCGGTCCGGCTGATCGACGCCGACGCGCAACGAAGCGCGGACACGCACCTGCTGCGGTACCCGCTGCCGGGCGCGTGGGGGGTGCAGCTCTACCTGAAGGACGAGTCGACCCACATCACCGGCAGCCTCAAGCACCGGCTGGCGCGGTCGTTGTTCCTGTACGCGATCTGCAACGGCTGGGTCACCGAGAACACGACGGTCATCGAAGCGTCGTCCGGGTCGACGGCCGTCAGCGAGGCGTACTTCGCGCGGCTGCTCGGCCTGAAATTCGTCGCCATCATGCCGCGCAGCACGAGCCCCGCGAAAATCGCACTGATCGAATCCCACGGCGGGCGTTGCCATTTCGTCGACGACCCCGCGTCGATGTACACCGAGGCGCACCGGCTGGCGGCGGAGCCGCACTCGCACTACATGGACCAGTTCACGCACGCCGAGCGCGCAACGGACTGGCGCGGCAACAACAACATCGCCGAATCGATCTTCGACCAGCTCGGCAAGGAAGAGTCGCCGATCCCCACGTGGATCGTCGTCGGAGCGGGCACCGGCGGGACGAGCGCCACGATCGGCCGCTACATCCGCTACCGGCGTCATGCGACGCGTCTGGCCGTCGTCGATCCCGAGAACTCGGCGTTCATCGGTGGCTACGAGACCGGTGATGCGGGTTTCTCGACCGGCAAACCGTCGCGCATCGAGGGAATCGGACGGCCCATCGTCGAACCGTCGTTCGTCGGTCAGGTCATCGACCGAATGATCGCCGTTCCCGACGCTGCATCCGTCGCCGCCGCCCGGCACGCCTCGACGGTGCTCGGCCGACGCGTCGGCGGCTCCACCGGGACCAACCTCTGGGGAGCCTTCGGCCTGATCTCCGACATGATCGCCGCCGGAAAGAAGGGCAGCGTCGTCACACTGCTGTGCGACGGCGGAGAGCGCTACGCCGGAACGTATTTCGACGACGACTGGGTAGCAGGGCAGGGGATGGACCTGACCGGCCCGACGGCGACGTTGGAGGGGTTCGCTCGGACCGGGGAGTTCAGGGTCTAGGTCGCAGTCAGCTCAGCCGCCCGCCGCGCAGGTTCCAGCAGGTGCGCAGGTTGCAACGTGCGCGTGCGCTGCAACCTGCGCGGTCACGGGCTCAGAACGCCCGCTGCACCGTCAACGCGCGCGCGAGGTGATCACGCTGCTCGACGACCAGGCGCCTCAGCGCGGCGGGCGCCCATTCGTGCGCCGCGAGCCAGGCGTCGGCGGCGTCGGTCGAATCCTGCTGCGGGAACAGACCCACGACGAGGCGTCGGGCGATCTCGATACTGCGCGTCGACCACAGGTCGGCGATCGAGGCGAAGTAGCGTTCGTCGTACGGTTCGAGCAGATCGCGACGGCCGCCGGCTCGGAATCCCCACACGGCCGCGTCGACCGCGTCGTTGGACAGCTCGTCGGAGTCGAACAGATCCGACCATGCCGTGGCCTTGGCGTCGGCGTTCGGCATCGCTGCCATCGCGGCGCGATGCGAGTTACGGCTCGACGCCGTTCCGTCCGTCTGCAATTCGGCGTCGAGACGCGTCGACGATGCGTTTCCGCGGGCGCTGACGCCCTTCAGCAGCATCCATCGCTGTTCGGGATCGAGGTCGATTCCTTCGATCGGCAGAGTGCCGTCGAGAACGCGGTCGAGCTGCCCGGATCGCACGTCGGAGCGTGACGCGGCGGCGGCGACGGCGCGCAGCCAGACGATCTGAGCGTCGCTGCCCGGGTCCGCGGTTTCGAGCTGTGACCAGCATGTGGCGAGCCAATCATCTGCTGCCGAAACAGAATCGGCGAGGTAGTGATCGATCGCGTACTGAGCGTTGGCGACGACCGCCGCCAGAACGCCGACCTTGCTCTCCGATGCAGCGAAGCGCGACGCGATGTCGAGGTAGGTGCGCGGGTCGAGCTGCGCATCACGCGTCGCGTTCCACAGTGCCGACCAGATCAACCCGCGCGCGAGGGGATCGACGACGCTTCCCAGCGACGTACGAATGGTGTCGAGCGAACGGTCGTCGAATCGGATCTTCGCGTAGGTGAGATCGTCGTCGTTCAGGAGAACCAGTGCGGCGCTGGGAAGTTCGAGCGGTGTGAACGCGTCGACCAGGTCGATCTCGCGACGCGACGTGCGCACGATGGTGCCGTCGACGTCCGCGTCGTACAGGCCGACGGCGATGCGATGCGGTCGCGGGTCGGTCTGCTCGACGCCCGTGCCGGTGTAGGTCAGCGTCGAGACGCCCGTCGTCTGCAACCACGCTGCGGACCAGTCCTCCAGGTTCCGCCCGGATGCTGAGGACGCGTGCGTCAGCAAGTCTGCGAGAGTGGTGTTCCCGTAGGCGAATTCGGCGAAGTAGCGGCGTGACGCCTCGAAGAACGCATCCTCGCCGACGTATGCCGCGAGTTGCTTGAGGACGCTGGCGCCCTTGGCGTAGGTGATGCCGTCGAAGTTCAGTTTCGCGGCTTCGAGGTCCGGGATGTCGGCGACGATGGGATGCGTCGTCGGAAGCTGGTCCTGCAGATATGCCCATGCCTTGCGGCGGTTCGCGAAGCTGACCCACGCGTCGGTGAAGCGCGTGGCGTGTGCGGATGCGAACGCGCCCATGAAGTCGGCGAACGACTCCTTGAGCCACAGGTCGTCCCACCACTCCATCGTCACGAGGTCGCCGAACCACATGTGTGCCATCTCGTGCAGGATCGTATTGGCGCGCTGCTCGTACTGCGCTTCGGTTGCGGCGGAACGGAATACGTACGACTCGGTGAAGGTCACGAGTCCCGGGTTCTCCATGGCGCCGAGGTTGTACTCGGGAACGAAGATCTGGTCGTACTTGCCGAACGGGTAGGGGAAGTCGAACTTCTCGTGGAAGAAGTCGAGGCCCTGCTTCGTGATCTCGAAGATGTCGTCGGGATCGAAGTGCTCGGCGAGGGACTTCCTGCACAGTGACCCGAGTTCGACGGTGAGATCGCCGCGCTGCCACACCGATTCGGCGCGGTGGTACGGGCCGGCGGCGATCGCGGTGATGTACGTGGAGATCGGAAGCGTCGGCTCGAACGTCGTCGTCGATCCGTTCGTGGTGCCGGTTCGGTTGGACAGGACCTCCCAGTTCTCCGGGGCCTGTACCTGGAACGTGAACGGCGCCTTGATGTCCGGCTGTTCGAAGTTCGCGAAGACCCGTCGTGCGTCGGCGGGTTCGTACTGCGTGTACAGGTAGACCTCGTCGTCGACGGGATCGACGAAGCGATGCAGGCCCTCACCCGTCCGGCTGTAGCGTCCCACCGCGTCGACGACGACGGTGTTGGATTCGCCGAGTCCGACCAGTTGGATGCGCGCACCGTCGTACTCGACCGGGATTTCGGCACCGTCGAGGGTGACCGACCTGACCTCGGCGCCGATGAAGTCGAGCCAGGTGGCGGGTGTCGAGGCGTCGAACGTGATGGTCGTGCGCGTACCGAACGTGGTCGACGAGTCGTCGACGGCGCCGCGCAGATCGAGTTCGACACGATAGGTGACGTTGTCGATGTGGCGAGAGCGGCGGCGGGTTTCGGTCCGGGTCAGGTTCGCGGTGCTCATGACTAGACCCTACGTGCGCGCGAATGTATAGCCGGCTGTACATTCGCACGCACGTAGGGTGTCAACGTGGGTTGACGAACGCGTCCCGTCAACCTAGATTGACAACCATGACCGAAGCAACGACTCTCGCCGCCGCAGCAGGCAGTCCCGATCCGAGTGAGGGTCTGCGCGCCGTCCTCGCGCTGCGCAGGCTGCTCGAGCGGCTCGAAGCGATTCAGGTGACGAATGCGCGCAGGCAGGGATGGTCCTGGCAGGCCATCGCCGACGCCCTCGACGTCAGCAAGCAAGCCGTGCACAAGAAGCACAACGGGAGGTAGGAGATGTTCGAACGATTCACCGGCAGCGCGCGCATGGCAGTCGTCGCCGCTCAGGAATTCGCGCGAGAGCAGAAGGCGTCGAAAATCGAACCGGCACACGTCTTTCTGGGCATCATCGACACGGCGGATTCGTCGCTCCGGTCGGTGCTCGATGCGGAGGGATTCACCGTCGACTCGGTGCGGGCGACGCTGGCGGACGGTCGTGCGCTCGGCGACGTCGACGCGAAAGCCTTGGAGTCGATAGGCATCGATTTGGACGCCGTGCGTGCGAGTCTCGAAGCGTCGTTCGGTGAGGGCGCGTTGGACCGTCCGGTCGAGGAGAAGCGGGGATGGCTGAACCGTCGGACCGGGCACCTTGCGTTCACGCCCGCGGCGAAGAAGGGAATCGAACTGTCTCTGCGCGAAGCCATTGCGCGCAAGGACTCCGAGATCCGATCCGAACATCTACTGCTCGGATTGATCAGGGGAGCGGACGACAGCTTCACCGCCGTCGTGCCTGATCCGGGTCGGTTGCGTCGGCGGATCGCGGAATGGCTGAACAGAGCTGCCTAGGTGAGTGGCAATGTATAGCGGGCTGTACATTCGCGCGCACGTAGGGTGGCTCGCATGACATTTCTCGTACGGCTCGTGATCAATGCAGTCGCGATCTGGCTGGCCGCCCAGTGGGTGTCCGGGATCGCCGTATCGAGTTCGGGGCGGGGGACCGCCTGGGACCTGCTCGTCCTGGCCGGGATCGCTGCGGTGTTCACGATCGTCAACGCGTTCGTCAAGCCGTTGGTGAAGCTGTTGTCGCTCCCACTGCTCATCGTGACGCTCGGCCTGTTCACCCTCGTCATCAACGCGCTCATGCTGATGCTGACGGCGTGGATCTCGTCGGCCACCGAGTACGGCTTGACGATCGCCACGTTCGGCGCGGCCTTCTGGGGCGCGCTGATCATCTCGATCGTCAACTGGCTGCTGGGAGCGTTCGTCCCGGAACGCCGCTAGGCGAACGCCAGTGCGGCTCCGGTCGTCAGGCCCCAGACGAGCATGGCCAGGCCGGAGTCGCGAAGCGCGGGGATCAACGCGAATCCTGTCTGCCCGGACCGCACCGGCTTGTTGGCCCGTGCCGCCAGCGGCAGAGCGATCAGCGCGACGAGCGCCCACGGCGTCCGGGCCGCGAGAGCCACGGTGACGGCGAACGGCACCACCATCAGCGCAAGGTGGAGCAGTCGTGTCCGCGTGTCGCCCAATTTGACTGCGAGCGTGAGCTTTCCCGAATCCGGATCGGTGTCGATGTCCCGGAGATTGTTGGCGACGAGCACTGCACTCGAGAACGACCCGACGGCGATCGCCGCGACCAGACCGACCCAGTCGACCCGGTCCGCCTGCACGAACTGCGTGCCCAACACCGCGACCAGTCCGAAGAACACGAACACGGCGATTTCGCCGAGTCCCGCGTAGCCGTACGGCTTCGTGCCGCCCGTGTAGTACCAGGCGCCCGCGATGCAGACCGCGCCGACGACGACGAGCCACCAGGCCGTCGTCGCCGCGAGAACCAGTCCCGCGACACCGCCGACGACGAAACATCCGATCGCCGCGGCTTTCACCGAGCCGGGCGACGCCAACTTCGATCCCACGAGCCGGAGCGGTCCGACGCGTTCGTCGTCGGTGCCGCGAATGCCGTCGGAGTAGTCGTTGGCGTAGTTGACGCCGATGATCAGCGCCAGGCTCACGACGAGCGCGAGCAGCGCCTTCCACCACACCGCCGCATCGAGCGATGCGGCCGCGCCCGTTCCGACGAGTACGGGGGCGATTGCATTCGGCAACGTCCGCGGACGGGCGCCTTCGATCCATTGCGCTGTGGTGGCCATTCATCGATCTTTGCGCATACCGTCCAGGTCTGTCTCGGGAGGTGTCGAGACACGGAGAACCTAGGGAAAACGCAACGGCGGCAGAACGGGTAGTTGAATCTGCGGTAACTCGATGCGCGGCAACTGGAATGGCGGCGGAGGTGGCGGCGGGGCAGCGGGTTCGACGTACCCGCCGGTGTCGTAGCTCGGCACACTCGGCGCAGACGCCTGCGTTTCGGCGGGGGGCGCCTCGATCGTGGGGGTGTTCTCGACGACGGGAGCAGGTGGCGGGAGGGTGGTCAGCAGCTGTGTCGCGGTGACGGGCGTCGACGACGTGTCGACAGCAGGAGCAGGAACGCGGGTCATCGTCGATTCCGCCTCCGGCGACGGCCACATGACCCACGACAACAACCCGAATGCGACGACGGACGGCAGACCGAAGCGCAGCAGCGGCGTCAGCAGCGATTTCGCGCTGCGCCTGGCAGGGGGCGCAGCGGCGTTGCGCACGCCGTCGACACGTGTCGCGTACAGCGCTGCGCCTCGCGACGCGATCAAGTCCGGTGCGTCGGGCCTGACGACGGGAAGCTGAAGGTAGCGCCCAAGAATGTCCTCGATCAGCGGGATCCGGGCCCCGCCTCCGATCGCGACGACGGCTTCCGGCGGAATCTCCGACATCTCCGCGAGGTCGCGTAGCGCGATCGCGGACCGCTCGACCGCCCTCATGATGCAGATCTCGAACATCCGCCGGTCCATCAGTCGGAAGGCGCCGTCGGACGTCTGGGTTGCCTCGTGCGTCGACAACGCTTCCTTGATCTCGCGGCTGAACGCCAGCAGTCCCGCTTCCTCGTCCGGAGTACGCGGAGTGGCCAGGATGTCGAGCGTCATGAGATAGTCGCGCACCGCGAGATCGAGGACGTCGCCGCTGAAATCCTGCGACCTCGTCGCGGCATAGACCGTGCCGCTGTCGGTATCGGCGACGGTCATGTCCAGGCCGGTGGCGCCCAGGTCGTAGATCGCCACCGTGCGGTAGCGGAAATCGGGGTCGGCCCGAAGCTGTTCGAGGGTGCCCGCGATCTCGGAGATGATATGGACCTCCGAGACGTACTCCTCGACGAGGGCCGCCTTCAGCGCTGCGGAGTAACTGGGGTCGGGAAACGCGACGCCGAGCGAGTGCGGTGCGTCGGAGCGGTCGACGATGGTCCGGATGGCGTGCGCGACGTCGTCGGCGTCGGGAACGTCGGCCGCAGACGGGAACCATTCGGCCGAGAAGGACACGCCGTCGGCCGTGCGCACGGCACGAATGCCGCTCGCGCCCATCGACATTCCTATCGACACCATTGCTTCTCGCGCCCTCCCACTCCCCGATTCGGCAGTTCCTCCACCTGCGCGTCCTGGTGACCCCCGTCGCACTATACCGTCTTTCGGTTTGTTTTTTGATCGATAACCGACCAGGGGCTGAATGTGGGACCGTGTCGGCACACTCACTTACGATGTCGATCGGTGCCTCTGGATACTCGCGCAGTCGACGTCGACGCCCCCGCCGTCAGGATCGACGTGGGCGTGCTGGGTGCTGTCAGCACCCGGATCGACGGGCAACTCGTGTCCATTCCCGGCGCCAGGGCGCGGGCTCTGCTCGTCGCGTTGGCGTGCGCGCCGGGGCACAGCCGGAGCGTCGGCGCGCTCCTGGACGACGTGTGGCCCGACGCGCCCCCGCGGGCCCCGAAGAACGCGCTGCAGACCCAGGTCTCCCGGCTTCGGGCCGTCCTGCCACCGGACACTCTCTCGAGCAGCCCTGCCGGGTACCGCTTGGTACTGACGCCGGAACAGCTGGACCTGACGTGCGCGGAAACCCGCGTCGGGCAGGCTCGCGGTCACCTCGCGTCCGGGAATGTCGACGCGGCTCTCGACCTGGTCGGGCAGGCTCGCGCCCTCTGGCGAGGCGAGCCTGCATCCGATCTGCCGAACGGAACCGTCGGCGACGACCTGAAAGCACGTGCGGACGCCGCGTCGGATGCACTCGACGCGATCGAGATCGAGGCTCTGCTCGGGCTGCGCGACTTCGAGCGGGCCTTGGCGCCGGCTCGCCGCGTCGCGGCACGGGATGCGCTGGACGAGCGGGCTGCTGCCGATCTCATGCGATGCCTGCACGGCCTCGGCCGATCGAACGAGGCTCTCGCGGTGTTCGCCGAGCTGCGGGAGAACCTCGCCGACCGTCTGGGAACCGACCCGTCGCCCATGCTCGTCGACCTCAACGCCGAAATTCTGTCGGCGACCGTGCCGCGCACCCCCGTCGCAGTGGGGTTGCGTGCCGCGCCGAACGAGTTGATCGGCCGCGAGCGCGACATCGCCGCGATCGAATCGCTGATGACTCGGGCTCGGGTGACCACCATCGTCGGACCGGGCGGAAGCGGCAAGACGCGTCTTGCCCACGAAATCGGCTCGCGCGCGTCGTCATCGGTGCCGGTCGTGCTCGTCGAGCTCGCGTCGTTGCGTCGCGGCCAGGACGTCGTGGCCGCCATCAGTGGAACGCTCGGGCTGAGCGAGACGGATCTGAAGATCGGCGGCATCGGTGGTGGTCGTGTACGGACCGCGGGGGAGCGTCTGCGGGAGGCGTTGTCCGGTCGGGCGGTAGTGCTGATTCTCGACAACTGCGAACATCTGATCGACGACGTGGCGGAGATCGTCGACGAATTGGTCGGTGCCAGTGCTTCTTTGACGGTGCTGGCCACCTCCCGGTCCCCGATGTCGATCACGTCCGAATCCGCGTACCCGCTTCCTCCTCTGGTCGCCGGTGGAATCGACTCTCCCGCAGCACAATTGTTCGTGTCCAGAGCGCGGGCGGTGCGGCCGGCGGCGTCGTTCGACCCGATCGAGGTAGATCGTCTGTGTCGCACGCTCGACGGGTTGCCTCTCGCCATCGAACTGGCTGCGGCCCGCGTGCGCACCCTCACCGTCGCAGACATCAATGCGAGGCTCGAGCATCGATTCGCGTTGCTGCGCAGCACCGATCGCACCCGTCCCGTGCGGCACCGGACGTTGCACGCGGTCATCGAGTGGAGCTGGAATCTGCTGGAGCCGCCGCAACAACGTGCGTTGGCCCGATTGTGTCGTTTCCCAGCGGGATTCACCGTCGACGCGGCCGAGCGAGTCGCCGGGTTCGCGGGCGTCGACGACGTCGCCGATGCGTTGGACGGGCTCGTGAACCAGTCGTTGCTGACCGTCGTCGACGAGAACGAGCACGTGCGCTACCACATGCTCGAGACGGTCCGGGAATTCGGTGAGGAACAACTGCGCGAGGACGAGGCCGCGGAGGTCGGGGCGCGACTGCTCGCGTGGGGAACCGCCGCCGCGCGCACTGCGGTCGCGGGCTTTCGTACGTCAGACCAAATCTCGGTGATCCGCATGCTCGAAGCCGATCACGACAACCTGGTCGACGTACTGCGCCATGCAGTCGACGACGAGCGGTGGCCGCAGGCGTACACGGTGTTCGCGGCGCTCGCTTTCTTCTGGTCGCTGCGCGGCGCGCACACCGAGGTGCTGAACTGGGCGCCGCGGATGACGGACGCGCCTGCGGTCGTGAATGTCGACGACGATTCTCTCGTGCTCGCCCACGTCGTGCTCCTGGCGCACGTCGGGCGCGGCGGTCAGATCCGGGATGCGGCACGCATTCGAACTCGGTTGCGCCGCAGCCTACGTGCGCGTTCCGGTGTCGAGCCGGGCCTGCGGTTCGTCGCGGAGGTCCTGGTCGGACGTACCGACGGTCGAGGTCTCCCACGACGACTGGCCTATGCTGTCCGGGCCGACGAGCCCGCGCGTCGCTGTGCAGCACGAATGGTTCGAGCGGGGCTCGCCGAGAACTTCGGCTACCTGCACCTTGCCGCGCGCGACGCGGACGTCGCCTACGCACTCGCCGTCGACCGCGGTGACACGTGGGCCGCCGCGTCGGCGTCGCAGAGTCTCGGAAGTATTCACGGACAGTCGGGCCGAGCAGATCTCGCCGTGTCGCACTATGCGCGCGCAGCCGATCTGCTGTGGCGTCTGCATTCGTTCGACGAGAGCGCACAGATGCGCGGGTTCGCCGGTGCTGCGCTCATCGCCGACGGCCGAATTGCCGAGGGCCGCACACTGATCGACGACGTCGCTGCGATGAGCGTGGACGGTGAGTCGTCGATCAGCTCGGATGCCGATCAGCAGGATCAGCGTCTGGCGTCGATCACCGCCACGCGTGCAGAGGCCGACCTGGCGGAGGGAAACATCGAATCCGGCCTCGCGCTGTACCGTCGCTCCACCGAGATCGCCGGCTTCTCGGCCGACGTACCCACCGACCCGTATCTGACGCTGCTCGCCGCCGCATCCGTCGCGGCTCACGTGCTGCACGGTGCTGCGGGCCGCATCGCCGACACCGTCGTCGTTCTGACCGAGGTCGCACTGCGACGGCTCGGAACCAACGAGTTCCGGGACCTGCCGCAGTTGGGATCGGTCGCCTGTGCCGTCGGATCGTTCGACGTCCACTCCGGGCGTGACCCCGGACGAGGCGTCGAGCTCCTCGCGCTGTCGGTGAAAGTGCATGCACGACACGACTACTCGACCATGCGTCCCCAGTTGCATCTCGACGCGGCACGACGCGTTCTCGGCGACGCCGTCGTCGACGACCAGGTTGCCCGTGTCGCGAAGACGACGAGAACCGAAGCGCTCGAAGGGATACTCGAGCTGCTTCGGTCCTGACCCGGGAACGTCACGCCTTGCGCATGTACGCCCTGACGGTGAGTGGTGCGACGACCGCGACGACGATCGCCGCGCCGAGAATCGACCACAGGACGTGGATTCCGACGTGCCCGTCGTTGGACAGTTCGCGAACAGCCGTCACGAGGTGTGAAACCGGGTTGACGCCGACGAACGTCTGCAGCCAGCCAGGCATCGTGTCGACGGGCACGAATGCGTTGGACAGGAACGTCAACGGGAACAGGATCATCATCGACACCCCCTGTACCGACGAGGCTTTGCTCATCAGGACGCCCATCAGGGCGAAGATCCAGCTGATGGCCCATGCGCAGAAGATCACCAGTGCGCCTGCAGCGAGGATGCCGAGTGCTCCGCCGCCGGGTCGGTAGCCCATCGCGTAGCCGGTGCCGAACGTGATGACGGTGGCGATGAAGTAGCGCACGACGTCGGCGGTCAGTGCCCCGGCCAACGGCGAGATACGGGCGATGGGAAGCGATTTGAAGCGATCGAACACGCCCTTGTCCATGTCTTCACGCAGCTGTGTGCCGGTGACGACGGAGGTCGTGATGACCGTCTGCGCGAGAATGCCCGGAATGATGAGCGGCAGGTACGCGTCGACGTTTCCGCTGATCGCGCCGCCGAAGATGTAGGCGAACATCAAGGTGAAGATGACCGGCTGGAAGACGACGTCGAACAGTTGTTCCGGGTTGTGCTTGAACTTGAGCAGTCCGCGATACGCCATGGTCAGCGAATGGGCGACGGACTGTCGAAGCGAGATGGTGCGCTGCGGGTTCAGTTGTCGTTGTGCGGGTTCGGGTTTGGTGAGTGTCGTGGTCATGCGGCCTCGATCGTGTCGTGTCCGGTGATGGTCATGAAGACCTCGTCCAGGCTGGGCTTGGAGACGGTGATTTCGTCGACGGCTATGCCGTGCTCGCGTAGCCGAATCAAGATCTCGGGAGTGTGCGACGGGTCGGTCATCGGTGCGGTGAGACGGCCGGATTCGGCGGACGCCGACACCTCGACGCCGAGCTGCGCGGCGACGATGGACCGGGCCGCGTCGAACTGTGTGCCGTCGGCGAGTGTCAGCTGCAGCGACGAGATGCCGACCGACGCCTTGAGCTCGTCCGCCGTGCCGTCGGCGATGACCTTGCCGCGGTCGATGACGGCGATCCGGTCACACAACTGATCGGCCTCGTCGAGGTACTGCGTCGTCAGCAGAACGGTGGAGCCCTGGGCGACGAGTCGGCGAATCGTCTCCCACATCTGCGCGCGGGTGCGTGGGTCGAGACCGGTGGTCGGTTCGTCGAGGAACAGCAGGGGAGGGGAGGAGATGAGGCTGGCCGCGAGATCGAGTCGACGACGCATACCGCCGGAGAAATTCTTCAGCGGACGGCTCGCGGCCTCGGTGAGTCCGAACTCCTCGAGCAGCTCGGAGGCCTTGCGGCGGCTCTCTTTTCGGCCGAGGCCGAGGAGCCGGGAGAAGACGACGAGGTTCTCGGTCGCCGACAGATCCTCGTCGACGGAGGCGTACTGGCCGGTGACGCCGACGAGCGAGCGCACGGCGGTCGCGTCGGACATGACGTCGTGGCCGAAGATGCGCGCCGCGCCGCCGTCGGGACGCAGGAGGGTGGCGAGCATGCGAACGGTCGTGGTCTTGCCTGCACCGTTCGGCCCGAGGACGCCGTACACGGCGCCTGCGGGAACCGTCAGGGATACGCCGTCCACGGCGCGGTGCGAGCCGAACATCTTGACGAGGTCCACTGCCTCGATAGCTGGTGTCATGCCACGAACAGTGCACCCGTCCGCTTGCACGACGCTTGCACGGGACATGCGCGTCGCACCCGTGCGCGGAAAGTTGGCCTCCGCTCCAACTATTCACGCACGAGCGCCGCCAGGCGCACTACAGCGGAAGTTCCGTTTCCGTCAGACTGGGGCCGCCGCCGACGCGTCTGAACCACTCACGCCCGAACGCGGCCTGCAGCATGTCGACGGGCATCTGCAGGAACGGCCCGAAGTCACCGACCTGCGTCTCGTGCGCCAGCATGGCGTTGCGCTTGGCATCCATGACCGTGCTGACGTCGACGACGGTGGTGATCTCCGACTCGGGCAGCCCGAACGTGTCGAGGTCGAGCGAGTTGTCCTCGTCGGCCCAGTTCGGGTTGAGCTCGACGAGTTTCTTCATGTGGTCGCGGTTGGCTGTCGTCTCGTAGACGTTCTTCGTCCCGGCCAGTTCCGCGGCCCTCGCGCCGACGTAGTGCACCTGGATGTGATCGGGGTGCCCGTAGCCGCCGTTGGGATCGTAGATGGTCAGGACGTCGGCGTTCTCCTCGTCGAGTACGGCGGCGAGCTTGCCTGCTGCCTCGTCGACGTCGACGTTGCAGAATGCGTCGGGCGCGTCGTTCTCGGGTGTTCCGGCCATACCGGAGTCGGCGTAGTGCAGCATGACGACTCGATCCGCACCGAGGATGCCCGCAGATGTCGCAAGCTCGGTCTTGCGACGTTCGGCCAGGGTCTCGCCCTCGGCGAGAATGCCGTCGGGAAACTCGCCGAGGGCACCGTCGGTCGCGGTGACCAGCACGACCCGATGCCCCGCGTCGGCCGCGAGGCGCATGACGCCGCCGGTGTTGAAGACCTCGTCGTCGGGATGGGCGTGAAAGCAGACAAGTGTGCTCATGAAGGGACATGCTTGCACGCCCCGTCGATTATTTCGTGGCTGCGGGTGCGTAACTGTCGGCGAACTCCGCGGTCGGAGCGATGTTGGTGATGATGTCCAGTCCGACGCCGTCCGGTGCGGCGATGATGAAGTGTCGTTGACCGAAGTCCTCGCTGCGGATGTCGAGCAGAAGCGTGGCACCGCCGCGCACCACGAGGCGGTCGTATTCTGCGTCCACGTCGTCGACTTCCAGATTGAGAAGCGTTCCGCGGGACGGGTGGCGAAGTGCGGGCGGAATCGTCTCGTGCGACGCGTCCAGGATGGCGAGTTCGAAATTCGGGTCGCGTCTGAGACTGACGTACCAGTCGCTGTCGAACGTCGTCTCGAACTGCAACGTTTCGACGTAGAACGACGCCGTGGCGCGTACGTCGTGGGTCATCAGAACGGGGTAGAAGCTGCTGAGCATCATGGACCTCCTATAGATACGTACAGTCTGTATGTGTTTGAGACTACACATACACTGTGTACGTATCAAGGGAGGAAACGATGAGTCCGACGAAGAAGGAGCAGAGCGCCGTCACGACTGCGCACTTGCTCGACGTTGCGCGTGAGATGTTCGCGGAGTCGGGATTTTCCGGCGTCGGTCTCGAAGACGTCGCGGCTCGATCGGGTGTGACGCGCGGCGCGGTGTATCACCATTTCAAAAGCAAGAACGGCCTTTTCGCGGCGGTGCTCGATCTGGTCGCCGAGCGTGTCGCCGACGCGGTGTCGGACGCCGCGTCACGCGCGGACACGGACTGGGGTCAGTTGGTCGACGGCTGTCACGCATTCGTCGACGCCGCGTGTTCCGACGCGCATCGACAGATTCTGCTGGTCGACGGGCCTGCGGTTCTCGGGTGGGCGACGTGGCGGGAGTCCGACGCCCGGCATTCGGGCAGGCTTCTGCGGGAGGGCTTGGCGGAGTTGCTCGGTTTGTCCGGCGCGTCGGCCGACCCTGCTGCGGTCATGTTGTCGGGGGCAATGAACGAGGCTGCACTGTGGTTGGCCAGGGCCGACGCAGCCCCGCAGGATCGTCGGAATGCGCACGCGATGCTCGACCGGTTGCTGGGGGCGTTGCGGTCGTGACGTCGTTCAGGCTCGGCCGGTGAGGCGTAGGTCGCGAAGGCTCAGCGACAGAGAAGTAGTCGACGGCGTCTGCGCCTTGCGGTAACGCCGAACGTCACACCAGTGCTGCGCCGACACCCACGCAGGCGCCGGTAGCGGTCAGGGCTGCGACCGACGCCTTCTGCGGATTCTTCACCCGTCGAACAGTGATCGGTCGCGTTCGATTCGATTGTCGAGGATGACCGCACTTTGGGGCGGGCCGAAACTTCATGCGGCGCAGCGCTGTAGAGGGCGTTCGAAGCAGGGTCCGCCGCTACGTCGTCGTGGAGGGAAGCCCGCGACCCCGGTTCGTGGCGCGTTCTTGTCGGTGGCATGTGATAGTGCCGATTCGATCGTAATGCACTGCGAGACAACCAGTTTCCTTGACATCCCGATCTCCGGTGGTATAGTCGAACATAAGTTCGAATCGAGTCGGGGGCTTGAATCCATGCCGTTCACTAGGCGCAGCGCGTTCGCGAAATACGTCGGACCACAGAAGAAACCGGTCATCGACACGGCGGTGTTGGGTGAACTGTCGCAGGTCGCGGTCCTGGAGAATCAGGCCTGCGCACGGAAAGTCGCTCTCGCA
>NZ_JAAFYV010000147.1:0-255 GCF_011770055.1 Rhodococcus sp. B10 | reverse complement strand
GCACAGCGTTGGTGGCGCACTCTCGCTGACGACCTGACCGTCGAGGGGGCACAAGCAAATCTCGATCGGTTCTGCAGTCTGCGCGGCGACACCAGGTTGCGGCCGACGAAGGACGGCCGAGCATCGGACGCGACCCTGGCCACTGCCGAAGGATTGCATCCACTGCCGACCGCGGCGTATCCAGCGATCGTGTCCACCGAACGTGTCGTCTCTCGACAAGCCCTGGTGTCCTATCGCGGCAACCGCTACTCGGTT
>NZ_JAAFYV010000146.1:0-257 GCF_011770055.1 Rhodococcus sp. B10 | reverse complement strand
TATGGAGGGTTGTGGGGTTTGCATGTGATGGTTCTGCCGGACTGTCCGACAGTGATAAATCATGGTGTTAGTCGAAGTGGTCTGGAACGGCCTGTCGTAGAGGGTGAGAGTCCCGTAGACGAAAACATTGTGACTGTCGAGTGTGGATGCCCAAGTAGCAGCGGGCCCGTGAAATCTGCTGTGAATCTGTCGGGACCACCCGATAAGCCTGAATACTCCCTGGTGACCGATAGCGGACTAGTACCGTGAGGGAAAGG
>NZ_JAAFYV010000145.1:0-258 GCF_011770055.1 Rhodococcus sp. B10 | reverse complement strand
TATGGAGGGTTGTGGGGTTTGCATGTGATGGTTCTGCCGGACTGTCCGACAGTGATAAATCATGGTGTTAGTCGAAGTGGTCTGGAACGGCCTGTCGTAGAGGGTGAGAGTCCCGTAGACGAAAACACCCATGACTGTCGAGTGTGGATGCCCAAGTAGCAGCGGGCCCGTGAAATCTGCTGTGAATCTGTCGGGACCACCCGATAAGCCTGAATACTCCCTGGTGACCGATAGCGGACTAGTACCGTGAGGGAAAGG
>NZ_JAAFYV010000144.1:0-266 GCF_011770055.1 Rhodococcus sp. B10 | reverse complement strand
GTTGACGGGGGAGCGGTTGGAGCCGTTGTCGGCGGATACCTCGCGGGCTGGTGAGGACGGGGTGATCGGGGAGGAGCATCAGCAGATCGTGCGGAAGTTCTTTCGCCGGTTGGGTGGGAAGGTCGATATCGAGACGCGCGAGCGTGCGGAGGCGCAGTTGGCGCAGTTGGCGCGGGAGTTGGGTCCGGATCATTTCAAGGCGGCGGCGGGCCGGTTGTATGACGTGCTCGATCCGGATGGGGAGGACGAGAGTCCGGAGCGGGTGG
>NZ_JAAFYV010000143.1:0-278 GCF_011770055.1 Rhodococcus sp. B10 | reverse complement strand
TGACCCGTGTCGGCGAGCACGCGTCCGGCTTCGTTGGGGATGGTGCCTGCTTGTTCGTCGAAGGGCAGGGATGTGATGTTCTGGGAGAGGTAGCCGACGGCGCGGTAGACCGCTTGGACGTCCCATTGGTTGTATTTTCCGGTGCCGCGGACGTTGCCGGTGCCGTCGAGTTCGGTGCGTTCGGTGCGTAGGCCGACGACTTTGCCGTTGTCGCCGAGGATTTCGGTGGGGGATTCGAAGAAGTGGAGGAACAGTTTGTGGGGGCGGTCGCCGACGTC
>NZ_JAAFYV010000142.1:0-288 GCF_011770055.1 Rhodococcus sp. B10 | reverse complement strand
TCTCCGCACTCGTCGCCGTCGGCGACATCGCCGACGACCTCGTCGCGAAAATCGTCGAACGCACCACCCCCCTCGTCACCGGCGACGGCACCAAGAACTCCGACATGGGCCCCCTCGTCACCCAGGCGCACCGCGACAAAGTCGCCTCCTACGTCGACGCAGGCGAAGCAGCAGGCGCCACCATCGTCGTCGACGGCCGCCAAGTCCAGCCCGACGGCGGCAAAGACGGATTCTGGCTCGGACCGACCCTGATCGACAACGTCACCACCGACATGAGCATCTACACCG
>NZ_JAAFYV010000141.1:0-294 GCF_011770055.1 Rhodococcus sp. B10 | reverse complement strand
CGCGGGTGGCGCCGGTGACGATGAGCTTGGCGAGCATGGAGTCGAATTGGCCACCGATCACCGAGCCGGACTCGACACCGGAATCGACGCGGACGCCGGGGCCTTCGGGGGCGATGAAGGTGGTGACTGGTCCGGGTGCGGGCAGGAAGCCGCGGCCGGCGTCTTCGCCGTTGATGCGGAACTCGAAGGAGTGTCCGCGCGGTTCGGGGTCTTCGGTGATCGACAGTTCTTCGCCGTTGGCGATGCGGAACTGCTGCAGCACGAGGTCGATGCCGGAGGTTTCCTCGGTGACGG
>NZ_JAAFYV010000140.1:0-297 GCF_011770055.1 Rhodococcus sp. B10 | reverse complement strand
TGTTTTTGGCGCTCATGCCTTTCGGGGTGTGGGTGTGACGTCTTCTTGCTTCATTCTTCCCGTCTGGGGTGAGGGGACATTTTTTGCTAGTTGAGTTTTTTTGCTAGTGATTTGGCTCTTTGGTTTTTGAACTGATTCGCGATCCTTCTTTGTGGAGGGTTGTTGTTTCTAGAGTCTTTTACGGAGAGTTTGATCCTGGCTCAGGACGAACGCTGGCGGCGTGCTTAACACATGCAAGTCGAGCGGTAAGGCCTTTCGGGGTACACGAGCGGCGAACGGGTGAGTAACACGTGGGTG
>NZ_JAAFYV010000139.1:0-363 GCF_011770055.1 Rhodococcus sp. B10 | reverse complement strand
CGACGACTTTGCCGTTGTCGCCGAGGATTTCGGTGGGGGATTCGAAGAAGTGGAGGAACAGTTTGTGGGGGCGGTCGCCGACGTCGCGGATGGCCCAGTCCTGCAGGGTGTTGGCGACCATGTCGACCTGTTTGGAGCCGCGGCGTGCGGCTTCGGAGCCTTCGTCGTAGTCGATGTCTTCGGGGGCGACGATGACTTCGATGTTGGGGGAGTGGTCGAGTTCGCGCAGTTCCAGGGGGGTGAATTTGGCTTGTGCGGGGCCGCGGCGGCCGAAGACGTGGACTTCGACGGCTTTGTTGGCTTTGAGGCCTTCGTAGACGTTGGCGGGGATTTCGGTGGGGAGGAGTTCGTCGCCGGTTTTGG
>NZ_JAAFYV010000138.1:0-369 GCF_011770055.1 Rhodococcus sp. B10 | reverse complement strand
ATCCGATCACGATGGGGATCAGTAAGCAGTTGGTGCCTGTCTACGACAAGCCGATGATCTACTACCCGCTCTCGACGTTGATCCTGGCGAACATCCGCGACATTCTGATCATCACCACCGCGCAGGACGCGGACCAGTTCCAACGTCTGCTCGGCGATGGTTCCCAGTTCGGCATCAACCTCACCTACCAGGTCCAGCACGAGCCGAACGGTCTCGCGCAAGCCTTCGTACTCGGCGCGGACCACATCGGCAGCGACAGCGCCGCCCTCGTCCTGGGGGACAACATTTTCTACGGCCCCGGCTTGGGTTCGCAGCTGTCGCGCTTCGATTCCATCGACGGCGGCGCCGTCTTCGCTTACGAGGTCAAGG
>NZ_JAAFYV010000014.1:0-121428 GCF_011770055.1 Rhodococcus sp. B10 | reverse complement strand
CACCCCCACCGCGCACCTTCCAGCACACGCGCACGTTGCAACCCGCGCACTCGCTGCAACCTGCGCGGAACCCGCCTACCCTGTTGATCATGGTGTCGCTCGAAGCGCTACGCAGCCGCTGGCCGAAGAAGATCCCCCTGCAACCGCTTCCGACCGAGTCGTGGGCGAAGCAGGAGCCCACCTGGAAGGGCGCGAACCCGCAGGTCATCGAGTCTGCGCTCAAGCGCGCGAAGACCAGGCCGACGGGCAACTGGTTCGTCTTCGCCGCGAGCCGCGACATCGGCACGAAGGAACCGTTCGGCCGCGACATCGCCGGCATCGAACTCGTTGCCTGGCGGGACGACACGGGCGGCATCCACATCGCACCCGGATCGTGCCCGCACCTCGGCGCGCCGCTCGACAAGGCCAAGATCGAGTGCGACACCCTCATCTGCCTGTGGCACGGCATGCCGCTCGGCCCCAAGGGTCGCCCCGGCTGGCGACCGTTTCCCGCGTTCGACGACGGCGTTCTCGTGTGGGTCCGCCTCGACGACCTGGGCGGCGAGGAGCCGACGGACGTCCCCATTGTCCCGATCCGCCCCGCCGCGTCGACGAGCATCGACGCCGTCATCACCCTGACGGGTATCTGCGAAACCGACGACGTCATCGCCAACCGTCTCGATCCGTGGCACGGCGCCTGGTTCCACCCGTACTCGTTCGCGCGACTGAAGGTCGTCGACGCGCCCCGCGACATCGACGTCCCCGAGGAGGACGACCGATTCCTCGTCGACGTCACCTTTCGCGTCAGCCGGGGCATCGGCGTCCCGGTGCGGGCGGAGTTCGTCTGCCCGGGTCCACGCACGATCATCATGCGCATCCTCGAAGGCGAGGGCGTGGGAAGCGTCGTCGAAACCCATGCGACGCCACTCGGCCCCGGCCCGGACGGTAAGCCGCGCACGGCGGTCATCGAGGCCACCATCGCGAGCTCGGACCGCAAGGGCTTCAAGATTGCCCGACGCGTCTCGCCCGTGTTGCGTCCGGCGATGAACTTCACCGCCGCCCGGTTGTGGAAGGACGACCTCGACTACGCCGAGCGTCGGTACCACCTCAGGTCGAAGGGGCGCTGACCCAGCCGAACCCTCAGAGCTGACGCAAGGACGCCAAGGCGTCGAACACCCGGTAGCGCCCCCGCACCGGGACGGTCAGGATGTCGTGCCCCGCGATACCCCAGCCGGACAACAGTGTGTTCGCCGCCGAAAGACCCGTCGTCGCTGCACGTTCCATCAGCGCGACGGGCAGGTCGATGCGAATCCCGTCGCCCGCCAACACGAGTCCCGGCTCCGGCGTGCGCACGGTGGGTCTGCCAGCAAAAGCTCCCAGACCGAAGAGCGGGCAATCATCTCGCCATTCCGTGCGCGAGTCCACCACCGTCGCCAAGGCCGTTTCCGGATAGATCTCATGCATCCGCGCCATCAGCTGCTCACGCGTGACGTCCTCGGATTCCGTTGCGGCATAGGCGTGCAACTCGACGACCGAACCGCCCGTGCGCCCAGCCCATTCGGCAGCCTCGTCCTCGAACCTCTCGAGCACACTGATGTTGTCGATCGGCGGCATTCCGCCGGTGCCGATGAACGCGGGTCGGTCCGCGTTCACGGGCTTGTCCAGCCACACGCGGTGCACCAGGAACGGCGGCGTGTTCTGCAGCCCTGCCACCTGCGAGCGCCACGCGGCAGTCCCCAGAGAACCGGTCAACTTCTGCAGGCCACCGATATCCGTCGCCAACACCACCGCGTCGAACTTCTCACCGTCGACGTCGAAGCCCCGCGAGATCTCCTTCACCGCCGCACCCAATCGGATGTCGACGCCGAGGCCGGTCAGATACTCGCCCAACGGTTCCCACAGCGACTGCGGGTACGGCCCGACCGGCACGTCGAACACCAACCCCTCGGACGAGCCGAGGAAGTACAGGTGGAACATCATCGCCAGTTCGGCCGCCGACATCTCTTCCGGGTCGGCGAAGAAGCTGCGCGAGAACACACCGAACGCAAGGTGACGGGCCGGCTCGGGAAAGTTGATGCGCCGCAGGAACTCCGCGGCGGGCACCTCGTCGAGCTGCTCGTAGATCCCGGGGACACTGACCGTCATCAACGGAAGCGCCGCAACAGCGTTGAGCGAGAACAGGTCTCGCAACCGGAACGTCGGACTCCGACCGACGAACGCGAACGCATTCAACCCCGGTGTCGACGGCAATCCCTTGAATCCGTCCACGCGGCCGGAGTCGTCGATCAGCGGGTAATCCTCCACCTCGTGCAACCGGGACAGGTCAGGATCGGTCCGCCGCAACAGGTTCCGGAGGTTGTAGTACTGGCGGAAGAACGCGTGGAACCCGCGGCTCATCGTCGCAGGCGACCCGTCGTCCAGAACAGTCGACCAACCGCCGACCCGGCCACCCAGGTACGACTCCTTCTCGAACACCGTGACGGAGACGCCGCGTTCCGCCAGCGCTGTTGCCGCCGACAACCCGGCGATACCGCCGCCGATCACCGCGACGCGCGGCACCGACGCCAACGACGCAGCAGACGGATATCCGTCCGGCCCTTCGTGTACGACGCGTCTGCGGTCGTTCATACGATCTCCGACGGCCGCGCCCCGAGGAACGTGTGTACGACGCCGTTCTGCCATCCGGTCATCGTCTCGGTGCCGAGGCCGGTGAACCCGGCGCGCTGCATGCGCCGCGTGAATTCGGTTGCGCCGTCGAACGTCACGACACTGCGCCACAGATGCTTGTACAGCGTGGCATCCCGAGTCGCGAGATACCCCAGCGGAATGATCACCGCCCAGCACACCAGCGACCACAACGCCTGCGCACGACGGGAATCGCGCACCGAGTACTCGTGGAACGCGATCGATGCACCCGGTTTCAGCAAGGACCACAACGACTTCAGCTCCGTGTCCGGGTCGTCGACGTTCCGGATCAGGTATGCGGCGAGGATACCGTCGAACGGCCCGTCGACCCCGTTCTCGTGCAGGTCTTCCACCCGCGAGTGCACGAACGTGACGTTGGGTGGCCACTGCTTGCTCCGCGCGACTTCGAGCATCTCCGACGACGCATCGGCCGCGACGATCGTGGCGTGCGGCGCAGCCTTCAACAGCGCCGCCGTGGATGCGCCTGTGCCACAGCCGATGTCGAGCAAGGTAAGCCCGTCGCCCAGCCCGGGCAGCCGTAGTCGCTCGGCGGACTTGGCGAGGTGCTCGTGATATCCGGGGTTGGCGCCGACGAGCCTGTCGTACGCCCGCGCGCCGACGTCGAACGCGCCTGGAACTTGCTCTCTGGGTAGACCGCGCTCGCCGACGCTCACCAGCCGCCACCGTTCACGACGCGGGCGGAAGGCCCACCGTCGATGGAGACGACATCTCCTTGATGAAGCTGCCTGCCGCGTCGCACATCGACTTCCCCGTTGACGCTGACCAGGCCGTCGGCGATGATTTCCTTCGCCTCGGACCCGGACTCGATGAGATTCGTGAGCTTCAGGAATTGCCCGAGCCGGATCGACTCGTCACGGATAGGGACATCTACTGCGTCGGCCATTCCTCCATCTTGTACTACGAGGCAGAAAATCTCCGCAAACGCAGACTGTTACTGACCACGAACACCGAAGAGAAGGCCATCGCCGCCCCCGCGAGCATCGGATTCAGCAGGCCCGCTGCCGCGAGCGGAATCGCCGCGACGTTGTACGCGAACGCCCAGAACAGGTTGCCCTTGATGGTCGTCAACGTGCGCCGCGACAACCGAATGGCGTCGCCGACGGCCCGTAGATCCCCACGCACGAGCGTCAAGTCGCTCGCTTCGATCGCGACGTCGGTGCCCGTCCCCATCGACAGGCCGAGATCGGCCGTGGCCAAGGCGGCCGCGTCGTTGACGCCGTCGCCGACCATCGCGACGACCTTGCCCTCGGACTGAAGCCGAGCAACCGCGTCGACCTTTCCTTCCGGCATGACGCCCGCGATGACGTGGTCGATTCCGACCTCGGCGGCGATCTTCTTCGCCGCCGCTTCGTTGTCGCCGGTCAGCATGACGGGCGTCAGGCCGAGTTCACGTAGTTCGGCGACGGCCTGTGTCGACGTGGGTTTGATCGCGTCGGCGACGACGAGAACGCCGCGTGCCGTGCCGTCCCACCCGATCGCGACCGCGGTACGGCCGTCGTGTTCGGCGTCGGCCATCGCCATCTCGAGCTCCGGTGGGAGCGGCTGAGCCCACTCCGTCAGCAGCGCAGCACGTCCCAGCACGACGGCTCGGCCGTCGACGATTCCGGTGACTCCCGCGCCCGCCACGTTCGAGAACTCGTCGACGGGCCACTTGTCCTCGGCCGCATCGGCTATCGCACGCGCGATCGGATGTTCGGAGCCCGCCTCGATCGAACCGGCAACGCGCAGAACCTCGTCGGCATCCTCGCCAGGCGCGGCATGGACGGCGAGCAGCGTCATGACGCCGGTGGTGACGGTTCCGGTCTTGTCGAGCACGACGGTGTCGATGCGACGCGTCGACTCGAGCATCTCGGGTCCCTTGATCAGAATGCCGAGCTGCGCGGCCCGTCCGGTGCCGACCATCAAGGCCGTCGGCGTCGCCAACCCCAGTGCGCACGGGCACGCGATGATGAGTACCGCCACCGCGGCCGTGAAGGCAGCGGCGACGGAACCGCCTGTGCCGAGCCAGAACCCGAGCGTTCCCACCGAGATGGCGATGACGATCGGCACGAAGACACCGGAGATGCGGTCGGCGAGCTTCTGCGCCTGCGCTTTTCCGGTCTGTGCGTCCTCGACGAGCTTGGCCATCTGCGCGAGCTGGGTGTCCGATCCGATCCGCGTCGCCCGCACGACGAGCTTGCCGCCGACGTTGACCGTCGCACCGACCACGGTGTCGCCCACGGCTACCTCGACGGGCACGGATTCACCGGTGAGCATCGACGCGTCGACCGCGGACGCACCGGAATCGACGACGCCGTCCGTCGCGATCTTCTCGCCGGGTCGCACGAGGAACAGGTCTCCGACGGCGAGATCGGCCACGGGAACCTGATGTTCGACGCCGTCGCGCAGCACCGTCACGTCCTTGGCGCCGAGGTCGAGCAACGCCCGCAGCGCCGCCCCGGCCCGACGCTTGGACCGCGACTCGAAGTAGCGACCCGCAAGAATGAACGTCGTGACGCCTGCCGCGGCCTCGAAGTAGATGTTCGACGACCCGTCCATTCGCGCGATCGTCAGCTCGAACGGGTGCTTCATGCCCGGCGTGCCTGCGGTTCCGAAGAACAGCGCGTACACCGACCAGCCGAGCGCGGCGAGCGTGCCCATCGAGACGAGCGTGTCCATCGTCGACGTGCCGTGCCGCAGATTGGTCCACGCAGCCTTGTGGAACGGCCACGCACCCCACACGACGACGGGTGCAGCCAAGGTCAGCGACAACCACTGCCAGTTCGTGAACTGCAGCGCAGGCACCATCGCCATCGCGATCACCGGGACCGACAGAACCGCCGAGACCAGCAATCGCTGTTTCAGCGGATCCGTTTCCGGAGCCTCTTCGGGTTCCGCGGCCGGGAGCGTCGCGGTGTACCCCGCGGCCTCGACGGCCTTGATCAGGTCCTCGGCGGGGACGCCGTCACTCGTGACGCGCGCCTTCTCGGTGGCGTAGTTGACCGTCGCGGTGACGCCGTCGAGTTTGTTGAGTTTGCGTTCGATCCGATTGGCGCACGAAGCACACGTCATGCCGCCCAGAACCAACTCGACCTGGGTCATTCCTCCCGCCGTTCTTTCACTGGCCATCGACTACCTGCGCATGTTCGTGCTGAGCCGGAGCTTCTCCGACCGGTCCGACGGCGGTACCGAGTGCGTATGTTGCGAAGAACACCAATGTAATTCCGACTACGTACCCCGCGAGCTTCACCGTCATGTTCATCACTCCGTTCTACCATACCCCCCTAGGGTATGGGTCCACGAAGTTCCCGACGCCCTGTAACGCGAATGACAGGAGAGACGAATTCCGTGTAGCCCGCCCGCGCCGCACGCCCCTCGGATGCAGCGCGACGAACTGATTGGGATGGAACATGGGTATTCGCTCGCCTCGCAAGACCCGACGGCTGATCACCAGCGCCGTCGCCTTCGTGTCCCTGGGAGCCCTGGCCGTCGGTGCAGCGGTTCTCACCACCGACACGCTGTCGTCGTCCGATGCCGAGGTAGAACTCGCGTCGACCGCGACCTGCTACGACATGGTCAGCATCGCGATCGGTGGACGCGGCGACACTCCGAGCAACAGCGCGACGAAATTTCTGACGACGCCCGACGGCACCGCCCTCCCGGCCGCGCTCGCAGGCGATTTCGAGAGCGATTGGATCGACCAGATGGTCGGCGCTCCGAACGACGCCGTGAAGCAGGGTTCGTACGCAGCCGTGTACATCGATTACCCGGCTAACCTCGCCACCTACGAGACCGCCGTCGACACCGGTGTCCAGAACGCCCAGACCGTCATGAAGGCCATCGTCGCCTCCTGCCCGAAGACGCGCTTCGCGATCGTCGGCTACAGCGAGGGCGCCGACGTCACCCGTCGTACCGCGATGGAGATCGGCAACCAGGTCGCCGACGACAACGGCAAGTACGGCATCGTGGACCCGTCGCAGGTCGTCGGCGTCGTGATTCTGGCCGACGCGGGGCGCGAGGACGGCGACAATCCGTTCCCCGGCTCGAAGACCGGCACCAACCCGGACAACTTCGACACCAAGTACCAGAACAACGCGTCGGGCCCCGCAGGCGCGGGCGCGCTGCCGGGCACGGCAGGCAGCTTCGGAGCACTCGATGGCAAGGTCGCGTCGTTCTGCTCGCAGAAGGACCTGACCTGCGCGATGCCGCAGAACACGTCGCTGCTGCACCTGGCCGCCAACGTCGGCCGTCAGCTCGACGTCGACGCCATCCAGCGCGACAACACGGTCACCCCTGCCACCGGCGCCGACATGGCCATGGTCATCGGACGCATCGCCGGGCTCGCCTTCATGGACATCGCGTCGCAGGACAACTGGCTCGCCGGTGACGAGACCTTCCTCCAGGTTCTGATCAAGGTCTCCGAGCCCGGGTACACACCTCCGGACCCGACTACCAAGGTATCCGCGAAGACGGACACCGAGGAAGGAACGGACCCGGACGAGGCGCCGTTGCCCGCAGACAAGGCCGTCAACCTGGCCTACCTACCGTCGAAGATCGTCAAGGAGATCGTCGGCCTCATCGGATCGAACACCGACACCGTGCCCGTGCTGATGAACGATCCGTACGGTCAGACGCTCGGCCCCGGCTCGGGAGCGCACTTCGACTACTGGCGTGACGCGGACGCGTCGAACGGACGCCCGCTGACGTCGGCACAGTACGCCGCGGCGTGGCTGACCCAGCTCGCCAAGGATGCCGAGGCGGGCAAGCCGATCAAGTCGGCCGAGGTTCAGCAGAAGGCTCTCCTGGTCGCGCAGTCGGCAACCCCGGCTCCGACGACGACATCCGCTGCACCGGTCGCGTCCGGCGCCTCGGTTCAGCCTGTCGCACCGGCCGCGCCTGCCCCTCTCGCAGCAGTTCCTGCTGCTCCCGCCGAGGTCGCTCCCGCCGCCCCGGTCGAGGGTGCCCCGGCTCCTGGTCTCCCCGTCGAGAGCGCTCCGGCCGTTGTCACGGAGACCCCGGCCGCCCCGTCGACGACGGAAGCACCGGTCACCACATCGGTCGCACCGACCACGACGGCGACGCCGACACCCTGACGGTCGCACCCCTCGGCCCCCAATCCGTACTCGGGTTGGGGGCCGATCTGCGCTCCGGGCGTGGAACGATGCGGGGGTGACACCGGAACGTGCGGAAGAACAGCGCTTGCGCGACATCACCGCCATGCGACGCGTTCGCGACCGGATCGACCGCGAGTACGCGAAACCTCTCGACGTCGACGCACTCGCGCGCGGTGCGCACATGTCCGCCGGTCATCTGAGTCGCGAATTCCGCCGCGTCTACGGCGAATCCCCGTACTCGTACCTGATGACGCGACGGATCGAGCGGGCGATGACGCTGCTGAGGCGCGGGGACATGAGTGTCACCGAGATCTGCTTCGCCGTCGGCTCGTCGTCGCTCGGCACGTTCAGTACCCGGTTCACGGAGCTGGTCGGCGTGCCGCCGAGCGTCTATCGACGCGACCACTCACAGCACGGCGAGGGCATTCCGCCGTGCCTGGCCAAACAGGTGACGAGACCGGTCAGGAATCGAGAAGCGCGGCAGCAGTAGCCCCTTTAGCGTGATGGACATGAACATCACCATTCACTACGCGTTCCTCCCGCACACCGATGCCGACGCGGCACTGGGCTTCTACCGCGACACACTGGGTTTCGAGGTCCGCAAGGACGTCGGCTACGAAGACATGCGGTGGATCACCGTCGGGCCCGTCGGACAGCCGGGCACCTCGATCGTGCTTCACCCGCCTGCCGTCGACCCCGGAATCACCGACGACGAGCGTCGCACCATTCTCGACCTCATCGCCAAGGGTTCGTACGGCGCCGTGACGCTGGCCACCGACGACCTGGACGGTCTTTTCGAGCGTCTGCAGGCGGCGGGGGCGGACGTACTGCAGGAACCGATCGATCAGGACTACGGCGTGCGCGACTGCGCCTTCCGCGATCCCGCGGGCAACCTGATTCGCGTCAACCAGCTCTGATGCGTTGACAGGCAAGTCATCGCTTGCCTATGGTGAGGGCGTGACCGAACAGCCGGACGACTCCGAACTGTTCAAGGCGCTCGCAGACCCGACTCGCCGAATCATCCTCGACGAGCTGGTGGAGCGCGACGGTCAGACATTGTTCGAACTGTGCACGAGATTGATCATGAATCACGGCAATTCGTCGTCGCGGCAAGCAGTTTCGCAGCATCTCGACGTCCTGGCCTCGGCGCAGCTGGTCCGCGCCGAGCGTCAGGGCCGCTACAAGTTCCTCTATGTCGACACACGCCCACTCGCCCGGATCCAGCAACGCTGGCCCATCGCTCAGGAGTTCACGTGAAGATCTACATCTCGTCCCTGTTCGTCCCCGACCAGGACAAGGCACTCGAGTTCTACACCACGACACTGGGTTTCGTCGTCAAGCACGAGATCCCGCTCGGTGAGCACAAATGGCTCACCATCGTCAGCGCCGAGAATCCGGACGGGCCGGAAGTGTCCCTCGAGCCCGACGTGCACCCGGCCCTGAAGCCGTTCAAGACCGCGTTGATGGAAGACGGCATTCCGGCGACGTCGTTCATGGTCGACGACGTGAACGCCGAGTACGAGCGGCTCACGAAGCTCGGCGTCGTGTTCACGCAGCAGCCCACCGAGATGGGCTCGATGACCCTCGCGACGTTCGACGACACCTGCGGCAATCTGATCCAGATCGTCAGCGGCGCAGAGTAGGCGCGAGGGCATCGGCGGTCAGGATCGGACGCGTCGCTCCGACGACAGATCCAAGGCGATGTCGGCGATCAGATCCTCCTGACCTCCCACGAGTCCCCGCTCACCGACAGCGAGCAGAATCGAGCGCGTGTCCAATCCGTACTGCGCGGCAGCGGATTCGGCGTGCCGGAGGAAGCTCGAGTAGACGCCCGCATAGCCCAGGGTGAGCGTCTCGCGATCGACCTGCACCGGTCGATCCTGAAGAGGACGCACGATGTCGTCGGCCGCATCCTGCAACCCGAACAGGTCGCAGCTGTGCTTCCACCCGTACAGATCTGCGACGGCCACGAACGGCTCGAGCGGGCAGTTACCGGCGCCTGCGCCGTGCCCGGCCAGCGACGCGTCGACACGCGTCACGCCTTCCTCCACGGCCACAACGGAATTGGCCACGGACAACGACAGGTTCTGGTGAGCGTGAATTCCGATCTGCGTCTCGGGATCGAGCACGTCCCGATAGGCGCGCACGCGGTCGCGCACCCCATCCATGGTCAGACGCCCACCCGAGTCGGTGACGTAGACGCACTGGGCGCCGTAGGACTCCATCTTCTTCGCCTGCTCCGCGAGAAGAGCCGGCTCCGCGAGATGGGACATCATCAGGAACCCGGAGACGTCCATGCCGAGTTCTCGTGCCGTCGAAATATGCTGCGCGGACACGTCCGCCTCGGTGCAATGGGTCGCGACGCGGACCGACGTCACTCCCATCTCGAACGCCCGCTTCAGCTCCTTGACCGTCCCGACACCGGGAAGCAACAGCGTCGTGAGCCGGGCCCGATGAACCTGTGCCGCAGCAGCTTCGATCCATTCCCAGTCGGTGTTGCTGCCGGGGCCGTACGTGAGGCTGTGGCCTGCAAGGCCGTCCCCGTGCGTCACCTCGATGGCGTCGACGCCTGCACGGTCCAGCGCGCCCGCGATTCGCCCCACGTTCTCGGGGCTGATGCGATGCCGCAACGCGTGCATACCGTCGCGCAGCGTCACGTCCTGGATGTACAACGCCGCGCCGTCGGGCACGGTCGAACGGTTGTCGGTCGAGATGCTCATCGTGCTGCCACCTTTGCCCTGTCGCCCGCGATCGTCTCCGCGACCTGCAGTGCCGCCGACGTCATGATGTCGAGATTTCCCGCGTATGCCGGGAGGTAGTGTGCAGCCCCCTCGACCTCGAGAAAGACCGAGACCTTCCACAGCCCTGGGCCCTTGTCGACGCCACCGGTCAGCGTGGTCATCGAGTCGCCGTCGTCCACACGAGTGAACTGCACGTCCTGCTTGAGGCGATATCCCGGTACGTAGGCCGACACGGTGTCGATCATGTCGAGGATCGACCGGCGGATCGCATCCTGGTCCGGATCGGACACCAGTGCCAGGACGGTGTCTCGCATGATGAGAGGCGGATCTGCCGGGTTCAACACGATGATGGCCTTGCCGTGTGCCGCACCGCCCACCTGTTCGATCGCGGCGGCCGTCGTCTCGGTGAACTCGTCGATGTTGGCCCGCGTACCGGGACCTGCGGATTTCGACGCGATCGACGCGACGATCTCCGCGTAGTGGACCGGGGTGACGGACGAGATCGCTGCCACGACGGGGATGGTCGCCTGTCCGCCGCACGTCACCATGTTGACCACCGGCGCGTCGAGGTGTTCGTCCAGGTTGACCGCGGGGACGACGAACGGGCCGATCGCGGCGGGCGTCAGGTCGATCAGGCGTTTGCCGTACGGACGCAACGCCTCCTCGTTCGCCTTGTGGGCGGCAGCCGACGTGGAGTCGAAGACGATCTCGATGTCGTCGAAGTCCGGGTGTTCGATCAGACCCTGTACGCCGGTGGCGACGGTGTCGATGCCCATCCGGGCGGCGCGGGCGAGGCCGTCGGATGCCGGGTCGATTCCGACGAGGACGGCGATCTCGACGTTCTTCGCGATCCGCTTCAATTTGATGACCAGATCGGTTCCGATGTTTCCGGAACCGATGACTGCGGCCTTCGTGGTGGCCATGGTGCTACCTGTCCTCTTCCGGTCGATGCGTGAATGTGGCTGTGGCGGTGCCGATTCCCGAGATCGTCGTCGTGTACGTGCTTCCCGGTGCGACGGGGACCATCGGGCCGAGCGCTCCGGTCAGCACGATGTCGCCTGCGCGGAGCGGGGCACCGAACTCGATGCAGGTGTTCGCCAACCACACCAGTGCGTTCCACGGACTGCCCAAGCAGTCCGAACCACGACCGGTGGACACCTCGACTCCGTCCGCGGTCAGCGTCATCGCGACCGAGGCGAGATCTGGTGCATCGACACGTGGCACCGAATCGCCGAGCACGAACAGGCCGGACGACGCGTTGTCCGCCACCGTGTCGGCCAGCGAGATGTCCCAGTCTGCAATTCGGCTGTCGACGATCTCGAAGGCCGCGAACACGGTCGAGACCACATCGGGCGCCCGTTCTGCGGTCAACTCTTCGGTGACGTCGACATCGAGGATCA
The DNA here is from genome assembly GCF_011770055.1 of Rhodococcus sp. B10. Classification (NCBI taxonomy): domain Bacteria; kingdom Bacillati; phylum Actinomycetota; class Actinomycetes; order Mycobacteriales; family Nocardiaceae; genus Rhodococcus; species Rhodococcus sp. B10. Next base: position 109,509 of record NZ_JAAFYV010000014.1, on the reverse strand, counting down.
CGGCGATCTCCGCCTCGATCTTCGGTTGCAGAACACGGGTGATGTCGAGCGGGCCCGCTCCCGTGCAGTCCATGTCGTCGAGCAACACTCCGAAATCGGGTCGGTCGACGCCGAGTTGACGCTGGACGGCGGGCGACGTCAACCCGATCTTGCGACCCACGACAGTCCGCCCCGACGCGAGCAGCGCATCGATGTTGCGTGACTGAATCCGGTACGCGGACGCGATGTCGTCGCGGCCGATGAGATCACGCACCGGTGAACACGGCTGCCTGGTGCGCGCCGCTGCGGCGAGACGATCCGCGGCTTCGCCGATCGTGTGTGGCTCCAACGTTGTCATGAGGCACAGAGTAGGAACGGCGACGGTCACTGCATACGAGATCGGTCCGGTCAGCGGTCCCGCACCGTTCGCACGACAACCGATGCGCATCTAGTGTCGACGACATCCAGCAACCGCGACGATCGGAGAGATCCACCTTGAGTGACAACGACATCCGAGTTGTCGAGCTGTCGGGGCCCTTCGTGCGGTCCGCCGGGCGGATGCTGGTCGGAATCGGCTGCGACGTCGTACTCGTCGAGCCACCGGAGGGTGACGATACGCGTCGCGACCTCGGCGGGTGCACGTTCGCGCACTGGCACGCGGGTAAGCGATCGGTCGTCGTCGAGACGGGCACCGCGAGCGGGTCGACGTCACTGACCACTCTGCTGCAGTGGGCCGACATCGTGCTCGACGGAAGGCAGCCCGGCGCAACGCCTTTGCCCGACGTCGACGGTCTCGTCCGCGTCCGCGTCACCCCGTTCGGCAGCGACGGCGTCCACAGTGGTTGGGAGGGAACGGATCTGACCGTCGCCGCACGCGGCGGCGCCATGGCACAGGTCGGGGATCCGGACGGACCCCCGTTGCTTTTGCCCGAGGGTCAAGCCGAACAACTCGCCGGCGTCAACGCTGCCATCGGCGCTCTGCTCGGCCTGTCGGCCCGACGTCGCGGACACGGCGGGCAGGACATCGACATCTCGGCACAGGAATGCGTCGCGGCGGCGCTCGAAGCAGGAACGCTGGCGTACCTGCACGAAGACCGAGTTCCACCGCGTCCGGGCCGTGTGCATCCTCTCGTGCCGCACGGCTTGTTCGACGCCGCGGACGGACACCTCGGAGGAGGCCTAGGCGGCAGCCCGCGCATGTGGGACAACCTCGTCGCATGGCTCACCGAGATGGGTGTGGAGGAGGATCTGGGCGATCCGAAGTGGGCCGACGCCCGCACCCGAAAGTCGGGGCAGCAGCACATCTTCGACGTCCTGAACCGCATTCTCTCGTCGTGGACGAAGGAAGAGTTCGCCGCCGCGGCCCAGGACCACCGACTGCCGTGGGCGGCCGTGGACAGGCCGGACGAAACGATCCGCAACCCTCAACTCAACGATCGCGACTTCTTCGTCGATCTGGAACGTGAGACGGGAACCGTGCGCGACCTCGGCTTCGGCTTCGCGTTCCCCGAGGGCCGTCGGCCGACGCGTCTGGACGTGCAGGCGCTGGGAGCGGATCAACAGCTGCTGACGTCGTTGCCCGATGTACGGCTCCCCGCCCACAGCAGCGAACAGGCCGGTCCGCTCGCGCTGTCCGGGATACGCGTGCTCGATCTGACCTGGGTTCTCGCGGGTCCGTACTGCACGCGCATTCTGGCCGACCACGGCGCGGAGGTGATCAAGGTCGAGTCGCTCGGACGACCGGACCCGACGCGCTTCGCCCCGTTCATGCACCTGTCGCGGGACGGCGGCGACGACCCGAACACCAGCGGCTACTTCAACGACGTCAACCGCAACAAACGCAGCATCACACTCGACACCAGATCGCCGGAAGGGCTTGCGGTCCTGCGGGATCTGATCGCCACGTGCGACGTCGTCGTCGAGAACTTCAGTTCGTCGGTGATGGAACGGATGGGCCTCGGTTACGCCGAACTCGACAGCATTCGCCCGGGTATCGTCTACACCTCCATGTCCGGCATGGGCCATACCGGACCTCGCAAGGACTGGGTCTCGTACGCCGACATCGTCTCTGCCAGCAGCGGTCTCACGGCCCTGACCGGCTGGTCCGTCGACGACGTCGTCGGAGTCATCTACGGCCACGGTGACATCGTCGCCGGGTTGCAGGCGGCGTTGGCGACGCTCGCGGCTCTCGAACATCGCAGCCGCACCGGCCGCGGGCAACACATCGACCTCTCGCAACTCGAAGCGATGGCGTCGCACATGGGTACGTCGGTCGTCAGCGCCAACGGCGCGGGCATCACTCCGACCCCGATCGGCAACGCGCACAGACTGTATGCGCCGCACGGGGTGTATCGATGCCTCGGCGCCGACTCGTGGTGCGCCGTGGCGGTACGCGATCATGCCGAGTGGGCGGCCCTGTGCCGTGTCGTGGGCCGAACCGACTGGGTCGACGACCCCCTTCTGCAGACGGCCGATGCTCGACGCGCCCGAGACAAGGACATACGCGATGCCGTGGAGGCCTGGACCCGCGTACGTCCGGTCGCAGTGGTTCAGGACGCGCTGCAGCAGGCGGGCGTGCCCGCGGGCGCGGTGCAGAACGGCAGGGATCTCGTGGAACACGATGTGCACCTGCGTGATCGACAGTTCTACGTCCCCGTCGACCATCCCGTGGCGGGCACCTTCCTGCACGAGGGAACGCCCATCCGTATGTCGTCCACCAGGGGCGGTGTTCGTCGCCCCGCCCCCGTTCTCGGATCCGACACCGACGACGTGTTGAGCACGATCCTCGGCTACACGCCCGACCAGATCGCATCCCTACGGTCCGCACAGACACTGCGCTGACCACCCCGCACACTATTTCAGGAGGCCACATGCGCGCCGCGCTACTGCACACCTACGGCGAGAGCCCCGTCGTCGAGGACATCGATGTACCGGTGCGGGAACCGGGTCGTTCCCTCGTTCGGGTCGACGCGGCCGCCCTCGGCCATCTCGACCTCACCGTCGCCAGCGGCACGTTCGGGGTCAAGCCCACGCTGCCGCACATCGGCGGCACGGACGGGTCCGGCACCGTGGTGGAGTCCGACACCTTGCCCATCGGCTCACGAGTCCTCGTGCGCGGCAAAGGGATCGGACTGTTCAAGAACGGCTGCTGGGCCGACTACGTCGTCGTCGACGACCGCGCTCTCACTCCGGTGAACGCCGAGCTCGATCCAGCCGTCGCCGCGACCTTCTTCCTGCCGAGCACCACCGGATACGTATCGGTCAACGACGTGGCTCGGGTCGCGCCGGGTGAACGCGTCGTCGTCTCCGGCGCGTCCGGCGCCGTCGGCGCGATGGCCGCACAGTTCGCGCTGCTGGCCGGAGCGGCCGAGGTCATCGGGGTCGTACCGCGCGAGGACCAGGTCGAGTTGGTGCCCGCAGGCGTACGGCCGGTGGTGGGGCGCGGGGACACGTTGCTCGAGGCGCTCGGATCGGAGCCCGTCGCCGACGTATTGATCGACACCCTGGGCGGCGACGTACTCGCGCCGCTACTGCGGACGGTGGTGCCGGGTGGTCGGGCCGCGCTGATCGGCTACACCCTGGGTACGGAACTGACCGTCGATCTGCCGAACTGGTTGCTCAGCGACGTGTCGCTGCTTCCGGTCAACATGATGCGCAAGACCGATCGACAGGCCGAACTCGCACCTGTCATGATCGACCGACTGCTGTCCGGTGATCTGGTCCTGACCGTCCAGCGATTCGATCTGGAAGACATCGCCGACGCTCTGATCGCACTGCGGGAAGGCAAAGTGGCCGGCCGGGCAGTGGTCGTTCCCGGGCTCCGGAATCGCTGAACCCTTGGATCGACGCGTGAGAACCATACCGGCGCTGATCGCGGCGCGCGCTGCCGAGCGTCCCGACGCATCGGCGCTTCGCGGGTCCGGTACGACGCGCTCGTACGGACTCCTCGCGGAGCGCGTCGCGTCGATGGGCGGCGCCTTACTGGATCACGGCGTGGTGCAGGGTGATTCGGTCCTCGTGCTGTCGTCGAACCGCATCGAGATGGTCGAGGCCATGCTGGGGTGCGTCTGGATCGGCGCAGTAGCCGTTCCCGTCAACCCCGAGTTGCGAGGCGACGGGTTGACCTTCGTCCTCGCAGCCTCGGGGGCACGCCACGTGTTCACCGAACCCGTCCATACGCAGCGGATTCGATCCGCCGGTTTCCGAGGGGCCCTGTGGGAGTTCGGTTCCGACGCGCCCTCACCCGAGACCGGCCGATCGGTTCCCGCCGCGGACGTCGATTCGCTCGACACCGCCATGGTGCTGTTCACGTCGGGAACCACCGGACCTCCCAAGGGCGTGCGGTGTCCACACGCGCAGTTCGTGTACTGGGGACTCGGTGTCGGTGACGCGCTCGCGGTGACACAGGACGACGTGCTGTACAACTGCTTGCCGTTCTTCCACACCAACGCGATCAACGCCATGTTCCAGGCCTTCGTCGCGGGTGCGACGTTCGTTCTGGGACAACGGTTCTCCGCCCGTGCCCATTGGGCCGACGTCGCCGACGCGCAGGCGACGGTGACCTATCTCCTCGGCGCGATGGTCGCCATGTTGTCGTCGCTACCGCCATCCGAGGCCGACCGCGCACATTCCGTCACCCGATCGCTCGCGCCGGCGACGCCGCCGCACCTGTACACCCTGTTCCGGGAACGGTTCGGCGTGGACCTGATCGACGGGTTCGGATCGACGGAAACCAATCTCGTGCTCGGAAACGACTGGGCGACAGCCCGCCCGGGCTACCTGGGCACCGTACGTCCCGGATACGACGCGGTCGTGCTCGACGCCGACAACGCTGTCGCCGACGGCAATCCGGGCGAACTGGTCGTGCGTACTCACCTGCCCGGCGCCTTCGCGACCGGGTATCTGGGCGAGCCGATTCCCGCGACGGACTCCTGGCGTCGTACCGGCGACAGGGTCGTCCGTGAACCCGACGGCTGGTTCCGCTTCGTGGACCGCATCAAGGACGTCATTCGTCGACGAGGAGAGAACGTGTCGTCCGTCGAGGTCGAAACGGTTCTCGGCCGGCATCCGGCCGTCGCACAGGTGGTGGCGTTTCCTGTCCCGTCGTCGCTGGCCGAGGACGACATCATGGTGGCCGTCGTTCCTCGGACCGGGCACGTCGTCGATCCGCTCGACCTGCTGCGCCGGTCGGAACCGCATCTGCCGTACTTCGCACTGCCCCGTTACGTCGACGTCGTGGACGAGCTGCCACTGACCGACACGGGCAAGGTGCGGAAAGCCGAATTGTCCGGCCGTGGGGTCGGACCGAACACCTGGGATGCCGAACGCTACGGGTACGTACCGACGCGGGTGGTCACCGACCGCACCCGTTGAACGAGCACACCGTCGGGTGGCACGTCGACTCGCGATTCGCGAGGCCGTCGGGTCGGTGGCACTTCATCGCCTGCAGCGTGCGGGAGATCCCCATGCCCGCGGTGCGCAGTGCACCGGTGACGCGACTGACGTTCAACCGAGAGGTCGGTGCCGTCACCGACAGCGCGCCTGCCAGGACGTCGTGGCCGCTGAACACCGGCACCGCGACACTCATGTACCCCAGCCGCGTCTCCTCGACCTCGACAGCGAGCTTGTCGCGTCGCATCCGCTCGAGTTGGTGCGCCAGTACCGACACCGACATCGTCGTACGTGCCGTCAGCGCGGTGAAGCCCTGGGCCGCGACCTCGTCGAACACCGAGCGAGGCGAGAAGGCCATGATGATCTTGCCGGTGGCCGTGCAGTACAGCGGCAATCGACCGGCGACGCGGGAGTTCTCGTTCAGTCCCCGGTGCCCGACGATCTTCTCGATGTAGAGAACGTCGAGGCCCTCGCGAACCGCGAAGTGCACGGTCTCCTGCGTGGCGAGCAGGAGATCCTCCATGTACGGCAGAGCGGCGTCGCGCAGGATCCGCTGCCGCGGTACGAGCTGACCGAGTTCGAAGAGCCGGAGGCCGAGTCGGTATTTCGTTCCCGCACGCTCGAGCAGTCCCCACTCGACCAGCTCACCCGCCAACCGATGCACACTCGCCTTCGCCACACCGCTGCGGCGGGTGAGCTCGGTCAAGGACAGATCGGCGTTCTCGCGGTCGAACGCGTCGAGGATGAGTCGCGCTTTCCCCAGGACGGACGCAAGATCCGCCGAAGGAGCAGACGGCGCGGACGGGCGTGCATCGATGCGCAGCAGCGGAGCCGACGAAGGACCTGGGGATGCGGGAACTGCGGAACTCATTCTTCACCTCGTGTTCGACTGTTGGCTTCCCCCGACAGAACGTTAAGGGTTTTCGGCCGGCTCGGTCACCGAAACGGGTTCATTGGGCGAACTGGACTCATGTTCGTTACATGCCGAGCCGTTTCGTCCGGTTCCGGTCAGGCTTCCTCGAATTCGTCGACGATGGGAGTGTCGACACCGATCGGCCCGATCTTCGCGGCACCGCCCGGCGTTCCGACCGGTTCGGATCTTCCGTCCAGCACCTCGAGGAAGAACCGCTTGTTGTCCTCGCGGAACTCCGGATCCGCCTTGCGGTCGACCGTGATGGCCTCGACCGGGCACGCCAATTCGCATGCCCCGCAATCGATGCACTCGGCCGGGTTGATGTACAGCTTGCGATTGCCCTCGTAGATGCAATCGACCGGGCATTCTTCCATGCACGATCGATCCATGTAATCGATGCACGCTTCTCCGATGACGAACGGCATGACGTCAGTTCTCCTGCTCTGTGGAATGACCCGGGAAGATTTCCGCGTCGGGGTCGAGGACGGCGGCCGCGTTGTTGACGGCGGTGGCGGCTTCACCGAAACCGACGGCGATCAGCCGCACCTTGCCGGGGTAGTCGGTGATGTCGCCCGCTGCGTACACGCGCGGGGCCGTGGTCTGCATTCGGGTGTCGACGAGTACGTGCCGGTTCTCGATCGCGATGCCCCAGTCGTTCAGCGGACCGAGGTCGGCGGTGAAGCCGAGAGCCGCGATGACCGACTGCGCCGACAGGGTGTCCTGGTGACCTGCCTTGTGCGCGATGTCGACCTCGGAGATCCACTCCTCACCGCGCACCGCCGAGACGTCGGCGTTGACGACGACCTGCACCGAGCTGTCGAACACCTTGGCCACCGATGCCTTGTGCGCACGGAACTTGTCACGCCGGTGCACGAGAGTCACCGATTTCGCGATCGGCTCCAGATGGGCTGCCCAGTCGAACGCGCTGTCACCACCGCCCACGATGACGACGTCGCGATCGGCATGCGCGGACAGGTCGGGCACGAAGTAGCTCAGCCCGCGACCGAGGAAACCGTGCCCCTTCGGCAGAGGCCGCGGCGTGAACGCGCCGATGCCACCGCAGATGACGACTGCACCCGCGAAGATGGTGCGGTCCTTGTCCGTCGAGATCGCAACGGATCCGTCCGGAAGGTGCCGCAGATTCGATGCGCGCTCGCCCAGTACGTATTCGGGTGAGTACGGAGCAGCCTGCGCCAGAAGGCCGTCGATCAGGTCGCGTCCTTTCACCGACGGGAACCCTGCGATGTCGAGGATGGCCTTCTCCGGGTACATCGCGCTGATCTGCCCGCCGGGCTCGTCCAGTGCGTCGAGTACGGCGACCCGCAGTCCGCGGAATCCGGCGTAGTACGCGGCATACAGCCCGGCCGGGCCGGCGCCGATGATCAGAATGTCGACCGACAGGTCCACCGATGAAGTCATGATCGAACCGTAAACACAGTGCGGCGCAGAGGAAATGGAAACGGTTCGCTCACCGGAACACTCCCGCCGGCCCGTGCAATCGGCGGTGCACGACGAAAACCGGGTACGCGCGACAAGTCGTCGCGCGTACCCGGTGCTTGAAGTGCAGAACGAAATCAGTGACCGAAGATGTCGGGCTCCTCGGCCGCGATCTTCTGGATGATGGTCGAGTAGGCGAACCACCCCACCTTCTCGGTCCCCACGGCGTCGTACGTCGTGGCCGCGATCTTGTCGTACAACACCACTGGCGTTCCCGCCGCACGTGCCGCGAGCTCCGCCTGCATCGAGCGTTCCATCGACACGTACCACCAGACGGCCGACTCGACGGATTCCCCGACCGTGAGGTGGCCGTGATTGGTCAGGATGACCGCCTTCTTCGAACCCAGTGCGGCCGCGATCCGTTCGCCCTCCTCGTCGTCGAGAACCACACCGTGGTACTCCTCGTACATCGAGTGATCGTCGTAGAAAGCGCACGCGTCCTGCGTGATCGGTGAAAGCAGTTGGTGCAGCGACGAGAACGCCTTGCCCTGCAGGCCGTGTGCGTGGACCGCGCCGATCACGTCCGGGCGTGCGTGGTGGATCTTGGAGTGGATGACGAAGGCCGCCCGGTTCAGTGGCCCGGAACCGGACAGAATCGTTCCGTCCGACCCGACGTGCAGTAGTTCTTCGGGTCGCACCTGCGAGAAGTGTCGACCGAACGGGGCCGTCCAGAAGGTTTCCGGGTCCTCTGGGTCACGGGCCGTGATGTGGCCCGAGATTCCCTCGTCCAGTCCGAAGCGAGACAGGATTCGGTAGCCTCCGACCACCGCGACCTTGCGGCGGTGACGTTCCTGCTCGACAGTCAGACCTGTTGGGGCGCCGGGGATTCCGGCCTTCTCTGCGATGGTGGCGGTGTCGTTCGTCATTTCACTCCGTACTTTCCGAGGAACCTGGTGGAGACCGTTCGGAGAATGCGGTCGAAGAGGAATCCCATGATTCCCAACGTGATGATTCCGACGAAGGTCCAGTCGATGCGTCCGTAGTTACGAGCCTGCCAGATCATCGAGCCGATACCGGCGTTGGCGGCGACGATCTCGGCCGAGACGATCGTCAGGAAGCTGTTTCCCATCGCCAGACGCGCACCGGTCACGATTCCCGGGACGGTCGACGGCAACACGACCGTCTTCATGATCTGGAAGCGACCGGCACCGAGATTGGCCGCTGCCTGCAGCTTGTTGTCGCTGATCGCGACGGTCGCCGCGATCGTACTGACGGTCACGATGAACACCGACGTGTAGAAGATCAGAACGATCTTGGACGTCTCACCGATGCCGAACCAGACGACGGCGAGTGTCACGAACGCGATCGGTGGGATGAATCGGAAGAATTCGATGTACGGGTCGAGGAGTTGTCGAACGATGTCGATGCGGCCCATGAGAATTCCGACGGGGGCTCCGACCACGACGCCGAGTGCCCAGCCGATGAGAATTCGTCCCGCCGACGCCTGGATCGAGCTCCACAGGACGCCGCTGTCGGACAGTTCCTTGGCAGCGGACACCACTGCCGTGGGCGACGCCATCGTGGTCGGCCCGTACCACCATGCAAGGAAGGACCACACGGCCAGTCCGAGCACGACGGACGCCGACCAGAGGGCTGCCGTGCGGAGGACCGATCCGCTCATGGAGCGCGCTCGGCTTGCCTTCCGACGGCTGGGTGCTGATGCGGTCGCGGGACGACCGGCGACGACTGCGGTCACAGCTCGTCCTCCTCGATTCCTTGATTTCTCAGTGAGGCAACGACTTCGGCACGGATGTCGTCGCGAAGACGTTCGTAGAGATCCGCCACGGCCGGGTTCTTCCGGTCACGTGGGCGGGGCGCGTCGACGGTGTAGACGCTCTTGATGCGTGCACTCGGCCCTGCGCTCATGACCACGACCCGATCGGCGAGCGTGATCGCCTCGTCGATGTCGTGGGTCACGAACACGACGGTGCAGCCGGTGTTCCGCCAGATCGTGTCGAGTTCGGTCTGCAGCACCTGACGCGTCTGCGCGTCGAGGGCTCCGAAAGGCTCGTCCATCAGGACCAGGCGCGGCTGGTTGGCGAGAACGCGAGCGATCTGCACACGTTGCTTCATGCCGCCGGACAGCTGGGTCGGGTACTTGGCGCCTGCGTGACGGAGACCGACCATGGCCAGGTACTCGGCGGCGATCCGGGCCTGTTCGGCCTTGTCGGCCCCGCGCATCCGCGGACCGTAGGCCACGTTCTGGCTCACGGTCATCCACTCGAACAGAGCTTCCGAGCTCTGGAAGACCATGCCGGCGTGCGTGTTGTTGCCCTCGACGCGGACGTCGTTGCAGACCACCTCACCCTCGGCGGTGTCGACGAAACCGGCGAGTGCCGACAGCAAGGTCGACTTGCCGCATCCACTCGGTCCGAGCAGACAGACGAACTCGCCCGGTTGGATGTCGAGATCGATTCCGGACACGACCTCCAGCTCGCCGAAACGAATGGCTACATCGCGTACGTGAACCGGGACTCCCTCGATGGTGCTCGCGGTCATGCCTGCCCTCCTTCGGACCAGTCGACGAGAATCGACGCGTTCAGATCCGGCTGCGCGTTCATCGCTCCCACCTTCAGATAGAAGTCGACGACCGACTGTGCGTCCTCGATGCTCTTCTCGGTGAGGTCCTCGACGACGAAGTCGATCTCGTCGATCGCGGTCAGCGTCTGCTGCTCGTCGGAGTTGACCGCGGCCATCGTCGCCGCGGTGGCGGCTGCAGGGTCGGCTTCGACCTTCTCGGTAGCCTCCTGCAGGACGTCGCGCACGGTGCGTGCGGTCTCCTCGTTCGCGCTCAGCCAGGAGTCCGTCGTGATCGCCCAGTGGTGGTAGAACCAGTCGTAGTCACCGGTGGTCGCCACGACCTTGCCCGTTCCCTGGTCGAGGGCCGCCGTCGGCCACGGCTCCCAGAGCACGTAGCCGTCGATGTCACCTCGGCTCAGCAGAGCGGGCATGTCGGTCGGTGTCGCGGTGATCTCCTCGATCGAATCCGCGGCGATGCCGTTGGCCTCGAGGTACTTGTCCGTCGAGATCTGGCTGAGCCCGGGAACGATGCCCAGCTTCCTGATGGCCTGCGGGGAATCGACCCGGTTACGCAGAACCACCTTGATGTACTCCCCCGAGGTCTCGTAGGAGTACATCGCACGCAGCCCCGGGTTCTGCTGCAGCTGCGCGATCGTGGTGGTGTCCGAGCTACCGGCCATCTGAACCTGCCCGGTCGACAGCGCATCGACCGCTTCGCCGCCGCGCCCGAACTGGACCAGTTCGACGTCGAGTCCGGCGGCGTCGAACATGCCTTCGTCCTTCGCGAGGAAGAACGGTGCGTAGGACGCGTCGATGCCGACCGCGATGCGGATGCTCCCTCCCGCCGAGGTGGATTCCGCTGCCTCGGTCGCGGGACGGCTGCAGGCTCCGAGAAACAGTGCGGCCAGCGTCGCCGTCGCGAGAACACTCGTCGTTCCGAGCTTGAATCGTTGTGCCATGGGCTGAAGCTTTCCTTTGTGTGATCTGCGTCGCATACGCGGGCTCATGTCCGAAAACGTAATTGCGGTAGTCGTGAGCGCCCACCAACTGGGTCCACCGTGCGGACCGGGACGAACAACTTACGGCGACGCAACGTCCGGCCACCGGGCCGGAACGAGGACGCAACGCGGGCGAAACATTCCCCGCGCCGAGGTGAGAAGCCGATTATCGGGACGAGAGCGACGTCGGCTGCTGCCCGGCGACGCCGTTGACGACCCACAACGGGTCGTGGTCGCTCAGTACACGCTCGACGTTCCTGGCCACCATGTCGGCGATCGCACGCATTGCCGTCGAGGAACCGCCCGCCACATGAGGACTGAGCAGCACGTTGTCGAACTCGCGTAAGGGTGAGCCGTCAGGCAGCGGTTCGGTCTCGACGACGTCGAGCGCCGCGCCTCCCAGCCGGCCGCGCCGCAGAGCGTCGATCAGCGCGGCCTCGTCGACGACGCCTCCGCGCGCGACGTTCACCAGCACTGCGCCGTCGGGCATGGCGTCGAACTGTGCGCGACCGATTGCGCCCCTCGTGTCGTCCGTGAGCGGTACCGACAGCACGAGGACGTCCGACTCCGCGACGAGCACGTCGAGCGGTACGCGTTCGAAGTTCGCGTCCCGTTTGTCGCTCCGCGCGGCATAGCGCACCGTGCACCCGTACGCGCCGAACAACGACGCAGCGCGTCGCCCGACCTCACCGAAACCGACCACGCCGACGCGACACTCGGCCAGATCGCGGCAACCACGACGAACGATCGACTCCTGCGGCCACCGGCCCGCGCGGACTTCGGCATCGGCCCATCCGACGGATCGGTTCAGGTACGACGCGGCCGTGACGGCCCACTCGGCAACGGAACTAGCATTACCGCCCGGCGCGTTGCTGACCGGCACTCCGGCGTCGGCCCATGCACCGAGATCGATGAAGTTGACGCCTGCACCGGGCTGCTGGACGAGGCGCACGTTCGACCCGGCCAGGGCCTCGTCACGTCCGAGTGGCAGTTCGCCGCTCCACTCTCCGATGACCACCGTCGCGTCGGGAAGCAGTGCCGACACCGCTCGTCGCGTTCTCTCCGGTGGGCGAACGACGTGCCCCCTTTGTCCGATCCGGTCGGTCACGGTGCATTCGATCACACCGTATTCGTCCGTCGCCAACAACAAGATCGTTTCCACGCCTTCACCTTTCACGTCGAGCAGCATCGGCCGAAAACGCACGCGGCCGACGGCACCATTGTGGGTCCCGTCGGCCGCGTCCGCGAGTTGTGCGCACCGAGGCTCACTCGCCCTCGGTTCGAGAATCGGTCAAGCAGTCGTCTTCGCCGCCGCCGACGCTTCCGCGAGGAAGTCGAGACTGAGCGGGTTGTAGAGCGCCGCCTGCTCGTGCTGCGGCCAGTGTCCGCACTCCTCGAAGAGTTCGAGGCGCGCACCGGGGATGTCGGCGGCCATCTTTCGGGCCTCCGGCACGTCGCCGAACGGGTTCTCGTGACCCCACACGACGAGCGTCGGCGCCGTGATGGACGCAAGCCGCTCCGGCCGCAGCAGGTTTCGCTGCCGGGTCTCCATCTCCTGCAGGGTCAGCAGATTGTGGATGTTGTCGACGAATTCCTGGCGGTGATAGATGCGGTGACGTACGTTCACCAATTCTTCGGTCGCGTTGGCCGGATCGTGCATCAGCAGATGCATCCGCGAACGCGTCAGGCCGATGTCGTCGGTGGTGACCGCACGCATGGTGGACGTCTTGATGCGTTCCATCACCTCCGGGTTGGCCACGGTGCCGCCCGCCGCCAGAAGTTGCAGCGACAGAACGCGTTCGGGCTGCTCACTCGCCAGGTGTGCGGCAACCCAACCGCCGAGGGACTCACCGACCAGGTGGGCGCGCGAGAGGCCGACGGCATCCATGTAGGCGACGAGATGCTCGACGTAACGCGGGATTTCGTACGGGTAGTCCGGTTTCCCGGTGTACCCGTGTCCCAGCATGTCGATGGCGTGGCATTCGTAGCGTTCCGAGTGCGAGGCGATGTTGCGTGCGAACGCCTCGAGATGGCCGCTCGTGCCGTGGAGGAAGATGACGGCCTCGTCACCGGATCCGGCTTGCAGCGAACGCGTCGGAATCCCCGCGGCGTCCACCGTCTTCACGCAGAAGTCCAGCCCTGCCAGTTCGGTCCAGATGGTCATTGTCTCTCCGATTTCGTCGTCGTAGCGTTCTGTAGGTCCTGCTGTGCTGCGGGATCGAGCACCGTGATGCCCATGCCCGTGAGCCATTCGGGGATCGACTCGTACGCGAGCCGTTCGCCCGCGACGTCGCGCAGGAGGGTCGACATCATCAGCCAGGTGCGCAGCTCCTGGGCGCCGTTGCCCGCTTCCTTCTCCATCGATTCGGTCGTGTAGTCGACCAGTTCGGACGCACTGCCCTTCTCGAACAGGCGAAGCACGTAGTCGTCGAAAGCCGGCGTGATCGCGGCCTCGGCCGCTCGGATGATCTCACGACGTCGAACGTCGTACTGAGACCAGTTGGCGCGGCCGTCCAGCCACGCCTGGACCATGAAGTCCTCGTCCTCGCCGTGCGGATCCCGCCAGTCCGGCCACGGCAACCGGTGGGACATTCCACCGGACGCGATGACCACGACTCGCTTGTCGGAGGCTTCCCGCTCGATCGAATCACGCAGCGCGACAGCGAAATCCCTGCACCGCTCGAACGTCGGGAGGGGAGGCGCGAACACGTTGACCACGATCGGGACGATCGGCACGTCGATACCGTCGAGAAGATACTGAATGGCGTGCGACTGGCCGTGATCGATCTGAATGCGTGCCGAGAACGCCGGATCGAACTTGCCGTTCTCGATCAGGTCGTTCGCGAGATGACGGGCGAACTCGACGTCGACCCGCTGCGGCCCCTTGGGCGTACCCGACTCACCGCTCGCGACGCATTCGCCGACGCCGATGGTGAACGCGGGTATGAGATCGAGCCAGAATCCTCGAAAGTGGTTGGAGCCCAACAGAACGACGACGTCCGGCCTCGAGTCCGCGATGCGATCGCGAGCCGCGCGCAGTCCGTCACGGAACCGCTCCGCCTCGTCCTTGTGGGTGGTCTCCTCCCAGTGGGTGTTCATCAGGGTGCTGTGCGAAGCACCTACACCCAACGTCACGATAGCCATGTCGTCACAGTCCTACTTCCTCGAGTGTGCGGGTGACCGTGTCGAGTGCGACGTCGACGAGATAGTGCGTCAACTCCTCGGCCCGGCGCAGATCCACGGTGTTCATTCCCATCGCGAAATCCACCTCGAACGGCGCGTCCACTACCTTCGGCATGCCGACCCGAACGGTGGGAATTCCTCTGCTACGCAATATGTTCGCGTCTGTTGCGCCACTGGCGTCGTACGCGGGTTCGTGCGGTCTTCCTTCCCTCGCCTCCCACGCGGCGATCGCGCTACGGCACAACCACATGTCCTCGTCCGACGATTCGCCCGCGATGGCCAACACCTGCTCGACCTCGATCTCCAGTCCGCCCAGGTCGTCCGCGATTCGCCGCACGGCCGCCAGGAGCTGTCGTTTGGCGTCGCTGGGTGTGGTGCGCGGACTCAATCGCAGATCCACCGTCATCGTCACCTGCTCGGGGGTGAACGACGCGGTGCGTTCCCACCCGCCGCGGATGTTGGCGACGATCCCCTGTGGCGCCACCAGACCCGAGGTGTTGGCCACCGAGTACTTCGGGAACCACTCCTCGAGTCGCGCAGCGACCGCCCCCGCCGCCGCAATGGGGTTCGCGTAGGGCAGGCGATGTCTCGACCCGACGTAGGTGTGTGTCCCGTGGACCGTGACGGTGAACCAGGCGAGGCCCACTTCTTCCCACGAGACGGTCCACCCCGGTTTCGCGATCAACGCGAAGTCCGCCCAGACCCCCTGTTCGAGAAGGAACGAGCACCCCACGCCCTGTCCGGTGTTCAGACGCGGATTGCCGACTCCCGCACGCGCATTGGTCGGCATGCCTCCTGCGCCGAATCCGACGATCAGATCGCCCTTCAGCGGTATCTCGGCTGCGGCGATCGCCTCGACCGCGGCGATGACGCACGCCGCGTGCCCCTTGGGGTTGGACGCGCCGAGGCCGATCAGGTAGTCCCCGTCGACTCTGGCCTTCGCCACCATGTCCGGGCGCAGCGCGGGGCCAAGTGCAGGCAGGTCCTCTGCGGGGTCGCCGGTGGTGACGGTGTCGATCGGCGCGTAGAGAAGCAGGTCGGGACCTGTGCCGTCCCCACGCAGGCGACCCCACGAGTTGGCCTGCCGATCGTCCAACGCCATGGTGTGCGCGTCGACCCCCGCACGGTCGAGCGTCTCGGTGACGACACGGGCGAGCGGAGCTTCGTCACCGGTCGGGCTCGCGACGTCGACGAGGTCGATCAATATGTCCCGCAAGCGGTCTCGACTCACGTGCCGATGTGCCTGCGCCGAACGATCGGTGCGGTCGTCGGGCGACGACGTCACGGGCGGACCTGATGGACTTGCGTGTTCGAGTGACGGGCGACGAACTGCCACAGCAGCTGGGAGCCCACGAGCGTACCTGCGCCTGCGAGTGCTGCGATCACGATTCTGGTCATGTCTTCTCCTGGACTATTCGGCGGACTGCCCGTTGACGGGCGTCGAGGCAGGTTCGGTTCCCGCGGACGCGGCGGGTACACGACGCTTGCGTGCTGGCCGCGCCTCCTTCTGCGGAGCGAATTGCGCAGCGGCCGAGAGCTTTTCCGCATACTCCTCTTCCGCGAGGTTCCGCCATGACGTCAACGAGACGTCGGGCCGGTACAGCTTCTCCGGCGGCGCGTCGGTGACCTCGACCATCCAGGCGTCCTGTCCGGAGAACTGACCGTGGAACAGCCATCGGATGGCGCCCAGGTACTTGACGTAGAACTTGGCCTTGCCCAACCCGGACACGAAGTTCACCATCAGACCGACGTAGCGGTGGTTCTCTTCGTCGACGGGCACGTAGAACTCGTAGTGGATGAACGTCGGGTAGGCGATCCTGAGGACCCCCGGCATGGACAACGACGCGAAGCCCGGGAACTTCTGGGCCGCGATGACCGGATTCACTTCCTTACCCGCACCGGTGTTTCCGATGTTGGAGATCTTCGATTCGTCCGGCTTCTTCTTCCACCACCGCTTGTTCGTCCACTTGCCGACACCGGGGAACGTGGCCTCCCAGTAGACCTCGTCCTGGACGCGGTAGATCCACCGTCCCTCGGGAATGATTCGCGTGATGTTCCACGTCGGCATGGGCTTGAACAGACGCCACAGCGCGGTGCGATGCAGGTACTTGGCGTGGCCCTCGTCGAAACCGTTCTCGCACGCGAAGCGCCAATCACCCTGGCGCGGTTGGATGCGCCCGCCGATGATTCCGGTGTTCTCGGTCAGCTCGCGGGGCAGCTGGTCGTCGATGGGGTGAGGCGGCTCGTCGGCGATGGGCAGGTACACCCAGACCAGTCCGAGGCGTTCCTCGACCGCATAGGTTCGGACCGACAGCTTGCCGCAGATCTTCGAGTCGGGACCGTCGGTGATGACCGCGGCCAGCTTTCCGGTGTCGAGCTTGAAGGTCCATCCGTGGTACGGGCAGCTGACCGTGCCCGGGAACTGCTGGTCGCCTTCGGAGAGGGGAACGCCACGATGCGGGCAGCGATCGTGCAACGCGTAGATCTTTCCGCCATCTCGCATCAGCATGAGCTTGTCCCCGCCGAGCATGTAGCTCTTCGGGTCCTTCGTGATGTGACTGGCCCACACCACCGGGTACCAATAGCCGCGGTAGCCACTGCTGGCAGCGTTGTACAGCGGCCAGGCCGTCCAGTCCTGCCGTCCTGCCGCACGGGGGCGCTGTGGCTCGCTGGCGGCGACCGAAGCGTCGGTCACGTCTGTTGTCGTCATGAATTTCCCTTCGAAACGGCGAGCTCGATATCCGAATCCTGAAGCACGACAGATCACTGCCCAATGGATTCGGTTCATTCAGCAAACCGCCGCAGCGAGAGTTCGCCTGTCGGACCGAGGCCCTGTGGTCCGCGCAGCACCTCACGAATGATGAGGCGACCGATTACCGAAGGGACGCTCATGACCTCGTACCTACGTACCACCGTCGCGGACGCGGTCGCGACCGTCGTCGTCGACCGGCCACCGGCGAACGCATTCGACCCGGACCTGATCGACGAGTTGCTGACGGCGTTGCCGCCGCTCGCCGACGACCCGTCGGTGCGCTGCATCGTCGTACGCGGGACCGGTCGCTTCTTCGTGGCCGGCGCCGACATCTCGGTGATGCGCAATCTCACCGAGGAGACACAACGCGCGATGCGTCCGTGGGTCGACGTACAGCACATTCTGACGTCGGCGCCCAAACCCGTCATCGCGGCGATGAACGGTCACGCACTCGGCGGCGGAGCGGAATTGGCACTAGCGTGCGACCTCCGGGTGATGAGCGACGCCGCGACCGTCGGCTTCCCGGAGATCGCGTTGGGACTGTTCCCGGGTGCCGGTGGTAGTCAACGACTTCCGCGCCTGATCGGCGCTCACCGCGCCGTACTGCTGATGATGGAGGGTCGCAAGCTGACGGCCGCCGAGGCGCTGGACATCGGACTCGTCGACCGAGTGGTGGCAGACGATCGTTTCGACGACACCGTTGCCGAGCTGGCCGCGGCGTACGCCGCGAAACCGACCGCGGCGATCGGTCTGATCAAGCAGGTGGTGACCGACGGTCTGCCGCTACCCATGCACGAGGCGCTCGACGTCGAGTTCGACGCCGTTCTGAAACTGATCACGACCAGCGACACCGCCGAGGGACTGCAGGCGTTTCTCGACAAACGACCTGCCGTCTTCACCGGCAAATGACGGAACCGACAACCCCGAGAGGACGCACATGTCGATGATTTCAACCAGGAAGCGGTGGGCGACCGGAGCCACGGTCGCCGCGTTGTCCGTGCTCGTCGTCGCCACCGGATGTACTCGCCCAGCCACCCAGGAAGCGACCGGTACCTCGCTCGTCCGCATCGCCGTCGGCGTCGACCCGTCGTATGCGCCGCTGTTTCTCGCCGACCACGAAGGCATGTTCGACGCGGCGGGCCTCGACGTCGAGATCGTCCAGACCGAAGGGGGTGCCGCGGGCGCCCAGAACGTGGTCGCCGGGACGTCGGAGATGTCCGGTAATGCGGATTCGACCGCGCTGACCGTCATGGCGGCGAACCCGCAGCTGCGGGCGCTCGGCGTGTTCCAGGACTCGGATCGGTACTTCCAGGTCGTTCTCCGAGACGGTGTGCAGCCGAAGGACATCAAGACCATGGGTGTCTTCCCGGGCATCGGCGTCTACTTCACCGATCTCTATCTGAGAAGCCTGGGACTCGACCCCGCGACCATCGAAATCGTCTCGACGAGCCCGCCCGAGCAGCCTGCACTGTTGGCACGCGGTGACATCGACGGATTCGTCTCGTTCGACCCGTGGGTGGCGCAAGCAGAAGCCGATGGATCCAGCGTGGTGGCCACGACCGGTGACTTCGGAGCCGAGTACTCGCAGTGGATCCTCGCCCGAGAGGATTGGCTCGACGCCAACGACGAACTCGCGGGGAAGGTGTTCGCAGTCATCGCCGACGCGTCGGAGATCATCCAGGAAGATCCCGATCGCGCGGCAGCCGCCATTGCGGCCGAGATCCAGATGGATCCAGCGGAGGCACGCGATCGCGTCACTCAGATCGACTTCACCGGCCGTGATTTCAGCGAAGATGACCTCACCCGCTCGAGGAGTCTCGTCGATTTCTTCACGCAGCAGGGTTCCATGGCAGGACCGGTGGATCCCGACGAGGTTCTGTTGACCGGTTGGGTCTCCGACCACCGCGAGTGACATCTCGACTCAGGTCGGCCGGACAGTACCGTGACGTCCGGCCGACCGGAGTCAGGGCAGCCGAACGACGGCGGACCCTGTGGCACACAGTCTTCCGTCCTCCGTGTGCTCCTCCAGCTCGAGGTGGGCGACACCGTCCTGCACGTCGATCACCCGACCCGACACCGTGAGGGTCTCACCGACGTATGCGGGAGCGCGGTTCTGCCACGACAGTGCGGTCACCGTACCGCCCTGCCCGGCCGCCCGAGCAGCGGCACGATGGAACAACGTCCCCTGCAACTGGGCCATCACGACCGGCCTCTCCAAGCCGTCCGAGGCGGCGTGGACCGCGTCGTAGTGAATGCGGTGCGCATTGTGCGTCGTCGCCCCGAAACGGAGGACGCGGACGGGATCGGTTGCGAGAACCACCGTTTCGATGGCGCCCCCGGCCTGAATCGCGTTCATCGGACGATGAAGGTCTCGCGAACACGCGCCAGCGTGCCCGCACCGGACGAGACGTAGTCCTTGACCGTCTCGAGGAGCAGAAACTGCGAACCGGTTCGACCTTTGACGGTGACCGCATCGAGATTGCGTACTGCGTCGACGGTTTCACCCACCACCGGCTCTGCAAGAAACTCGATCGCCTGACCGCCTGCCATCAACCGCACGTCGAGTCCAGCAGTACCGGGCACCTCGTCCGCGAACATTCCGTCGGGACGGTAGTCGTCGTCGACGCCTCCCTGGTGACCGCGCAGCATGCTCAGCAGGTACATCGGGTGCACGGCGAAATCCGCGCGCGTCGGGTCCAGGTATCGGGGCTCGTCGACGGCGGCTGCACGCGCGAAGGCCACCGCATGATCGGCGGACAGCGTTCCCAGCGAACGCGATTCGCGCACACCGACCACGGCGCGTGCCCGTTCCTCGGCAGTGTGTAGGTCAGGATTCATAGCTCGACGGTAGGTCACGTCCGCGGCCACGGAACGAACCCCGGCCCGGAGAGTGGACCCGTTCCCTTTCCGTCGATCACCCGACGCGGTGGAATGACGCCATGGCACAACGACCCCCGAGCCAGTACGCCACGGCGGACGGCGTCAAGTTTCACTATCACGATCTCGGATCCGGCGATCCGGTCATCTTTCTTCACGGAGGTGGTCCTGGCTGCACGGCCTGGTCGGACTTCGGCCCGGTGGCCCCGATGTTCGCGTCGACGCGGCGCGCGATTCTCGTCGACATCCCGCAGTACGGGCTGTCCGACAAGTGCACCATCGAAGGGCCGATGTGGGATTTCCACGCGGCCAAGATGGTGGCCCTTCTCGACGAACTGGGAATCGACCGTGCCGATTTCGTCTGCAACTCGTGGGGAGGCACCATTGCCCTCAACCTCGCAGCGAAGTACCCGACCCGCGTTCGCTCGCTCGTCGTCACCGGCAGCATGCCCGTCTTCTACGGCCCGCTCGCTCCGCTTCCCGAGGGTGGCCGACGCGGTAGGAACGCGCGGGACGTCTACTACGGCGGCACCGGCCCCTCCCGCGAGAAGATGCGGGAACTGATCACCCGCCTCGAATGGTTCGACGGCGATGCGCTCCCGGACGAGACCGTCGACATGCGCTACGAGCAGAGCCTCGACCCCGACGAGATGGCCTTGGCGGCCGCGTCGGACAACCCACGAGGCGAATGGCAGGACCTCACAGCCGAATTGGGGCAGATCGAAGCCCCGGTGCTGTTCGCGTGGGGAATGTACGACGACTTCCTGACGCCCGACTACCCGCTGATGCTCGCGCGCATGGTTCCGCGAGGCCAGCTCTACGTCATGGATCGGGCATCACATCATCTTCAGGAAGAACGGCCACATGACTACCACGCCGTCGTCGCAGGATTCCTCGACCAACAGCACTGACACCACCACACCGACACCACAGGGCTGGACGCGCTTTCGGCTCGTCCTCGTCCTGGGTGCGGTGACCGCCCTCGGTCCGTTCACCATCGACATGTATCTGTCGGCGTTTCCGTTCATCGCCCACGACCTGGGTACGTCGGACGAGCTGGTGCAGTTCACACTCACCGGCTCGCTCGTCGGTTTCGCATTGGGGCAGTTGATCATCGGGCCGCTGTCCGACGCATTGGGCCGCCGTCGTCCGCTGATTGCCGGTTCCGCGATGCATGTCGTCGCATCCGTGGGATGCGCTGTCGCCCCGACGATCGAGACGCTGGCGGCGCTGCGCGTGCTGCAGGGTCTCGGCGCGGCCGCAGGTACCGTACTGGCACTCGCGGTGGTGCGTGACCTGTTCGACGGGCACGCTGCGGCCGTCGTCATCTCCCGATTGATGCTGGTGATGGGAGTTGCGCCGGTGTTGGCGCCCACTATCGGCGGACTCGTCGTCTCCCTCGCGTCGTGGAGATCGATCTTCTTCGTGCTCGCGCTCCTCGGGCTGATCTCCGTCGCGCTCGGAGTGTGGGCGATGCCGGAGACGCTGCCGCCCGTCAAGAGGCATCGACCTCGGATGCGCGTCATGGCGAGGAACTATCGAACGTTGTTCTCTGATTCGCCGTACGTGCGGATGGTGATCGTGTGCGGATGCGGTCGCATCCTCATGTTCTCGTACATCGCATCGTCTCCGTTCGTGCTGCAGAATCAGTTCGAGCTCACCCCGGGACAGTTCGGAGTGTTCTTCGCCTGCGGCGCAGCGGTGTTGATCGGATCGTCGCAACTGAACGTGGTACTGCTGCGGCGGTGGAGCCCGTACGGAATACTCCGGGCGTCACTCGCGGCGGGAACGCTGGTCGGCGGCGTCTTCGTCGTTCTCGCTGCAACGGAGACAGGTGGCCTCGCGGGGTTCGGTGTTCCCGTCCTCCTTCTGCTCGCCGTGATGGGGTCCGTCATGCCGAACGCTCCCGCGCTCGCACTCGCCCGCCATCCCGACACCGCAGGCACGGCATCGGCACTGATCGGCGGATTCCAGTTCCTGTGCGCCGCCGCCGCCGCGCCGGTCGTCGGGCTCCTGGGTAACAATGCACTGGCAACAGCGTCGATGATGGGCGTAGCGGCAGCCGTCGCTCTCGGTCTCGTCGTCACGACCCGTCCCCTCGCCGGGGCTGAAAGGTGACAAGGTTGAACACGCGTTCGCGTTACGTCGATTGCCCGATCGGACAGATCCACGTGGTCGAAGCCGGCGACGGCCCCGCCCTGCTGCTGCTGCATCAGGCGCCGCGCTCGGGCGACGAGTTCCGCGAATTCATACCGCTGATGGCCCGTGAGCATCGCGTGATCGCCATGGACATGGTCGGCTTCGGGGCCAGCGTCAAAGTGCCTGCACCGCAATCCATCGAGCTGTACGCACGCGGCGTCCACGAGCTCCTGCACGAGATCGGGATCGACGAGGTGAGCCTTCTCGGTCACCACACCGGCGGACTGGTCGCACTCGAGGTCGCCTCCGCGGCCGGGAACGGCGAAGTGAGTACCGACGTGACCGCGCTGGTGCTGTCGTCGTGCCCGTTCACCGGCCCGGAGCGTCGTGCACGTCCCGAGAATCCCGACGGCGTCGACAAGGCGAACATCTCCGACGACGGCACGCATCTGAACACGTTGTGGAACAAGCGGCGTCCCTACTACCCGCAGCCGTCCGCGGATCTGTTGAACCGCTTCGTGCACGACGCGCTGACGTACGGCGTCGACCCGGCAGAGGGACATCGGGCGTGCGACCGCTATCGCATCGAGGACCGAATCGGTCTCGTCACGGCGCCGACACTCCTGCTCGGCGCGTCGGACGATCCGTTCGCGATGCCGAACATCGCGCCGCTCGAGTCCGCTCTGTCGCAGGTGACGCGGGTGGAGACAACCATCGTGGAGCACGGGACGGTCGCGCTGTTCGAACGCAAGGCCGACGAGATCTCCGCCGTCGTGCAGCCGTTCCTCCACCGCGCGGCCGCCGACCGCGTAGGGGTGCATTTCGCTCCCTGATTCGACGATATTCGCGAAGATCCCGCATATCCGGTCGAGTAAGGGAGCGAAATACTCGGGGCGCCCGGTTACCATCTCCCGCGTGGCGGCAAACGGCGTGGACCCGAGGGCACGGCTGGCATACCTCGTGCTCGAACGCATCCGGGTCGAGGGCGGCGCCGACCCGATGTACGACTCCGAGAATTTCGCCGTCTACTACGGCCGCGACGCGGTGCTCTACCTGGACAATCTGTTCGCCGAGACCGCCGCGTACGGGGAAGCCGAGCTGTCGGCCCACATCGAACACTTCGTCGCCACGATGATCGAAGCGAACGACGCCCCCGGCAGCTGGGACGTCGCGCTCCCCCGTCTGCGCCCGGTGTTGAAACCGTCGACGTACACGATCGGCGCGCCCCCACCCGGCCTCCTCGTGTCGCGACGCGTGTTCCCCCTCGTCGACGAGCTCGTGGCCGTCGACACCCCGGGCCGGCGCACCATCGTTTCCTGGGAGACCATCTCCGAATGGGGCGTCGATCCCGCCACCGTGTTCTCCGCAGCCCGATCCAATCTCGCGACGATCACGGTGCACGCCGATCCGACGAAGGGCCGCGCGATACAGCGTCTGGTCGACAGCGGCAGCAACTACTTCACGTCCTGGTTGCTCGACCCGGGCTGGCTCGCGTCGCATCGATCGCGATTCGGTTGTGCACCTGTGGCTTTCGTTCCCGACGTCGACACGATCTACGTCGTTCCCGGTGACGACGAGGAGATCCTCGCCCGACACTTCTCGATGATCGAACATCAGTACACCCACACTGCACGCGGGCTCTCGCCGCAGGCGTACACGGTCGACGACGACGGACACATCGTCACCTTCGACACCGTACGGCCCGACAGCGCCGAGGCCGCGCGGGCACGGTGCGTGCACATCGCGAGGGAGTACGACGCTCAATCCGTTTGGCTGCGCGGACAATACGATCTCGACGGCACCACCATCACGATCCGGTCCGCAGCGGTGATCACGACGCCGTTCGGTCCACGCACCGTCACCATCTGGGACGAGGGCGTCGACTGCACGCTCCCGCGAACGGATCTCGTCGCATTCGCCGGTCGCGCGTCGGACATGTTCTACGTGCAGTTCGAGGACGTCGCACGCATCACCGGAATCGAGCCCATGCCGGGTATGGAACCCGCCCGCTTCCGTGCTGCGGCCTGGCCGTCGCACGACGTCGTAGAACAGCTTCGGGCGCACAGCATCTCGGTGGAGTGATCACCGTTCGATCGTGTACTCGTTGATCACGACGCCGGATTCGTACGGTGTGCTCGCGACCAACCGCGCGGTAGTGACGTCGTACTCTCGCTCCGCGAACAACTTCTTGCCCGACCCGAGCAACACCGGGTTGACCTTCAGAATCAGCCGATCGATCTCGTCGATCAGCGACGACGCGAGTTCCCCGCCACCGCACAGGTAGATACCGCTTCCCTCCTCCATCTTCAGCTTCCGCACGACGGTCACCGGATCGTCCGACGTCACCGTGACACCCGGCTCGTCGATCGAATGGTTGCGCGTGAACACGTACTGCCGCAGGTGCGCATACGGATCGGTGGCGCCCGCGGGCAGCCCGGCGGCGTACGTGTTCCACCCCATCAGCACGGTGTCGAACCGTGTGAGCGGTGCCGTGAGACCGAGCGCCTGCAGCCCCAGCGTCGGGACGGTGTCGGTGTATTCGCGCAGGATCATGTCGATGTGATCGCCCTGTACCGGAAATGCGTCGAAGGTGTCGTCGGGTGCCGCGATGTACCCGTCGAGACTGACGGCGACGTAGTAGACCAGTTCTCGCATGGGTTCTCCATTCACGACGTCTGTAGTGGTTCAAGGAGCAGACTACGACATCTGTCGTGGTTGCGCTAGCCTTTTCCCGTGGCACGCAATCCGCAGAGACGGTCGGAGCTCGCCGACGCCGGCCTGCGCGTCCTCGCACGTGAGGGCGCCCGCGGTCTGACGCATCGCGCGATCGACGTCGAGGCAGCCGTCCCCCGGGGCACGGCGTCGAACTACTTCAAGACGCGCGAGGACGTCATCGCGGGCTTGATCGAGCGCATCGGGGAACGCCTCGCACCCGACCCGACGGTGCACGCGCCGCTCGCCGAGCGAGTGCCGAGCGCCGAGTTGTTCGCCGACTACGTCCGCGACATCGTCGCGCGTCTGATCGACAATCGCGACGTGACGCTCGCGCTGTTCGAGCTGCGGCTGGAGGCGTCGAGACGTCCCGAGGTCAGGGAGCTGCTCGGCGACTGGCAGCGATCGGGTTTCCGCGCGGACGTCGAATTCAACCATGCGGCAGGCCTACCGGGCGGCGCGAAGGAGGTTGCGCTGTTCCACTACGCGATCGACGGATTGCTGTTCGACCGACTGACGATGCCGATCGACCCGGAGACGTCGACCGACGAGATCGTCGACGCACTGGTGCAGGGATTGATGCGCTGACGCACACCCCTTGTATGGGTCGTTCCTGCAGGCTCCACTCCCGTTGTATGGGTCGTTCCTGCAGGCTCCACTCCCGTTGTATGGGTCGTTCCTGCAGGCTCCACTCCCGTTGTGCGTGGTTGGTTGCCCTATGGTTCGACTATCCATGCACGGGCGCGAAGCGCACTCCCTGCGCGAGCGGCAGTTCGTTCGAGTAGTTGACCGTGTTGGTCGCCCGGCGCATGTAGGACTTCCATGCGTCCGAACCCGATTCGCGTCCGCCGCCGGTTTCCTTCTCACCGCCGAACGCGCCACCGATCTCCGCTCCGGACGGGCCGATGTTGACGTTCGCTATGCCGCAGTCCGATCCGGTGACCGACAGGAACCGCTCGGCTTCTCGAAGATCCGTCGTGAAGATCGACGACGAAAGCCCCTGCGGCACATCGTTGTGCAGCGCGATGGCCTCGTCGAGGGTGTCGTAGGTGAGCACGTACAGAATCGGAGCGAACGTCTCGTGCCGCACGATGTCCGCCTGGTCCGGCATCGAAATGATGGTCGGCTGAACGTAGTACGCGTTCTCACCGAAATCGTCGACGCGCTGTCCGCCCGCTCGGATCTCGCCACCCGACGCGACTGCCGCGTCGATCGCCTTCTTGAACCCCGCGAACGCGGGCGCATCGATCAGCGGCCCGACGAGTGTGTCCGACTCCAAAGGCGAACCGATGGAGAGTGATTCGTAGGCCTGTGCGATGCGATCGACGAGTTCGTCGGCGATCGACGAGTGCACGATGACGCGTCGCAGCGACGTACACCGTTGTCCGGCAGTGCCTGCCGCCGAGAAGACGATGCCGCGCGTCGTGAGATCCAGATCCGCCGACGGCGTCACGACGGCCGCATTGTTGCCACCGAGTTCGAGCAGCACGCGCCCGAAGCGCTGGGCGACGCGAGGGGCCACCTCGCGTCCCATTCGGGTCGACCCCGTCGCGGACAGCAGCGCGACACGCGAATCGTCCACGAGCGCTTGCCCTGCGACGCGATCGCCGATGAGCAGTTGCGCGACCTTCGGGTCCACACCGGCCTTGGCTGCCGCACGCTGGAACAACGCGTGGACGCCGAGTGCGGTCAACGGCGTCTTCTCCGACGGCTTCCAGACGACGGTGTCACCGGCGACCAACGCCAGCACCGCATTCCAGGACCACACGGCCACCGGAAAATTGAACGCCGTGACGACGCCGACGACGCCGAGCGGGTGCCACTGTTCCATCATGCGATGGCCGGGTCGCTCGGTCGCGATGGTGTTGCCGTAGAGCTGACGGGACAGTCCGACGCCGAAGTCACAGATGTCGATCATCTCCTGGACCTCGCCGAGGCCCTCGGACACGATCTTTCCGGCTTCGATCGACACCAGTGCGCCCAGATCGTCCTTGTGCTCGCGCAGCAGTTCACCGAGTTCGCGAATCAGCCCGCCGCGTACCGGGGCAGGGACCGTCGACCATTCGGCGAAGGCGGTCCTTGCGTCGGCCAGCACCGCGTCCACGTCCGACGCGTCGGCCGCGCGAAGCGACGCGAGATTTCCGCCCGTGATGGGCGATCGGGCGACGATCGTCTCGTGCGAGCGCGGAACGTCGAGATCCACGTCGACGCCGAGACGCTCCAGGATGGCGCGAGTCCTGACGCTCAGTTCGTCGTGGCTGACGGTCGAAGACTGGTCGCCGAGGACAGACATGGCACTACCTTTCGGTGGGGAACGACGACTACGAACGTAATCGACGCGGTGTTCTACCGGATATTTTCCTGCAAAAAGCCGTTGATTACGAAATTTCGGCGCGTATCTTGGTTTCATGACGCAGGTATTACATCGCCAGGAGATCCGCGCCGACGACGTGCACGACACTCTTCGTCGCCACATGCTCGCCGACGGTTTCGAGGTGGTGCTCGACCTCGATGCGTCGCGCGGATGCACGCTCGTCGACGCGCGCGACGGCACCGAGTACCTCGACCTGTTCACCTTCTTCGCGTCGTCCGCGCTGGGAATGAACCATCCCGGTCTGGTCGACGACGCAGCGTTCCGCGCCGATCTGATGCAGGCCGCCGTCAACAAGCCCAGTAATTCCGACATCTACACCGTCGCGATGGCTCGGTTCGTCGACACCTTCTCGCGCGTTCTCGGCGATGCGCGTCTGCCGCATCTGTTCTTCGTCGAGGGCGGCGGCCTGGCCGTAGAGAACGCGTTGAAAGTCTGCTTCGACTGGAAGTCACGCTGGAACGAGGCGCACGGGATCAGTTCCCCAGGCAGCCAGGTCATGCATCTCGAGCACGCGTTCCACGGGCGCACGGGATACACGATGTCGCTCACCAACACCGACCCGAACAAGGTAGCCCGCTTCCCCAAGTTCGACTGGCCCCGAATTCCGTCCCCGTTCATCGGATCCGACGTCGACATGGATGCCGTCGAGGCCGACGCCCTCACCGCGGCCCGCGTCGCGTTCGAGGCCAATCCGCACGACATCGCCTGCGCCATTGTCGAACCCATCCAGGGCGAAGGCGGTGACAATCACTTCCGCCCGCAGTTCCTACAGCAGCTACAGGACATGTGCCACGAGTTCGACGCACTGTTCGTCGTCGACGAGGTGCAGACGGGCGCCGGAACGACCGGAACCAACTGGGCCTTCCAGCAACTCGGCCTGAACCCCGACGTCGTGGCCTTCGGCAAGAAAGTCCAGGTCTGCGGGATCATGGCCGGCGGACGCGTCGACGAGATCGCCGACAACGTGTTCGCCGTGTCGTCGCGTCTGAACTCCACATGGGGCGGCAACCTCACGGACATGGTGCGTGCGCGTCGAATCCTGGAGGTCATGGAATCGGAGCAGCTCGTCGCGCGAGCCGCGGTGCTGGGCGAGCATCTGCTGACCAGGTTGCAGGGTGCGGCCTCGCGGCATTCGGCGATCACGCAGGTCCGTGGCCGCGGTCTGATGTGCGCCTTCACGATGCCCGACGCGGCCTCGCGCGACCGACTCCTCGACGATCTTCGCGTCGTCGAACATGTTCTCGTCCTCGGTTGTGGGGAGCGAGCCGTACGGTTCCGGCCTGCGCTGACGGTCACCGAGGACGAACTGGATCGGGGTGTGGACGCGATCGAGCGGTGTCTGACTCAGGCCGGGTAGTACCCCTCGGCCCAAGCACGGCTGGCAGGCGGCTCGACGACGTCGACCGGCACGCCGTCGCGGTAGTAGCTCCGGTGGACGACGGACCCGGCCTCGACGGCTTCCTGCCACGCCTGGGTCGGCCCTTCGCCGAACCACAGCCACGGGGTGATGTCGTCCATGACGACAACGGTCTCCGGAGTGGCCAGCGAACGCAGGTCGGCGAGGTCGGCGCGGGCACCGTCGAGCGAATGGTCCCCGTCGACGAAGATGACGTCGAACCGCATGTCGGGATACTTGGCCGCGAATTCCTTGATCGTGGAGTGCGAGTCGCCCTGAATCAGGGTGTGGCGGCCGGGAAACAGTTCGTCGATGTGTTCCTTCGCGGCCGCGCTGTAGGCGTAACCGGCCAGGTCGAACGAGTACACGACCGTCGACGAGGACGCCGACAGGAACGCCCAACTGGAGAAGCCCGCATTGAATCCCACTTCGCACACGAGCTGCGTACCGGGCCTGGCCGCCAGGGAAGCCAGGTAGTTCAGCTCCGACTCGTCCGCCCCGTACTCGAAAGGCTCCCCCGCGGTCACCGTTTCCTTCACCATCGCTTCGAGCTGTTGCAGACCCACGGACGCCTCCTGTCGTCGATTTCTCGAAGCGGTCGATACCGCAAACCCGGCGTCGGTAAACCGAGGCCTGTCCTTCCCGACGATTCCCTGTATGGTTCTCCTGGCTAAATACCGCCTGGTCTGTAGGAGGACGAACGGTGCCGTACCTGGGCTTGCTCATCATGATCCTGTGGGTGTTCTGTCTGATCGACGTGATCACGGCCGACGAGGGCGGCGTCCGGCACCTGCCGAAGATGATGTGGCTGCTGCTGGTGATCTTCATCCCGCTCGCGGGGTCGATCGTATGGCTGCTCGTCGGCAGGCCAATCGGTGGCGGTATCTGGGGTGGGGCAGGCGTGCCGCAGCGACGCAGCAACTCCGCGTATCCCGAGTACGACACCCGGCCCGGCCGCGCCGTCGGAACCACACCCGAGGCCGACGCGGAATTCCTGCGTCAGTGCCGCGCCCGCGCCGAGGAGCAGCGACGAAAGGCCAGGGGCGAGTAGCGGACGTGCGCGCGAATGTACAGCCCGCTATACATTCGCGCGCACGTGCCCGGTGCGCCGACGATACGTGACCTGCAGATACGTCCCCGACTCGTCGAGTTCGACGTCGGCGTGCACGTTGTAGACCTCCCGCACCAGGTCCGCGGTGATGACGTCGACCGGCGTTCCCGTCGCCACCACCCGACCGTCGCGCAGCACCACGATCCGGTCGCAGAACATCGCCGCCAGATTGAGATCGTGCAGGGCGATGAAGCTGGTCAGCGGCAGTTCGGCAACCAACGCCAGTATGTCGAGCTGATGTTGGATGTCGAGGTGATTGGTCGGTTCGTCGAGCAACAACTCCGTTGGCTCCTGCGCCAACGCCCGTGCGATCTGCACACGTTGACGCTCACCGCCGGACAACGTGTGCCACAACCGGTCCGACTTCGACGTCATCCCGGTGTTCTCCAGGGCGCGTGCGATGGCACGATCGTCGGCGGCCGCGTCGCCGCCCAACAGTCCCTGATGCGGAATGCGACCGAGCCGCACGACGTCCCGCACGGAGATGTCGACGTCGGTGGTCGCATGCTGATCCACCATCGCCACCCGCCGCGCTATCTGCTTGCGTCGCAACGACATCATCGCGTCGCCGTCGAGTGTCACCGAGCCGTGGTCGGGCGTCACGATGCCGGCGAGGATGCGCAGGAGCGACGACTTGCCGGACCCGTTGGGGCCGATCAAGCCCACGGTCTCCCCCGCCGTGGGCTCGAAATCGACGCCGTCCAGGATCGTGTGCCCCGAGCGAGCCCACCGAATTGCTTTGCCACGAATGGTCATCGAGCCCTCCGCATCCGAAACAGAATGACCGCGAACGCAGGAACACCGATCAGCGCGGTCACCACGCCGACCGGAATCTCCTGCGGTTCGAACAACGTGCGTGCGACGGCGTCGACCCACACCATGAAGATGGCGCCGACGAGAACCGTCGTCGGCAACAGACGCCGATGTCGCGAGCCGACGAGGAACCTGGCCGCATGCGGCAGCACGAGGCCGACGAATCCGATCGCCCCCGCCGCGCTGACGAGCATCGCCGTGATCAACGCCGTGATGACGAGCAGAAGAACACGAATCCACTTGACGGACACACCGAGCGACGCGGCCGCGTCGTTGCCGAACGTGAAGGCGTCGAGCGCCGACGCGTACAGCAAGCAGACGACGATGCCGACCGCGCAGACGGTGCCGCACAGGACGACGTCGTCCCAGTCGGCACCGCCGAGTGAGCCGAGCAGCCAGAACAGAACCCCTCGTGTCTGTTCTGCGTCTGCCGACGAGATCACGATGAACGACGTCAGGGCCGAGAACAATTGCGTCCCAGCCACTCCTGCGAGGACGACGCGATCAGTGCCACCTCCCGCACCCGCGGCGAGCAGCATCACCAACACGAACGACAGCGCCGCCCCGACGAACGCCCCCGACGACAACGACAGCATGCCGCCGCCGACGCCGAGCACTGCCACCAGCACCGCCCCCGTCGACGCTCCGGACGAGATACCGAGAACGAACGGATCCGCCAACGGGTTTCGCAGCAACGATTGCATGATCGCGCCGCACAGCGCGAGCCCCGCGCCGCAGATCGCCGCCAGCAACGTCCGAGGAAGCCGTAGTTCCCAGACGATGCCGTCCTTGATCCTGCTGACGCCCGAATCACCGAAACCGATGTGCTGCAACACCACTCGGTATACGTCCGAGATGGACAGATCGGCGGGACCGATGGTGATCGCCAGAGCGATCGACAGTGCGAGAACGACCACCCCACCGAGCAGAAGCGGGGCGAGTACGCTCCGCTTCTGCCTCGGCCGCTCCAGCACCGACGTCACTTCGCCAGGCCCCAGTCCTGCAGTGCGGCAGCAACTTTCTCGACGCCGTCGACCGTTCTGATCGACGGATTCAGATCGGCGCCGTTCACGACGATGTACCGTCTGTTCGCCACTGCGGGCAGGCGCTGCGTCACCGGATTGGTTTCGAGGAACTCGATCTTGGAGTCAAGCGCGTCTCCGGCCAATGTGCGACGGCTCAGATCGGCGAGAACGAAGGCCGTCGGATTCCTGTCCGCGACGGATTCCCAGCTGACCTGCGGCCATTCGTCGGTCGTGTCGGCGTAGATGTTGTCGGCGCCGACGGAGTTCGTGATGATGCCCGACGACCCGCAGCAACCGGCCATGTAGGGCGTAGCCGTGTCGGCGAACCAGTAGACGAGCGACGTGCCCGACGCATTCACCGTCGACGATGCCTTCTCGAAGCGATCCTGCAGCTCGGCGACGAACTGCTCACCGCGCTCCCGGACGTCGAAGATCGCGGCGAGTTCGCGCACTTCGTGGTACACGGTCTCGATCCGGAGCGGCTCGGTGCGTGCGCCGTCGGAGTTGACGCTGTCGTCGGTCTTGCCGTTGCAGTCCGTCGGCGACAAATAGTTCGGGACGCCGAACTGCTCGAACTGGTTGCGTTCGGCGACGCCACCCGGGCCGAGGGTTCCACCGAACGACGCCGTCACGAAATCCGGTTCGGTGTCGAGCACCGTCTCGAACGACGGATTGTTGTCGGACAGGCGCGGTACCTTCTCGTTCTCGGACGCGAGGTTGCTGCGCACGGGGTCGGTCCACGTCGCCGTGCCGACCATGCGATCCGCGAGACCGAGGCTGAGCAGAATCTCCGTCGAACCTTGATTCAGAGAGACAGCGCGCTGCGGTGGTGCGTCGACGACGACGTCCTGGCCGCAGTTGGAGATGGTGAGGGGGTAACTGGAGTTGCCGTCGGCGGTCTGGCTGGGCGCGTCGGTATCGGTGGAGGCGCACCCGGCGAGAACGAGCATCGCCAGCATGGCCGACGCCACAGGCTTACGTAGTGTCATAGGGAGCCGAACTTCCTACTAGGGGCTCGTGTCGCGGAGCCGCGGGACGTACGTCGTGCGGAGCAAGCGATCGGACTCCTGCTCGGGCAGAGCAGTCACCGTTGCGCGTCAGTCCCGGATTCGCACCGGGTTCCCTTGCACCTCACGCGGCCGCAGGTGCGGCCTCGGTGACCATATCCTGCTCTCGATGTGTACAGTGACCCGACATGTACGCATCGATATCCGTCGCAGGATCCTGGTGGTGGCGCTCCTAGGCGCCCACACTTCGCGTATTTCATGCCGTGGCCGCCTCTCGAGGCGGCCATTTTCATGTCTTTCTCGGGAGTCCGCACAACTTACGAGAGAGGCAACCCGTGAACGAACTACTGTCCGACGCTCTCCGCGGCGACGAGCCATTCGCCGTCATCAGCCGCCAGGGCGGGGTCGACGTCCTGGTCGGCGACGTCGTATCGGTGGACTCGCTGGCCGACATCCCCATCGATGGCGACTCGGACGTACTCGCCCTCGTACCGTTTCGGCAGATCCGGGAGCGTGGGTTCGTCTGCCACGACGACGGCGCGCCGCTGGAATGCCTGCTCGTCCGCTCGCGGTTCGCCGTCACCGTCGACGAGGTCGTGGAGGCAATCGACCCTGGTGAGCTGACGTTGACCGACGGCCGCTTCGAACCGGGCGACGACGAGTACGCCTCGATCGTCGAGAGGGTTCTGGCCGACGAGATCGGTACCGGCGCCGGCGCCAACTTCGTCATCCGACGGGACTTTCGCGCCCAGCTCGACGATTCCGTCGGGTCCGGCCTCGAGATCTTCAGACGATTGTTGCTCGGCGAATCCGGTTCGTATTGGACGTTCTTCGTGCACACGCCGTCGGTGACGTTGGTCGGTGCGACGCCCGAGCGACATGTCGGTTTCGACGGGCGCTCGGCATTCATGAATCCGATCAGCGGAACGTACCGGCATCCCGTCGAAGGACCCTCCGGTGCGGGAGTACTCGAGTTCCTGGACGACGCGAAGGAGAATGCCGAGCTGTTCATGGTGGTCGACGAAGAGCTCAAGATGATGAGTCGAATCTGCGATCACGGCGGACGCGTCGTCGGGCCGAGACTCAAGCAGATGGGCCATCTGACGCACACCGAGTACGTCCTCGTCGGCGAGAGCGATCTCGATCCACGAGACATCCTGCGTGACACCATGTTCGCGCCGACGGTCACCGGATCACCGATCGAGAACGCGTCGCGCGTCATCGAACGGTACGAGACATCCGGGCGTGGCTACTATTCCGGTGTCCTCGCGTTGTTCGAGGGTCGCGACGGCGTCACGACGGTCGACGCACCCATCCTGATCCGTACCTGTGAAATATCGCCGACCGGTGCACTGAAGATCTCCGCCGGGGCCACGTTGGTGCGCAACTCCATTCCGGAACACGAAGTGGCCGAGACGCGTTCGAAGCTCGGCGGCGTGCTGGCGGCGTTGGGAGTCGAGGCTCGGCGGCCGTCGGGTGAGAATGCCGTTCGGCTCAGCGAGTTTCCAGGCGTCGCCGACGCGTTGGCGCGGCGCAACGAGAAGCTCGCGTCGTTCTGGATGAATGTGCAGCCCGAGGCCGCGGGTCCTTCGCGCGGAACAGCCGTCGTCGTCGACTTCGAGGACCAGTGGACTGCGATGCTCGCGCACCAGCTGCGGCACCTCGGGATGGGCGTGACGGTCGTGCGATGGGAGGAGTTCACGTCGTCGACCGCGGACCTGCTGGTGTGCGGACCCGGGCCGGGCGATCCGTCGGACATGTCGGATCCGCGCATCGTCCGCGCGGGAGAGATCGTGCGGGAACGACTGTCGACGGGTGAAGCCTTGCTCGCGATCTGTTTGAGCCATCAGGTCCTCGCGCGCGAACTGGGATTGGACCTGGCTGCACTGCCTCAGCCGCAGCAGGGTGTGCAGAAGACCGTCCGCGTGTTCGGCGAAGAGCGGACCGTGGGGTTCTACAACACCTTCGTCGCCCGGCCCGGCAACATCGCGGGGGTGGACGTGTCGGTGGACGAAGGGCACGTCAACGCCCTGCGGGGTCCGGGTCTCGAGTCCATCCAGTTCCACCCGGAGTCCGTGCTCTCGACCGACGGGATCGCATTGCTGTCCGGGTTGGTGGACAGGTTGGTGGGTGCGCGGGTGGGGCTGGCCTTCGCCGCCGGAGCGAGGGTGACATCCGGTCACTCGGAGTGAGCAAGGGACGCCTTCGGTCGATCCGGGGAGGCGAAGGTACCCCGCCCCAGCACCACCGTCACGAGGGCGGCGACGACCAGCACGCATGCTGCTGCCGTCACCACCGCGATACTGCTCCGATCGATGATCACGCCCCCGATCAGCGCTCCCGACGCGATGGCGACCTGGAACGACACGACATAGATCGCCGACGCCCGATCCGGATCCGGGCGTGGGGTGTTCAGCACCGAGGACTGCAGGCAGACCGGGACGGTCGTGAAGGCCAGCCCCCACATGCCGATCGCCAGAACGGCGAGTGCCGCGAGCGAACCCGGCGCCGACTGCAGGGTCGTCCACAGAATCAGCAACGCTGCGGCGACGACGCTCAACGACACGATCGTCGAGTGCCGCGGCCACCGGTCGAACGTCTTGCCGATGATCCAGATTCCGATGACGCCGCACAGTCCGTAGAGCAGGAGCATCAGTGTGAGCGTCGTGCCGATCGACCCGAGACCACGGTCGACGAGCAACGAGAAGTACGTGTACGCGATGAAATGCCCGAGGACCGCGAGAAATGTTGCGACACAGATCAGTACGAGAGATCGATCGACGACCTTTCCGCGACTCGGTCCGGCGTCGACGGCCTCCATTCTCGGAAGTACGGCGAACAGGGTCACGGCGATGACCGCGGACACCACCCCGATACATGCTGCGGCCGTGCGCCATCCGAGCCACTGCCCCAACGCCGCGGTCAGCGGATTGCCGGCGACGAGCGCGAGTGACGTTCCCGCGTACACCGTCGCAATTGCTTTGCCCCGCATGGTCGGCGCAACGAGTGAGGCCGCGACGGGCGCGACGACCGCCCAGAACACGCCGTGCGTCGCCGCGCAGATCATGCGTGCGATCACGAGCATCGGATAGCCGACGGCGACCGCGGACAACAGTTGCGACAACGCCAGCGCCGCAACGGTCACGACCACGACTCGCCGACGCGGCCATCGGCGAACGAACGTGATGAGCGGCATCGTCATGACCGCGACACCGTAGGCATAGAAGGTCAGAAGCAGGCCGACGCTGGACTCGCTGACGCCCATGTCCGACGAGATCTCCGGGAGCAGGCCTATCGGCAGCGTCTCCGCGGTCACGTAGACGAACGCGGCGGCGGCGAGCACCACGAGTCGGAGAACAGTCGAGCCAGGCATGCTGTGTATCGTTACACATCAGGCTCGCCAGCCGCTAGTCTGACCCCATGAGCACCCGCCCGACCATGGCCGATGTCGCCCGCGCCGCCGGGGTGTCGACCATGAGCGTCTCCTACACCTACAACCAGCCCGGGCGGGTGTCCGGATCGACCAGGGACCGCGTCCTCGCCGCCGCGTCCGAACTCGGCTACACCGGACCGCACCGAGCGGCGAGTTCACTGCGCAGCGGAAAGACGAACAACCTGGGCGTCGTCCTGACCGAGAAGCTCACCTACTCGTTCGAGAACCCCGAAGCCCGCGCATTTCTCTCCGGTATCGCCGAAGCCTGCCTCGACACAGACACCGGACTCGTCCTGCTCCCCAACTCGCGCATCGGCGTCGACCTCGACAGAATTCGCGACGCCCACGTCGACGGTTTCGTACTGTGGACGACGGTCGCCGACGACCCCGTCCTCGACATCATCACGGCCACAGGGAAACCCGCGTGCATCCAGGGCGGACCGCGACATCCCGGCATCGAATTCATCGGAATCGACGACGCGTCAGCCGCACACGCCATCGGCACCATCGGACTCTTCGGCGCCCGGCGACCCGCGATCATCAGCTTCCCGTGCGACCGCGAGCGGATAGCCGAGACAGTCCTCGGACCCGAACCCGAGAACGCCACCTTCCCGGTGACGGCTGCCCGCCTTGCCGGGTACCGGCGAGCGGTCGTCGAATATGGGTTGGGGTGGGAGCAGATACCGGTGGCGTTCGTGCCGACGAACGCACGCGCGGAGGGCGCGGTTGCGGCGCGGACTCTGCTCGACGACTACCGTGCCGACGCGATCCTGTGCACCAGTGACGATCTGGCGCTCGGTGTGCTCGACGCGGGCGCATCGGGTGTTGCGGTGACCGGGTGGGACGACTCGGAGGCGGCCGGGGCGGCGGGACTGACGACGGTCGCACAATCCCTGTACGACCAGGGCCGGAACGCTGCGCGCTGGGTACTCGGGTCGCTGTCGACGCTCCCGCAGGCCGAGTGGTCCGTGGTGGTGCGAGGTTCGACGAGGTAGCGGATTCGCGTAGCTGCGATCAGAGGGCCGACGACGCTAAACGGGGAAAGAGTTTTGTTTGTGGCGTCAAAGCAGACTTTGAGGTTATTCTCTTCCACGGCCGACCGGCCACTAGGGGGGAGCATGAGCAGAGAGCGTGCCGAGCCCCGCCCTGCGCCCGGCCGCCACGGCTTCGCCGAGGATCTGAGCGACGACCACCGTGCGCGTCTCGACATTCTGGAGCGACTGCGCGGCGCCGCGATGACCGAGCACGAGCTGCAGATGCTCTACCAGCCCATCGTCGATCTGGCGTCGGACACGATCGTGGGCGCCGAGGCGCTGATCCGCTGGAACCACCCCGAGCTCGGATTGCTGCTGCCCGGCAACTTCATTCCACTCGCCGAACAGTCCGACCTCATCATCCCGCTCACCGATTGGGTGCTCGACGAGGTCGGCCGGACGATGTCGGCCTGGCAGCACCGGGACATCTCGGTCCAGGTCGGCATCAACGTCAGCCCGCTGCACTTCGCGGCCGGCACACTTGCGACGGACGTCATCGGTGTCGTCGACCGCTTCGGTATTCCACCCGGCCGGTTCGTGATCGAGCTCGCCGAGTCGACGTCGCTGCACGACATAGATGCCGTGGTCGAGCAACTCACCGACGTTCGTGAGCATGGGGTCCTGGTCGCCATCGACGACTTCGGCTCCGGATTCTCCTCGCTCGAACGGCTCGCGACGCTGCCCGTCGACATCCTCAAGATCGACAAATCGCTGACGCAGCACCTGGACAGCCACGACGGCGAGCGACGACGGACGATGTCCGCCCTGTGCTCCGCGGTCATCCACGTCGCGCACGAGCTGGGGATGGACACCGTCGTGGAAGGCATCGAAACCTCCGCGCAACTCGACGTGTGCATCGACATGGAGGTGACCTCCGGACAGGGCCACCTGCTCGGACGTCCCATGGTCGCCTCGAAGTTCGAGACGGCAAGGCTGCGCAGCGGTGCACGCAGCGAATCGGCGTGACAGTGTCGTCGGTATGAAGATCGACGACGAAATCGGGCGGTTCGGCGAGGCCCGACGAGCACAGCTGTCCACCGTCAACGCCGACGGCACGCCACACCTCGTACCCGTCGTCTTCGCCGTAGTCGACGAGCGAATCGTCACCGCGATCGACTGGAAGCCCAAGACCACCCAGAAGCTTCGGCGGCTCGAGAACATCCGCGCCGACCCTGCCGTGAGCCTCATCGTCGACCACTACGACGAGGACTGGACCAAGCTGTGGTGGATCAGGGCCAGCGGTTCGGCGCGCATCGTCGACGCCGACACACCGGAAGGGTCCGCCGCCCTCGACGCGCTGGTCGGCAAGTACGAGCAGTACGCCTCCGCCAGGCCCCAGGGTCCCGTCATCAGCGTCGGGAGTCTGACCTGGCGGTCGTGGCGGGCGTCGTGAGGGGTGGTCGGTAGCCCGGGCCCATGGGCCGCCCCGGGCGCGTGCCCCCATTCGGCCCCATTCGGCCCCATTCGGAGCGAGGGTGACATTCGGTCACTCAGAGTGAGCAAGGGACGCCCTCGGTGCATCCGGGCGCGTGCCCCCATTCGGAGCGAGGGTGACATCCGGTCACTCAGAGTGAGCAAGGGACGCCCTCGGTGCATCCGGGACGCTCGGCAAAGCGGGCCTCCACCGACGCGGACCCGGCTGCTTCGAGCTCGGTTACTGGCTGACCGCCGACGCCGAGGGACGCGGCGTCATGACCGCGGTCGCGTCGACACTCACGGACGTCGCACTGGGCATTCGACACGTCACACGCGTCGAAATTCATTGCGACGCAGCCAATCTACGAAGCCAAGCGGTCCCCCGACGCCTCGGATACCGGCTGGCTCGCGTCGTCGATCATCCGATCACGACGCCGAGCCAGACCGGTCGTCAGATGATCTGGGTCTACGATGCCTGCTGACGCCACTCGGCCAGCGGAATTGCGCGTAGGTTCGGACGTGGCCGCTGCTTGGCCTGCTCGTACGCGCGCTCGAGGTCGGCGATCACTCGATCCGGTTGTGTACGAATCGTCTTCGGTGTGTGCGCGAGCACGATGGCGCCGTGCCCCTGAATGTGAGCACGTCGTTCCAGTGTCTTCGCGAACTCCGCCGGCGCAGAGTGATGCAGGAAGGATTCGACCTCGAACGCTAGGTAGACGTTGTCCTCGAGCAGATCGACGATGGCGATGAACTCGCCCGACGCCGTCAGAAGCACCCAGTTGGCCTTCATCGGCGGCAGTCCGCTTCTCTCGCACAAGGCGCGGGCTTCGACCTCGGCCACCGAATGAGCACCCGACGCCAACTCACGCAGAACGCGTCGTGGCAGCGCACTTCCGCGACCATTACCTGCTTTCAACTCGACGAGCAGCGCCTCGATGTCGGCGTCGCCCCGCTGTACGACCTCCGCGATGAGCGCCGTGATCCGTGCCGGGTCACTCATACGACGGACCGCGTCGAGAAGACAGCGATCGATGGGTGCGACGGGCAATCCGGACTTCGTCGTCACTTCCGGTATCCGCCAGGTGCGCTCGACGACGACGAATTCGGCGTCTTTACGGTGCTGCTCGTGCGGGATGAGCAGACCGACGTCGTTGGCCTGGAACCCTGCCGAGTATCCGTGAAGACCGAGCCCGGTGCGTCCGGTCAACAGGCAGTCGGGTCCCCCGTACATCACCGCCGCCGTCTGCCGCTGAAGTACGCTCGGAGGACCGTTGTGCAGCAACACAAGCCCGGGCAACATCCGTTGCCACGGACCACCTGAAGTTCTGTCGATGATCGTCTTCGCTCCCACCCCCATCCCCCGCAATACCGACGTGCGTATTACGCCGTTCTTGGATTTCGCGCGCAGTGCCGCGAAGTTGTCGTCTGCCCACTCCCCACGTTTCATGCGGGCATCGAACATGGCGGGTACGACACATTTCCGACAGTTCGGGCGTATCTCACAGGTGCCTGTGGATAACTCGTCGAACTGTGGATAACTCGTGGGCTCCGACGGGTTGGTGGACCGAGGGCGCCCCTCGCTCACTCTGAGTGACCGTATGTGACATTCGGTCGGCGAGACCGGCACCCCCGCCAACCAGAACCCCCACGAACCTCGACGCCACTGCCCACTGTCCGTACCGTTGGGTTGGCAACGGGGCGTCGGGGCCGACTCGGATTTTCGCAAGGGGGAAGCATGGCGATCACGGACATCAAGGAGTACGCCCATCTGACCGAGGCCGATATCGAGGCACTCGGGAAGGAGCTCGACGCGATTCGACGCGACGTCGAGGATTCACGCGGCGAGCGGGACGCGAAGTACGTTCAGCGCACCATCACGTTCCAGCGCTCGCTGATGGTGGCGGGCAGGCTCGTGCTGTTCGCGAGCAAGAAGAAACCGGCCTGGCTGTTGGGGTCGGCGTTGCTCGGTGTCGGCAAGATCATCGAGAACATGGAGTTGGGCCACAACGTCATTCACGGCCAGTGGGACTGGATGAACGACCCGGAGATTCATTCCAGTAACTGGGAGTGGGACAACACCTGCCCGTCGGCGGGGTGGAAGCATTCGCACAACTTCACCCATCACAAGTACACGAACATCGTCGGGCTCGACAACGACGTGGGCTACGGCATCCTGCGCATCACCCGCGACCAGGAGTGGCACCCGAAATACTTCGCGCAGCCGCTGGTCAACGCACTCCTGGCGACGTTCTTCGAGTGGGGCGTCGCGCTGCATCACCTCGAGACGGACAAGCTCCGGACCGGCGAAGTGAAGTGGGAGGACAAGAAGGAGATGGCGGTCGACGTCGTCCGCAAGATCGGCAGGCAGGTCGGCAAGGACTACATCCTGTTTCCTCTGCTGACGGGTCCCGCCTGGAAGTCGACGTTGACGGCGAATGCGACGGCGAACTTCATCCGCAACTACTGGTCCTACGGCGTCATCTTCTGCGGTCACTTCCCGGACGGTGCCGAGAAGTTCACGCTCGCCGAGTACGAGAAGGAAACGCAGCCCGAGTGGTATCTGCGACAGATGCTGGGCAGCGCCAACTTTCACGCCGGACCCTTAATGGCGTTCATGAGCGGCAACCTCTGCTACCAGATCGAACATCATCTGTTCCCGGATCTGCCGAGCAATCGGTACGCCGAGATCTCCGTCAGGATTCGCGCTCTGTGCGACAAGTACGACCTGCCGTACACGACGGGTTCGCTCGCGCATCAATACGGGCAGACACTGCGCACCATCATGAAACTGTCTCTGCCGAACCGGTTCCTGTCGGCGACGTCGGACGATGCACCGGAGACGTCGTCGGAGCTCAAGTTCCGTATTCGCGGCGGTATCAAGGAAGTGTTCGGCGTCGACCCGGCAACCGGCAAGCGCCGAGGTCTGAAGACGGCGCTCGCCATGATCGGAAAGCACACGCCGGTGCACACCGCTTGACGGAATGATCCGTGCTCGTCTGCCGTCAGCGCTACCGTTGCCAGGAGGTAGCAGGTAGCACTGACGGCAGGAGTGGGCAGTGACGAGCACATCGGTGTCACCGGAGGAGT
Source organism: Rhodococcus sp. B10 (assembly GCF_011770055.1). Lineage (NCBI taxonomy): Bacteria > Bacillati > Actinomycetota > Actinomycetes > Mycobacteriales > Nocardiaceae > Rhodococcus > Rhodococcus sp. B10. The sequence goes on along the minus strand of NZ_JAAFYV010000014.1, from coordinate 67,852 downwards.
CGGAACGCCACGGACGCGACACGGAGAAGTCGGCTCCGCGCGCATTCGTTCCTCCCGCGCACGGTCGGCTGACGGAAGTTCCGCACATCGCCGGGCTGGTGCTCGGGGTGTACGCGGTCTTCGTGTTCCTGTGGAGCCTGTCGCCTGCGTTGCGCGTCGTCATCCGGGTGCCGCGTGAGTACATCGACACCTACTATTTCGACGCCCCCGACACGTCGCTCTCGTGGGCGCTCGTCGTCGGCATTCTCGCGGCGGCGCTCGCGAGCCGCAAACGCATCGCCTGGTGGTTGTTGACGATCTACCTGGTGCTGCTGGCACTCACGAACATCGCCGAAGGCATCGACACCGGAAAGGTCGATGCCTGGATCGCGCTCGGCGTCCATCTCGTCGTCATCGGAATCCTCATCGCGTCCCGACGCGAGTTCTACACCCGCGTCAGGCGCGGCGCCGGCTGGAAAGCACTCGGGGTGTTGATTCTCGGTGCCGTCGTCGGCACCCTCGTCGGCTGGGCTCTCGTCGCGCTGTTCCCCGGCACTCTCCCGGAGAGCCAGACCTTCCTGTGGGCATTCAACCGCGTCACCGCGCTGGCGACCGTCGACAACGAGCAATTCGACGGTCGGCCACACGGTTTCGTCAACACCCTGCTCGGGCTGTTCGGCGCGCTCGCACTGCTCGCCGCGACCATCACGCTGTTCCGCTCACAGCGCTCGAGCAACGCACTGACCGGAAGCGACGAGTCGGCGCTACGCGGGCTGCTCGACAAGTGGGGCGCCGACGACTCGCTCGGATACTTCGCGACGCGTCGCGACAAGGCCGTCATCTTCGCACCGAGCGGCAAGGCAGCGGTGACGTACCGCGTCGAGATCGGCGTCTGCCTCGCCAGCGGCGATCCGATCGGAAACCCGGAGGCGTGGCCACACGCCATCGACGCGTGGCTCGGACTCGCCGAGAAGTACGGGTGGTCGCCTGCCGTCATGGGCGCAAGCGAGACCGGTGCGACGGCGTTCAAGCGCGCCGGACTCAACGTCCTCGAACTGGGCGACGAAGCGATTCTGAACACCAAGCATTTCAATCTGAACGGCCGAGAGATGCGCCCGGTACGACAGGCCGTCAACCGCGCCCGCAAGGCCGGCGTCACCGTCGAGATTCGACGGCACCGCGACATCCCGGCACCGGAGATGCAGGACATCATCGAGTGCGCCGACGCGTGGCGCGACACCGAGACCGAGCGCGGCTTCTCGATGGCACTGGGCCGCCTCGGGGATCCGCTCGACGGTGACTGCCTGCTCGTCCAGGCACGTCAGGGCGAGAAGACCGTCGCCGTTCTGTCGCTCGCGCCGTGGGGTCGCACCGGTGTGTCGCTGGATCTGATGCGTCGCGACCCGCAGTCACCGAACGGCGTCATCGAACTGCTGGTGACCGAACTGGCCACCGGCGGCGATCAATTCGGCGTCCAGAAGATCTCGCTCAACTTCGCGGTGTTCCGTTCGGTGTTCGAAGAAGGCAGCCGCATCGGCGCGGGTCCGGTACTGCGCATCTGGCGATCGGTGCTCGTCTTCTTCTCCCGGTGGTGGCAGCTGGAGGCCCTGTATCGCTCGAACGTGAAGTACCAACCGGAGTGGGAACCGCGCTACCTGTGCTTCGCCGACAATCGCGAACTCCCGAAGGTCGGGATCGCGTCGGCCATCGCCGAAGGCTTTCTGACGCTCCCCAGTTTCCGACGCGCGAGCAAGCACACCGGCAGTCACGTCGCGGTGCCTGCGGCGCTCGTCGGCAGCGAGCAGATCCACAGCGACGGCAGTGGGCCCGACACGGTCGACGACGAGCTCGTGTCGGTCGGCCCGAAGCGCCCCGACCAGGTGCGCGTCCGCATCGCAAAGCTGAACAGGCTCAGCGGAGACGGCGTCGAAGGCTACCCCGTCGCATATCCGCCGACGCATACCGTCGCCGATGCACTCACTGCACCACAGGGCACATCGGTCCGAATTGCCGGCCGTATCCTGCGAATTCGTGATTACGGCGGCGTCGCGTTCGCCGTCGTACGCGACTGGACCGACGACATCCAGGTGCTCTTCGACCGGATGCGAGTCGGCGACAAGCTCGACTCGTTCGACTCCGACTTCGATCTCGGTGATCTCATCGAGGTCAGCGGCGTCATCGGCCGTAGCAAGAAAGGTGAGTTCTCGCTGCTGGCGTCGGACTGGCGCATGAACGCCAAGTGCCTGCATCCGTTGCCGGACAAGTGGAAAGGACTCACCGACCCGGAATCCCGTGTGCGACAACGCTATGTGGACCTTGCGATCAACCCGTCCGCACGGAAGCTCATGATCGCGCGCAGCAATGTCGTGAAGTCACTACGAGATTCGTTGTCCGACCGCGGGTACATGGAAGTCGAGACACCCATCCTGCAACAGGTGCACGGCGGTGCCAACGCTGCCCCGTTCGTCACCCACATCAACGCGTACAATCTCGACCTGTACCTGCGCATCGCACCCGAGCTCTATCTCAAACGACTGTGCGTCGGCGGCATCGACAAGGTCTTCGAGATCGGCCGAGTGTTCCGCAACGAAGGCGCCGACTTCAAACACAACCCGGAGTTCACGATCCTCGAGGCATACGAAGCGCACAGCGATTACGAGCGCGCAATGGTGTTGTGCCGCGAGCTGATTCAGAAGGCGGCCGTCGCGGCGCACGGCCGCGAGATCGTGCTGCGACCCGACGGTCCGAACGGCGAGATGATCGAGATCGACATCTCCGGCGAATGGCCCGTCAAGACACTGCACGGAGCCGTCGCCGAGAAACTCGGAGTCGACGTCGCACCGGACACCCCGCTTCAGGAGCTGCAGCGACTGTGCGACGAGAACGACATTCCGTACGAAAAGGATTGGGACGCAGGCGCCGTCGCACAGGGCATGTACGAGCACCTCGTCGAGGACTACACCGAATTCCCGACGTTCTACAAGGACTTCCCGACGTCGATGTCACCGCTGACGCGTCCGCACCGCTCGATTCCCGGCGTCGCCGAGAAGTGGGACCTCGTCGCGTGGGGCGTCGAACTCGGGACCGCGTACAGCGAGCTGACCGATCCGGTCGATCAGCGTCAGCGACTGACCGAGCAGTCACTGCTCGCGGCAGGCGGGGACGAGGAGGCGATGTCTCTCGACGAGGACTTCCTGCAGGCACTCGAGTACGGCATGCCGCCCACCGGTGGACTCGGTATGGGCGTCGACCGCGTCGTCATGCTCATCACCGGCGGCAGCATCCGCGAGACCCTCGCGTTCCCTCTGGCGAAGCCACGACAGTGACGGCGTCGACGCTGGAATGTTTCACATGAAACCACCCGGCGAGTTCGTGACAGTGCATGGTCTGCGTACCCACGTACTCGTCACGGGCGGCGGTCCGGCGGTCGTGCTGTGCGGCGGACTCGGAGGTAACTGGTTCGATTGGAACGACTGTGTGGACATCCTGTCGCCGTTCCACACCGTCGTCGTGTTCGACCGCCCGGGCTTCGGGCTCAGCGAACCACTACCGCGCGGAACGACGCCGACGGCCGCCGGGGAGGCCGACCGCATCCTCGCGGTACTCGACGCAGTGGGACTCACCGAGCAGGCTTACGTCGTCGGCCACTCGATCGCCGGGTTCTACGCCGAGGCGTTCGCCCGGCTGCACCCGAGCCGAACGGCGGGCATTCTGCTGCTCGACTCCAGTGCCGAACGCGACCCGTGGGCGGTGATCCCGAAGTCGATACGCATATCGGCGGCGTACGGCCTCGCCACGACGTCGAGCGCGAGCGGTGTGCAGTACGTGCTCGGGCCGACGGTGCGCAGAATTCTCAACCACTCGATCCCGCCTGACGGCATTCCGATCGAGACGTACGACTGGATTCGGCAGATCTACCGCACCCCGTCGTACCTGGAAGCCGCGATGATCGAGAACTTCGTCTACCCCGACATGGCGAGCGAGCTGAATGCGATCCGTCGTCGGACACTCATGCCGGACGTGCCCGTCACGGTCGCCGCCGCCCACACCGGGCGCCCGACGCCATGGGGGCGCGCGTGGATTCGCAAACAACGACGGCTCGCGCAGTATCTGAACGCCGAGTTCGCCGTCGTCGACGACGCCCATCATCACGCGATGATCGACCAGCCGGAGGTCGTGTCGGGCCTGATAGCGAGGTTGGTGTCACATCACGAAGGCGTCGACACGTAACGTGTTCCCCGAGCCCGCAGCCCAAGACCCGAGCCCAAGCCCGGCGATGGCGCGGTAGCACGAAGGGAACCAGAGATGGGTACGCCGATCAGCACGACCCAGGGTCGTCAGTCCAAGCTTCTCGGTTTGGGCGTCTACAGGCCCGAACGAGTCGTGACCAACGACGAGATCTGTGAGTTCATCGACTCGAGCGACGAGTGGATTCAGACGCGGTCCGGGATCAAGAACCGACGTTTCGCCGAGCCCGAGGACAACGTCGTCAAGATGTCCATCGAGGCAGGCAAGAAGGCACTCGAGGCCAGCGGCGTCTCCGCCGACCAGATCGACACCGTCATCGTGGCGACGTCGACGCATCTCGAACTCACTCCGCAGGCCGCCGCGAAGGTCGCGCACGGTCTCGGCACCAAGGGCCCGGCCGCATTCGACATCTGCGCCGGATGTGCTGGATTCTGCTACGCACTGGCCGTCGCATCCGACCTGGTCAAGGCGGGCACCGCCCAGCACGTGCTGGTCATCGGTGCCGAACAGCTCAGCCTCACCACCGACCCGTACGACCGCACGACGCGATTCATCTTCGCCGACGGCGCGGGTGCCGTCGTGGTCGGAGCCAGCGACGAGACCGAGATCGGACCCGTCGTCTGGGGTTCGGACGGATCGCAGTCCGACGCCATCGTCCAGACCATCGACTGGTACGACTACATCACCACTGCGGACGCCGAGCGTCCGTGGATCAAGATGAACGGCATCTCCGTCTTCCGCTGGGCCGCGTTCGAGATGGGCAAGGCCGCACAGAAGGTTCTCGACGTCGCGGGCATGAAAGCCGACGAGGTCCATGCCTTCGTCCCGCACCAGGCCAACAGCCGCATCACCGAGCTTCTCGCCAAGAGCCTGAACCTGCCCGACGAGACGCCTGTCGCCAACGACATCGCCGAGACCGGCAACACGTCGGCCGCGTCGATCCCGCTGGCGATGGAAGAGCTGCTGCGCACCGGCAAGGTCAAGCCGGGCGATTCCGCGCTGCTGCTCGCATTCGGCGCCGGCCTCTCCTACGCGGGCCAGGTCGTCAAGCTTCCGAAGCTGTAACACATCGCGTCGAGATCGAGGTTGTGCCGGCGAAACACGGTTTTCGTGGGCACAACCTCGATCTGGGCGGGAGTGGAGTAGGTTTTCGACGCGCTGGGTACCTTTGGCTACATGCCGAAGCCACCGTTGCCTGCAGATGCCGTCGAACTCCTGAAGAAGCCGAACCCGGCCGTCATGGCCGTCGTGCGCGCCGACGGAACGCCCATCACCGCTCCCACCTGGTACCTGTGGGAAGACGACAAGATCGTCCTCAACTTCCAGGCCGACCGTAAGCGCCTCGAACACATCAAGGCCAACCCCAAGGTCTCCATCTCCGTGCTCGACGAGGCCAGCTGGTACACCCACGTCACCGTCCACGGCACCATCACGCTGCAGGACGACCCTAACGTCGTCGACATCGACCGCATCTCGACTCACTACACGGGTGAGCCGTATCCCGTGCGCGACCAGGCGCGTGTCACCGGGTATCTCGAGGTCGACGCCTACGTCGGGTGGGGCAAAGTCAGCTCGTGACCTCCGCATGATCTCCTGGCCGGTCGCCGTCACCATCGCGTCGGTGTGCGTCGGATTCGTCTTGTTCGTGTCTGCAGCCGCAGGCGCTCAGCAACGATGGAATCGCCGACGCGTCATCGCCCTTCTGGTGGCGGCGATCTGCTGTCTCAGCGTCGTGCCGTTGACGGTGGCGCTGGCAGCTGCGGTCTGACACGACCGAATTGCCCGATATTCGGGCCGATGCGAGACTTTGCTGATGGCCTATCAGCAGGGACCGTATCCGGGCTACCGATTTCAGCCTCCCCGTCGAACGAACACGATGGCGATCGGTGCGCTGATCTGCGGCGTCTTCGGGCTGTTCACCGGCATTGCGGGCGTCGTCGCCGTCGTTCTCGGCCATATCGCGCGCAACCAGATCAAGCGAACCGGTGAGCAGGGTGCCGGGATCGCGCTGGCCGGGCTGATTCTCGGCTACCTGAGCGTGGTCCTACTGGCGGTCGCGGTCACGGTGTACGCCCTGGTCGTGATCGCGTTCGTCACCGCGTGAGTGCGCTTCGCACCCGTCCGCGGATAGTTGCACCCTGGCCCGACTATCCGCGCACGAGCCGCGCAGCGGCGGCCGCGGCGACCGCAAGACTCGCGACGAACACCGCCATCGCCGTCCAGCCGAACTGCTGGTAGACGACGCCGCCGACCCAGCCGACGAGGGACGAGCCGCCGTAGTAGAAGAGGTTGTACAGCGACGTGGTCTGAGCGCGGCCGACCGTCGCGCGTTGACCCGTCCAGCCCGACGCGATCGCGTGGGCGGCGAAGAATCCGACGGTCAGGATGACGAGTCCGACCAGAATGACGATCAGATTGCTGCTGATCGTCAGCGCGACACCGGCGATCATGACGGCCGTCGACCCCGCGAGTACCGGACCACGGCCATGCTTGACGGCCAACTGCCCGGCGACTCGTGACGACACCGTGCCGCTCAGGTACGCGACGAAGATCAGGCTGATCAGCGACTGCGGCAGACCGAACTGCGCACTTTCGAGGCGGAAACCGAGGAAGTTGTAGATCGCGACGAACCCGCCCATCAGCAGGAAGCCCTGCGAGTACAGCGCGAGCATGCTCGGTTCGCGCAGGTTCGCCCACAGCCGTGCCCCGAGTGACGGCCCGTCGGACGTGCCACCGACGAACCGTCGCGGCGTGGGGGCCAGAAACAGGAAGAGGCCTGCGGCGACGGCCGCGATGATCGACACGGTCAACGTCCCGACACGCCAGTTCGTGAATTCGCCGACGGGTCCCGCGACGATGCGTCCGAGCAGCCCACCGAGCGTCGTGCCCGAGACGTAGGTCGCGGCAGCGAGCGCGGTGTGGCTGCGGTGGACCTCCTCGCTCAGGTAGGCGATGGCGATCGCGGGCAGTCCGCCGAGAGCCGCGCCCTCGAAGAAACGTAGCGACAGCAGCATCGGTAGCGAACCGGACAGCGGAACGACGAGTCCCAACATCGTCGCGACGACGATGGAGACGGACATGGCACGGACGCGTCCGATGCGGTCGGCGACGATCGACCACGGCAGGACCGACACGGCGACGCCGACGGTCGCCAACCCGACCGCAAGAGACGACTGCGACGGCGTGATCTGCAGGTTCGACGCGATGAGCGGCAGGATGCCCTGCACCGAGTACAGCTGAGCGAACGTCGCGATGCCGGCGAACAACAGCGCGGCGACGAGTTTCTTGTACTCGCGCGATCCCCGCGGATGCCCCTCCCAGCCATACCGCTGGACTTCACTGACCGATGCACTCATTGCCTCGACGTTAGAAGTCGTGGGGAACATACGTCCAATGCATGACGGCACCGCTTTTCATGCGTCGGCGATATCATTGGCTCTATGCGCGACGAGGCAGCGGCATTGCTCCCGCTCATTCCGACGATCCTGGCCGTCGCCGATACCGAGCACATCACCGAGGCGTCGCACGTGCTCGGCGTTCCGCAGCCGACGGTCAGCCGTCAGATGGCGAGAGCGTCGGCGATTCTCGGGGTCGACATCGTCGAGCGGAAGGGTCGAGGAATCTCGCTGACGACGACGGGACGCATCCTGGTTCCGTACCTCGAACGAGCCGTCGCCGACCTCGAAGCCGGTCTCGACGCGATGAGCGAGCACGACGCCCGTGCACGTGGCCGGATCTCGATCAGCTTCCAGAACACGCTCGGCGAGGACGTCGTGCCTGCGCTGATCAAACGGTTCCGCGCCGACCATCCGGCCGTCACGTTCGCGCTCGATCAGGGCGCGCGCACACGATGCCTCGACCGTCTCGACAACGGGTCTGCCGACGTCGCGTTCGTGTCGCTCAGCGCCGAGCACACCGAGGACAACTCGTTCCAGCTGTACGAGGAGAGACTCGTGCTGGTCGTGCCCGCCGATCACCGGCTCGCGCGTCGGAAATCGGTGAATCTGACCGACACCGCCGAGGAAAGTTACGTCGCGATGGGCCATGGATTCGGCATGCGCTCGATCTGCGAGGACCTGTGGGCGGAGTCGGGCATCACCCCGGACATCGCGTTCGAGGGCCAGGACATCCACACCGTGCGCGGTCTCGTCGGCGCCGGCCTCGGCGTCAGCATTCTGCCGCGCCTGCGTGGTCAGGGCCCCGAGACCGTCGAGGTCCGCATCGACGACCTGTCTGCTCGACGACGCATCGGCATGGTGTGGCCGACGCGTCAGCTCGCGCGTCAGGTCCAGGCTTTTCGGACCATGGTGATCCGAAGCGGCAGAAGCCTCGTGGTTAGGTAGAGCAGTGCAGCTGATCCTCGTGCGCCACGCACTCCCGCAACGGTCCGAGGTGTCGGCCGACCCACCGCTCGACGAACTCGGCCACGAGCAGGCGAAACGAGTTCCAGGTGCGTTGGCCCGCTTTCCGATCGCGAAGACCGTCGCCAGCACGCAGCTGCGCGCGGTGCAGACCGGAACCGTGCTCGCCGCCGAGCTCGGCTTGTCGTTGGAGTCCGACGAGCGCATCGCCGAGTACGACCGCGACTTCGCCGGCTACATCCCGATCGAAGCCGCGCGCACCGAGTTCCGCGACGCCTTCGAGCGGATCAAGGCCGGGCACCTGCCCGAACAGGTCGACGAGGCAGCCTTCCGGGCGCGTGTGCTCGACGGGATCGCGGACGCGGTCGACGGCGTCGAACACAGCGATACCGTCGTCGTCTTCGCGCACGGCGGCGTCGTCAACATCCTGCTGCAACACATCCTCGGCACGCCGAAGGTGCTCGGCTTCCCGATCGACTACTGCTCGATTACTCGGATTCTGTACGCGCGCAACGGAAATCGATCGGTTGCGTCGGTCAACGAGACTCAGCACGTGTGGGATCTGCTGCCGCGGAACCGCTGACGGCGTCCGAATCTCATAGGACTCTTAAACTGCCAGGTCGCACCGGCTTTTCACCCGTTTCACCGGCTCTTCGTGGTCGAGACGACCTGTCGAGACGGTTAGCCTCAGGGACACTATGCGCGTATCCAGTGTCCTTCGCAGGCCGTCCGTTGCACTCCTTGCCATCGCCTTCCCGCTGGTTGCCGCCGGTGCGTTCACACTCGGTGCAGGCTACGACCTCGACCCGGCCGAGACCGTCCGGGTGGACACTGCCACCGAAACGCCCGCCGAGGCGTCCGGTGACCCGCTGGCGTCGCCGCGGCAGAACCTGCAGCGGGCAGGGCTTCCCATCAGCTTGCTGTCCGGCGGTCTGACTCAGCTCACCGACGGGGGCAACCAGCTCAACGACGGTGCCGGACAGCTGTCCGACGGCATCACCCTGGCCCACGACGGCACGGTCCAGCTCGCCGACGGGTGGGTGCAGTACCGCGACGGCATCGGTCAGCTCGGCGACGGCGCGTCGCAGATCAGCGGTGGCGTCGACCTGGTGGTCGATCAACTCACCGGATTGGGTGAGCAGCAGGCAGGCTTCACCGCGCAGCTCGAGGCCGCAGCGGCCCAGGTCGCCGCATTCCCGACACCCGGATCGCAGGAAGCTGCCGCACAGATTCGCGGCGTCATCGACACGTTGAACACCCAGGGACTCGGGCCGCAGACACTCGGCCAGCTCTCCGAACTGAAGAGCGGGGCGCGTCAGCTGTCGAGCGAGCTCAACGACCCGTCGAGCCAATTCCTGACTGCGACAGGACAGATCGGCGACGCCACCGTCCAGCTCAGGGACGGACTCGGCCAGCTCGACGACGGCGGCAAGCAGCTGCGCGCGGGCACGCAACAGCTGGTCACATCCGTCGAACCGGTCCCGGGCATCGTCAGCGGCATCCAGACGAACGTCAGCGAGGCGACGGCCGGGTTGCCGTCGGCCAAGGAACTGAGCGCACCGGCCGCGACGCCTACCGCCGTGACGGTCGACGAGTCGGAGGCCTCGGTCGCGCCGTATCTGATCGCCGCACTCGTCGCCGTCGGTGCTGTCGGGGCCGTCAGTCTCGTGCGCGTCCTCAGCCGGGATAGCCGCCCGCAGAATTCAGGGTCACTCCGCGGGCTACGCTCCTGGCTTGCGGCAGGCGTCGCCTCCCTGGCCGTCGGTGTAGCGGCAGCACTCGCGTTCGCGTTCACCGCACCCGACGCCTCGATCGGCGCCCTCCTCGGCGCCGGTGCATTCCTGCTGGTCTCGGCGGCCGCCTACCTCGCCGCCGCAGGTGCGATTCAGCGGGTGCTCGGTGCAGCCGTCGGACAGGCGGTCAATCTCGCGCTTCTGCTCGTACAGGTCGTCGTCTGCGGCGCGGCGTACGCGTCGAACGCGGCGATCTGGGGTCAGATGTCGGCCTTCGTGCCGATGGCCTACACCGCGGCCGGTGCCCGCGACATCGGCGACGGGACCATGACGTCGACGGCCTGGGTTGCCGTCGCACTCACCGTCGTTCTGCTCGTGATCTCCGGTCTCGTGTACCGAGGAGTCTCGACGACGCGGGTGCCCGAGGAGTCCGCAAGCCTCGCGTAGCCGTCGAATTGTCGGAAAGCGCCGGTACGGTCATATCGGACGCTCCACCCGGCACCCGACGCGAAGGGGAATCGTGCACGACAAGGCGACGCGGAAAGACTGGCTCGGGCTGAGTGTCCTCGTCATTCCGATCCTGCTGGTCTCGATGGATATCTCGGTGCTGTACCTGGCCTTGCCCGCGGTCACCGCGGATCTCGAGCCCAGCAGCAATCAGACGCTCTGGATTCTCGACCTGTACGGATTTCTGCTCGCGGGCCTGCTCATCACGATGGGATCGGTCGGCGACCGCATCGGCCGACGCAGGTTGCTGCTGATCGGCGCGCTCGTGTTCGGTGCGGCATCGCTCATCGCCGCATTCTCCACCTCGCCTGAGATGTTGCTCGTCGCGCGAGCCCTGCTCGGCGTCGGTGGCGCCACCATCGCGCCCAGCACGCTTTCGTTGATCCGCAACATGTTTCACGATCCCGCGCAGCGCAAGGAAGCCATCGGACTGTGGACGGCGGGCTTCGCGGGCGGCGGCGCGATCGGGCCCGTCGTCGGCGGCTTCCTGCTCGAGCATTTCTGGTGGGGTTCGGTGTTTCTCGTCAACATCCCGGTGATGGTGCTGTTGCTGGTCAGTGCGCCCCTGCTCGTCCCCGAATTCAAGGATCCCGATCCCGGGAAGTTCGATCCCCTGAGCGTCGTACTGTCGATCGCCGCGATGCTCGGGGTCGTCTATGCCATCAAGCACGGCGCGCAGGACGGACTCGACGCCGCGACCATCGGGGCCGCCGTCGGCGGGCTGATCCTCAGCTTCTTCTTCGTCAGGCGTCAGCGCCGCGGACGAGACCCGCTCATCGATGTCACCCTGTTCTCCGAACGTGCCTTCACCACAGCCGTTCTCGTGCAGTTCCTCGTCATCTTCGCGGTCACGGGTTTCAGTCTGTTCGCGTCGCAGTACCTGCAACTGGTGGTCGGACTCGGCCCGCTCGCCGCCGGCCTGTGGCTGCTCATCCCGGCCGCGGCTGCCGCAGCGGGAGCCGTCTTCTCTCCGGCCGTCAGCAAGGTCGTCCCGACGGGTGTCATCATCGCCGGTGGTCTGCTGCTGATCAGCATCGGCGCATTCACGATGACCTTCATCGAAGCCGGATCGGGACTGCCACTGCTCATCACCGGTATGACGGCGATGATGCTCGGCATCGGTGCGGCGTCGACGATGAACTCGGACATCGTTCTCACCGCAGCGGCACCGGAGAAAGCAGGTGCCGCATCGGCGTTGTCCGAGACCGGTGCCGAGCTGGGAGGCGCCGTCGGCATCGCCATCCTCGGCACGATCGGTACCACCGTCTACCGCAACCGTGTCTCCGACGCCCTACCGCCCGAGACACCACCCGAGGTCGCCGGCCCCGCGTCGGAAACCGTGGGTGGCGGTATGGCCGTCGCCGACTATCTCCCAACGCCGCTGAACGACATGCTGCGTGAGTTGGCCGCATCGAGCTTCGTCGACGGCTTCAACCTCGCCGCGGCATGGAGTGCAGCGGGAATGGGTGTCGCCGCGGTGGCCGTCTACCTGCTGCTTCGTTCGCGGCAGGCCGTCGTTGACAAGGTCTAGGCCTTGCTGCGCAGATAGTTCGCCAGCCAGGTCGTCGCGCTCGTTCCGTTCGCGTCGACGGCGTAGCTGCCGTACTCCTGGTGGATGCCGGAGCGGTAGAACGCGTCGATCTCGCGTCGACGCTGCTCGTTGGCCTGATCGGTCAGCTGGCCCTGCAGGATCGGTAGGCCGCCCGCGTCGGCGATGTCACCGAGCAGAACCTGCGCCTCCTGCCCAGCCTGCTGCAGCACGTTCGGATTCGGATCGGACGACACCGCGAGGAACCCGGCGAGGCGCGCGATGTAGTCGTCCTTCGGCGTCGAGCAATACAGATCGCCGACGGCGCAGAACGTCCGAACCACCGGGCTGACGAATCCGAAACCGCCGACCCGAGGCCCACCGACGCCGGTGCCGACGACCTCGGGCCCGACCAACGCGTCGACGTCGGAACGCTTGGGGTCGGAGATGAGTCCGACGGCGACCAACCGATCCGCGGGTACGACGCCCAGACCGCTGCCGATCGAGGCCGCGAGGTCGCCTGCCGCGTCGGCACCCTGGCTGTAGCCGATGACCGCGAGTTTCGTTGCGCCGCAACGATCCGCCATCGCCTTCAGCATGCCGCCCGCATTGGCCGTCGCGATCGCGCGTGACTCGCCGTACACGCCGCCCTCCCACGGGAACGCGGTGGCGGGGTACGACACGTACTCGGTGCGAATGTCCGCGCTCGCGATGCGATCCGTGACGGCGGTCAGCATGCCCGGCCGCGGGGCTGCGCCCGAACTGGTCTCCCACGTGCCGGGAATCGCGGCGACGTAGAGGCTGGGACAGTCGGCAGGATCGGCCGACACGGGACCGGCAGTCAGAGCAGCGGTCCCCGCGACGACGGCCGCAAGTGTTCCGACGGCAGCGACGAGCTTCTTCACACGCATTCTGGACGGCCTCACTGATACTCGGGCGTGACGTTGTCATCCGTGACAATGCCAGCCGTCCATGTCGAAACGATGCCCGTCCGGTTAACGGAGGTAACCGAAGCGCTCGCCCACGAACGCACGCCCCCCAAACGCATCGATGGACCGTAGCAACCGTCTATCGGCTGCTGCGGTCCATCGATGCCGGCCGGGAGCGGAGCCTGCGGAGTGACCCAACGATGCCCGGGGGCGGGAGAAACTACCGCTGCGGCGCCTGCGTCGGCACGATCGGCGCGGGGAGCGCCGTTGCACCCTGCAGGAACGTGTCGACAGCTGCTGCGCAGGAACGACCTTCGGCGATCGCCCACACGATGAGCGACTGGCCACGGCCCATGTCACCGGCGACGAAGACGCCGTCGACGTTGGTTGCCCATTCGTTGGTGCGCTTGACGTTGCCGCGCTCGTTCAGGTCGACACCGAGATCGGTGAGCAGACCCGGCTTCTCCGGTCCGACGAAGCCCATCGCCAGCAGGACGAGATCGGCCTCGAGCGTGAACTCGCTACCCTCGACCTTCTCGAACTTGCCGCCCTTGAACTCGACCTCGTGCGCCTCGAGCGCGGTGATCTTGCCGTCCTTGCCGACGAAACGCTCGGTGTTGACGGAGAACACGCGCTCGCCGCCTTCCTCGTGCGCGGACGCGACGCGGAACATCAGCGGGTACATCGGCCACGGCGTCGAGGTGGCGCGCTCGGCAGGCGGGCGAGCCATGATCTCGAACTGGTGGACACTCTCGGCACCCTGACGGTGCGACGTGCCGAGGCAGTCTGCACCGGTGTCACCGCCACCGATGATGACGACCTTCTTGCCCTTGGCCGACACGGGCGGCTCGGCGTAGTCGCCCTGCTGCACACGGTTGGCGTGCGGCAGGAACTCCATCGCCTGGTAGATGCCCTCGAGCTCGCGGCCTTCGATCGGCAGGTCGCGCCACGCGGTGGCACCACCGGACAGCACGACGGCGTCGAACTGCGCGCGCAGCTCGTCGGCGGTGATGTCGACACCGACGTTGACGCCGGTACGGAACACCGTGCCCTCGGCCTCCATCTGAGCCAAACGGCGGTCGATGTGGCGCTTCTCCATCTTGAACTCGGGAATGCCGTAGCGCAGCAGACCACCGATGCGGTCGGCACGCTCGAACACCGTGACGGTGTGGCCGGCGCGCGTGAGCTGCTGTGCCGCAGCCAATCCCGCGGGACCGGAACCGACGACGGCGACCGTCTTGCCGGTCAGATGCGTCGGATAGACCGGAGCGACCCAGCCTTCCTCGAACGCCTTGTCGATGATCTCGACCTCGACCTGCTTGATGGTGACCGGATCCTGGTTGATGCCCAGGACGCACGACGCCTCACACGGCGCCGGGCACAACCGACCGGTGAACTCCGGGAAGTTGTTGGTCGCGTGCAGACGGTCGATGCTCTCGCGCCAGCGATCCTTGTAGACCAGGTCGTTCCACTCGGGGATCAGATTACCGAGGGGGCAACCGTTGTGGCAGAACGGAATTCCGCAGTCCATGCAGCGGCTGGCCTGTGTCCGCAGGGTGTCCTTCGAGAAGTCTTCGTAGACCTCTTTCCAGTCCATCAGACGCAGGTCGACCGGCCGACGCTTCGGCAGTTCGCGGACGGTGTTCTTCAGAAATCCCTGTGGGTCACCCACGAGCTGCCTCCATGATCGCCTCGTCCACGTCCGCGCCCGACTTCTCGGCCTCGGAGATGGCAAGCAGTACCTTCTTGTAGTCGCGCGGCATGACCTTCACGAAATGGTTCACCTGCTGTGACCAGTCCGCCAGGATGCGTTCTGCGACTGCGGATCCCGTTTCCTCGTGGTGACGGGTGACGATGTCCTTGAGCCACGTGAACTCGTCGCCCTCGAGCTCCTCGATGTCGACCAGCTCGGTGTTCAGGTTTGCCTCGAACGTCTTGTTCGGGTCGAACACGAACGCCACGCCACCGGACATACCGGCGCCGAAGTTGCGTCCCGTCTCACCGAGAATGACGACCTTGCCGCCGGTCATGTACTCGCAACCGTGGTCGCCGACGCCCTCGACGACGGCCACCGCACCGGAGTTACGGACGGCGAAACGCTCGCCGACGACGCCGCGGATGAGAGCCTCACCCTGTGTCGCACCGAACAGGAAGACGTTGCCACCGATGATGTTGTCCTCGGCGACGAAGCCCTCGGGAGCGTTCAGCGACGGGCGCACGATGATGCGTCCACCCGACAGACCCTTGCCGACGAAGTCGTTGGCGTCGCCGTGCAGGCGCAGGGTCATGCCCGACGGAACGAAGGCACCGAAGCTGTTGCCCGCCGAACCGGTGAACGTGATGTCGATCGTGTTGTCGGGCAGGCCGACTCCGCCGTACGCCTTGGTCAGCTCGTGTCCGAGCATGGTGCCGACCGTGCGGTTGACGTTCGTGATCTTGGTTTCGAACGTGACCTTCTCGCCCTTGTCGAGAGCGTTACGGCTTTGGACGATGAGCTGCTGGTCGAGAGCCTTCTCGAGTCCGTGATCCTGGACGCCCGTGTTGTAGAGGTCCTGGTTCATGAACGCGGATTCGACCTCGTCGAGGATCGGCGACAGATCGAGCTTCGACGCCTTCCACGCTTCCTTGGCAGCGGTCGTGTCGAGCAGCTGGACCTGGCCGATGGCCTCGTTCAGCGTGCGGAAGCCGAGCTCTGCGAGGAGCTCGCGAACCTCTTCTGCGATGAACATGAAGAAGTTCTCGACGAACTCCGGTTTGCCGGCGAAACGCTTGCGCAGCACGGGGTTCTGCGTCGCGACACCCACCGGGCAGGTGTCGAGGTGGCAGACGCGCATCATGATGCAGCCCGACACGACGAGAGGTGCTGTGGCGAAACCGAACTCCTCACCACCGAGCAGTGCGGCAACCATGACGTCGCGACCGGTCTTGAGCTGGCCGTCGACCTGGACGACGATGCGGTCGCGAAGTCCGTTGAGCAGCAACGTCTGCTGGGTCTCGGCGAGGCCGAGCTCCCAGGGTCCACCGGCGTGCTTGACCGACGTCAGCGGCGTGGCTCCCGTGCCACCGTCGTGACCGGAGATCAGGACGACATCGGCGTGCGCCTTGGAGACACCTGCTGCGACGGTTCCGACACCGACCTCGGAGACCAGCTTCACGTGGATGCGTGCCTCGGGGTTGGCGTTCTTCAGGTCGTGGATCAGCTGTGCCAGATCCTCGATCGAGTAGATGTCGTGGTGCGGCGGCGGCGAGATCAGGCCGACGCCGGGCGTCGAGTGACGAACCTCGGCGACCCACGGGTACACCTTGTGCGCCGGAAGCTGGCCGCCCTCACCGGGCTTCGCTCCCTGCGCCATCTTGATCTGGATGTCGGTGCAGTTGGTCAGGTAGTGCGAGGTGACACCGAAGCGTCCCGACGCGACCTGCTTGATGGCACTGCGTCGCCAGTCGCCGTTCTCCTCCGGCTCGAAGCGCGAGACGTCCTCGCCGCCCTCGCCCGAGTTCGACCGTCCACCAAGGCGATTCATCGCGATGGCGAGAGTTTCGTGCGCCTCGGCCGAGATGGAGCCGTAGCTCATCGCACCCGTCGAGAAGCGCTTGACGATCTCCGATGCCGGTTCGACCTCGTCGATCGAAATCGGCTGGCGCTCTTCGGTCTTGAAACGGAACAGGCCACGCAGCGACGCGAGACGCTCGGACTGGTCGTCGACCATCTTCGTGTATTCCTTGAAGATGTCGTACTGACCCGTGCGAGTGGAGTGCTGCAGCTTGAACACGGTGTCGGGGTTGAAGAGGTGGTACTCCCCTTCACGACGCCACTGGTACTCGCCGCCCGTCTCGAGCTCGCGGTGTGCGCGCTCCTGGCGGTTGTCGAGGTACGCGACGCCGTGGCGCGTGGCGACGTCCTGCGCGACCTGATCGAGGTCGATGCCGCCGAGGTGGCTGTTGAGGCCGGTGAAGTACTCGTCGACGAGCTCCTGCGACAGGCCGATGACCTGGAACAGCTGCGCACCGGTGTACGACGCGAGGGTAGAGATGCCCATCTTGGACATCACCTTCAGGACACCCTTGCCTGCTGCCTTGATGTAGTTGGCGACGGCCTTGTCGAACTCGATGCCGGTGAGTGCGCCGCGCTCGATCATGTCCTCGATGGACTCGAAGGCCATGTACGGGTTGACCGCTGCCGCACCGAAACCGATGAGCAGAGCCATGTGGTGCACCTCGCGGGCGTCACCGGACTCGATGATCAGACCGACCTTGGTGCGCGTCTTCTCGCGAACCAGGTGATGGTGCACAGCCGAGGTCAGCAGCAGCGACGGGATCGGCGCGAGCTTCTCGCTCGATTCGCGGTCGGACAGCACGATGATGCGTGCGCCACCGGAGATCGCGGCAGACACCTGAGAACGGATGGCCTCCAACGACTTCCGGAGTCCTTCACCACCCTCGGCGACGGGGTACAGACCACGCACGACGACCGAACGCAGTTCGTCCTGGGTGCCGTCGTCGTTGATGTGAACGAGCTTGGCCAGATCGTCGTTGTGCAGGATCGGCTGCGGAAGCACGATCTGCTTGCACGCGTCGGGGCCAGGGTTGAGCAGATCGCCCTCGGGTCCGATGGTGCCACCGAGACTGGTGACGATCTCTTCGCGGATCGCGTCGAGCGGCGGATTGGTGACCTGCGCGAACAGCTGCGAGAAGTAGTCGAACAGCATGCGCGGGCGCGCCGACAGGACGGCGATCGGGGTGTCGGTTCCCATCGAACCGATTGCCTCGGCACCGGTCTTCGCCATCGGCGAGACGAGGACGTTCAGCTCCTCGGTGGTGTAGCCGAAGATCTGCTGACGGATGAGGACGCGGTCGTGCGGCATGTGCACGTGCGGGCGATCCGGCAGATCGTCGATCGAGGTCAGACCCTCGTCGAGCCACTGCTGGTACGGGTGCTCGGCGGCGAGTTCGTCCTTGATCTCGTCGTCGGAGACGATGCGTCCCTGTGCGGTGTCCACGAGGAACATGCGACCGGGCTGCAGACGAACCTTCTTGACGACCTTCGCCGGATCGATGTCGAGGACGCCGACCTCGGACGCCATGACGACGAGGCCGTCCTCGGTGACCCACAACCGGCTGGGGCGCAAGCCGTTTCGGTCGAGAACCGCGCCGATCACGGTGCCGTCGGTGAAGCAGACCGATGCAGGTCCGTCCCACGGCTCCATGAGCGACGAGTGGTACTGGTAGAACGCCCGACGAGCGGGGTCCATGGACTCGTGACGCTCCCAGGCCTCGGGAATCATCATCAGGACCGCATGCGGAAGGCTGCGTCCGCCGAGGTGCAGCAGCTCGAGGACCTCGTCGAACCGAGCGGTGTCACTGGCACCGTGGGTGACGACGGGGAAGATCTTCTCGAGCGCCTCGGATCCGCCGAACACGTCGGAGGCGATCAGAGCCTCGCGAGCGCGCATCCAGTTCTCGTTGCCGGTAGCGGTGTTGATCTCGCCGTTGTGGGCGACGCGTCGGAACGGGTGCGCCAGCGGCCACGACGGGAACGTGTTGGTGGAGAAGCGGGAGTGGACCAGGCCGAGAGCACTCTCGAGCCGATCGTCCTGCAGATCCAGGTAGAAACCCTTGAGCTGAGGCGTCGTCAGCATGCCCTTGTAGACGAACGTCTGCGACGACAGCGAGGGGAAGTAGACGGTCTCGCGACCGGGAACGTCCTTTCCTGCACCCTCTTCGCCGAGCTCGTGCTCGATGCGCTTGCGAATCACGAAAGCGCGGCGCTCGAGTTCCAGGTCGGTAACGGAGAGGTCGGGAGCGGCGAAGAACAGCTGACGGAACGTCGGCATCGCGTCGCGCGCAAGTGCACCGAGGGAGGAGTCGTCGGTGGGGACCTCACGCCAGCCGAGGACCTGCATGCCCTCGTCCTCGACGATTCCGGCCACGTCTTCGCACGCACGCGCGGCGTCCTTCTTGCCCTGCGGCAGGAACGCAACTCCGGTGGCGTACGCGCCTTCGGCGGGCAGCTCGAAATCGACAACGGCACGGAAGAAGGCGTCCGGTACCTGGATGAGGATTCCGGCGCCGTCACCGGTGTTCGGCTCGGAGCCGGCGGCGCCCCGATGTTCGAGATTGACCAGCGCGGTGATGGCCTTCTCGACGATGTCTCGACTACGACGACCATGCATGTCCACGACGAACGCGACACCACAGGAGTCGTGCTCGTTACGGGGGTCGTAGAGGCCTTGCGGGCCCGGAGTGTGCTTCATACCTAGCCTTCGGATAAGTCCAGCCTTCAAGTACGTCGGATCGGCTCGGCACGAATTGCCGGCCGTCGCGGACGGCTCTTCGGTGCCGTTCGCCGTTGAAGCAGCACCCCCGGATCGACGATCTTCGACTAACCTCGAGCGGGTGGGCTCCGGTGTAGTTCGCAGCGTCGTACGGGCGGATCGGGCATCGGGTACGCCGGTCCAACCACAAACGATAAGTCAGTACCTAGCCCACCTCGCAAATTAGGTATACCTATTCAGGCCCTCTACCTGGTGTTTCGTGATTTCTCACGTCGCTCACAGCGCCCCCCTGCGCTCGAAAATGCATGCGTCGTAACCACCCTCGGCACGGAAACTACTCCCACGGGGGTCCACGCGCACCGAGATCCGCGCTCTGGGGCGGGATTTGGGGAAATTACACACCTGTGGTTTCGCCGCGTCGCACAGGCACGTGCATTCGTGGGAGAAGGCAGAGTTTGCCGGGCTCGCACCGGGGGTATGAAGCGGCGGGCTGTGGACAATCCCAGAAATGACAACTGGCCGCAGCGATCGAATCAGCTGCGGCCAGTGTTGTGGGCGGAGGGGGACTTGAACCCCCACGTCCCGAAGGACACTGGCACCTGAAGCCAGCGCGTCTGCCATTCCGCCACCCGCCCGGGCGACGTCGAAAACACTAACACGCACATCCGGCAGCGATGAAATCGCGTCGTTACCAGCCCATCGGCGGCGACGCCCGGCAACCGGCAACGTATATCATGCTTGGACGACGACCTCGAGCCGACACGCGCTCGTCGGTCACAGGAGGATCGAGACCGGGAGGAGAGGTCACCCATGGGCATTGTCCAGCGCTTCGAGCGAAAGTTGCAGGGAGCGGTCGGTGACGTGTTCGCCCGCGTGTTCGGCGGCGGTGTGGTTCCGCAAGAAGTGGAAGCCGCGCTTCAGCAGGAGGCGTCGGACCGAGTCACACAGCTCGAGAGTGGCCATTACCTCGCACCGAACAGCTATGTGATCACCATCAACAGTTCCGATCACGACGAACTGGCTGCCGACCGAGATCTGACGGTGAAGGCGTTCTCCCGTCACCTCGGCGATTACATCCGAGATCAGGGCTGGCAGACGTACGGCGACGTGGCAGTCAGATTCGAACCGTCACCCACTCTGCACACCGGACAATTCCGGGCCAGTGGTTCGGTGGATCCCGATGTGGGACGATCACCGACTGCAACCGCACGACCTCCGCGCCCGTCAGCCCCACCCCAGTCGACATCAGGAGCCGGCCCAATGACGCAGAACCCAGGCTACGACCCCAACCGCGATCCGGCCGACGGCTCTCGCCAGGATCCGCGGAGTCGTGGCGGATACCCGGCACCCGGGCAGGATCCGCGGTACGCGCAGCAGAACGGCTACGACGCGCAGGGACGCGACCAGGGCTACCGCAACGGCACGCCTTACCCGGGCAACGCGCCTCAGGACGATCGCTACGACCCGCAGTCGTACGACCAGGGCTCCTACGAGCGGGGTTACGACCAGCAGGCGTACGGACAGCAGGCCTACTCCGACCAGAACTACGCCGACCAGGGCTACGGCCAGCAGGCGTACCCGGAGCAGAACTACGGCCAGCAGGCCTACGAGGGCCAGGGTTACGCCGATCAGGGCTACGGCCAGCAGGCCTACTCGGACCAGAACTACGATCAGACGGCCTACGAGGGCCAGCGCTACGACCAGCAGGGGCGCCAGGGCTACCAGCAGCAGCCGTCGTACGACTACCCGCCGCAGCCGCAGGGCGGCTACCAGCAGGGCGGCTACCGCTACGACGAGCCCACGTACGGCGACAGCCAGGGCTTGACGGCGACGCTGCAGCTCGAGGACGGCAGCGGCCGCTACTTCCAGCTACGCGACGGCCAGAACATCATCGGCCGCGGCCAGGACGCTCAGTTCCGCCTGCCCGACACCGGCGTGTCCCGTCGCCACGTGGAAATTCGATGGGACGGACGCGTCGCGATGCTGTCGGATCTCGGCTCGACCAACGGCACGACCGTCAACGGCGCTCCGGTGCAGGACTGGCAGCTCGCCGACGGCGACGTCATCCGCGCCGGACACTCCGAGATCTTGGTCCGCATCGTTTAAACGGCCCCACCAGTATGGTGATCTCCACACGCAGCTTCACCCTAGGATGCTGCGTGAGATGCCGTGTCCGCACGACGGGCACGGCCACGGGGGCCGAATTCGGGGCTCGTCTCACCGTGAACGAACAAGATGGTGGCGAAGGAGGTGGACGGCTGTGCAGGGCTTGATTCTGCAGCTGACCCGAGCAGGCTTTCTACTGTTGCTGTGGTTCTTCGTCTGGGCCGTCCTCCGGACCCTTCGTAGCGACATCTACGCAGCGTCCGGCATGCGGATGCCCGCGCGGTACACGGGTGGCTCGAAGGTGCTCCCGTCGTTCTCCAAGCAGAAGGTTGCCAAGAATCTCGTGGTAACGCAGGGCGGTCTCGCCGGAACCCGCATTTCACTCGGCACGCAGCCGGTTCTGATCGGCCGAGCCGACGACTCGACGCTCGTGCTGACCGACGACTACGCGTCGACCCGTCATGCTCGCCTGTCGCCACGCGGCGGCGACTGGTACGTCGAGGATCTCGGTTCGACCAACGGCACCTACCTGGATCGCGCCAAGGTCACCACCGCCGTCCGCGTTCCGCTGGGCACGCCGGTGCGCGTCGGCAAGACCGTGATCGAGCTGCGCCCGTGACTCTGGTACTCCGCTATGCGGCCCGCAGCGATCGCGGACTGGTCCGTTCGAACAACGAAGATTCCGTCTATGCCGGTGCGCGCCTGTTGGCACTCGCCGACGGTATGGGCGGCCATGCGGCAGGCGAGGTCGCGTCGCAGTTGATGATCGCCGCGCTGGCGCATCTCGACGACGACGAACCGGGCGACGATCTGCTCGGCAAGCTCGAGGCAGCGACGCGCGAAGGCAACGCGTCCATCGCCGACCAGGTCGAGGACGAGCCAGAGCTCGACGGCATGGGTACGACCCTGACCGCAATTCTGTTCGCGGGCAAGAAGATCGGGCTCGTGCACATCGGCGACTCCCGTGCCTACATGTTGCGCGAGAAGAAGCTGACGCAGATCACCCGCGACGACACGTTCGTGCAATCGCTCGTCGACGAGGGACGCATCACGCCGGAACAGGCGCACACGCACCCACAGCGATCGTTGATCATGCGTGCGTTGACCGGCAACGAGATCGAGCCGACGCTCACCGTGCGCGAGGTTCGTGCCGGGGACCGCTACCTCCTGTGTTCCGACGGCCTGTCCGACGTGGTCAGCGACGAGACCATCGAGAACACGATGAACGAGGGCGACTCCGGTGAATGCGCCGACCGCCTCATCGAACTCGCGCTGCGCAGCGGTGGACCGGACAACGTGACGGTCGTCGTCGCCGACGTCATCGACCTCGACTACGGGCAGAGCCACCCGATCCTCGGCGGCGCTGCCAGCACCGAGGACGAAGAGGACTCCCCTCCCCCCAACACCGCTGCCGGACGCGCCGCGGCGATGCGGCCTCCGCGCGCGACACCCAAGCGGATCACGACGCCCCCGCCCGAGCCCGAGAAGAAGTCGCACAAGCTGCGGTGGACTCTCGTCGCGCTCGCCGTCGTCGCGCTGCTCGTGGGCGGCGCGTTCGTCGCCAACACGCTGATCCGAAACAACTACTACGTCGGTGAGGACACGGGCCGCGTCGCCGTGCTGCGCGGCGTGCCCGGATCCATCCTGGGCTATTCGCTGCAGTCCGTACACACCATCGGCTGCCTCGACGCCGAGGGCGCGTTGAAGTTGACGGCGCCGGACACCGCGCCGAGCGACTGCGACGCCTTCGAGATCGACGACTTGGCACCGGCTGCGCGCGAGCAGGTTCGCGCCGGACTGCCGTCGGGACGGCTCGAGGACGCGAACGGTCAGATGTACCGCCTCGCCGACGGTGATCTGTTGCCTCCGTGCGAAGCGACCACCGAGACGGCGACGCCGACACCCACCCCGAACCAGCCGGTGACGACGCCGGAACCCGGGGCACCTCCCGTGGTTCCGACCACGGATGCTCCGCCGGCGCCGGAGGCACCGCAGCCGCCGGTCACGACCGTCGAACCCACTCCCTCGGTGCCTCAGGTGGCGGGTCAGAACTGCAGGGCCGGTACCGGATGAGTTCCAATCCATCTGTGGGCGCGTCGTTTCCGAGTCCACCGGGAGGATTCGCTCCTGCTCCGGTGCAGTCGAACCGTCGCAACGTCGAGTTGTTGCTTCTCGGTGCCGCGGTCCTGATCACGACGCTGTCGTTGATTCTGGTCGAAGCGAGCCAGGAACAAACCATCACGTGGGACATCGCGAAGTACGGACTCGCCTACCTCGCACTGGTCTCCGTGGCGCACTTGGCCGTTCGTCGGTTCGCGCCGTACGCGGATCCGTTGTTGCTGCCCATCGTGGCGTTGCTGAACGGACTCGGCCTCGTGTTGATCCATCGCCTCGATCTGGCGGATCAACAGACGGCCGCCTATCTGGGACAGGAGATTCCGTCACCCGACGCGACCCAGCAGGTGCTGTGGACGACGCTGGCGATCGCAGGTTTCATCGCCCTGCTCGTTCTGTTGCGCGATTACCGCACGTTGGCTCGCTACAGCTACACCGTCGGGCTCGCCGGCCTGGTGTTGCTGGCCATCCCCGCGATCCTGCCGTCGGCGTTCTCCGAGGTCAACGGATCGAAGATCTGGATTCGGTTGCCCGGCTTCAGTCTTCAGCCCGGTGAGTTCGCGAAGATCCTGCTGCTGATCTTCTTCGCGTCGCTCCTCGTCGCCAAGCGTGAACTGTTCACCACGGCGGGCAAACACGTCCTCGGCATGGACTTCCCGCGTGCACGCGACCTGGGTCCGATCCTGCTGGTGTGGATCGTGTCGGTCGGCGTTCTCGTGTTCGAGAAGGACCTGGGCACGTCGCTGCTGATCTTCGGCACGGTGCTGGTCATGATCTACATCGCGACCGAACGTGTCGGCTGGTTGATCATCGGCTTCGGCTTGCTCCTCGTCGGATTCCTGTTCGCGTACCAGGTGTTCGGACACGTCAAGATTCGTACCGACACGTGGCTGCACCCGTTCGACGACTACAACGACACCGGCTACCAGATCGTGCAGTCGATGTTCAGCTTCGCGACCGGTGGCCTCGCGGGCACGGGCCTGGGCAGCGGACGGCCGTCGCAGGTGCCGTTCGCGAAGACCGACTTCATCATCGCCACCGTCGGCGAGGAGCTCGGTCTGATCGGTCTCGCGGCCGTGCTGATCCTGTACCTGGTCTTCATCATCCGTGGCCTGCGGACCGCTCTCGCCGTTCGCGACAGCTTCGGCAAACTGCTGGCCGCGGGCCTGTCGTTCACGATCGCCATCCAGCTGTTCGTCGTCGTCGGCGGCGTCACCAAGCTCATCCCGCTGACCGGCCTGACGACGCCGTATCTGTCCTACGGAGGATCGTCTCTGCTCGCCAACTATCTGCTGCTCGCGCTTCTGATCAAGATTTCCGACGCCGCCCGTGAACCCGCGACGCCGAAGAAGAAGCCGGCTCCGGCCGCGCCGATCGCCGACGCACCGACCGAGATGGTGAAGCGCAAGTGAACACTCCCCTCCGGCGCGTCTCCATCGCCGTCATGGTGATGGTCGTCGCCCTTCTCGCCAACGCCACCTATCTGCAGGTCATCAAGGCGGACGATCTGCGCAGCGACCCGCGGAACTCCCGCGTCCTTCTCGACGAGTACTCCCGCCAGCGCGGGCAGATCTCGGCAGGCGGTCAGGTGCTCGCCGCGTCCGTCGCCACCGACGACCGCTACAAGTACCTGCGCACGTACCCGCCGAATCCGCTGTCGACGTCGAGCCCGTTGGCCAACGCTCCGGTCACCGGCTTCTACTCGATGTTGTTCTCGAGCAGCGGACTCGAACGCAGCGAAGACGAGGTGCTCAACGGATCCGACGACCGACTGTTCGGCCGCCGACTGTTCGATCTGATCTCCGGTCGCGATCCGCGGGGTGGCAACGTCGTCACCACGATCGATCCCGTCGTGCAACAGGTCGCGTACGACCAGCTGACCTCGCGCGGATACACCGGTTCCGTCGTCGCGATCGAGCCGTCGACCGGCAACATCCTCGCGATGGCGTCGACACCCAGTTACGACCCGAACACCCTCGCCAGCCACGACGGCGAGCAGACGACGGCAGCGTGGGACGCCCTCAACGCCGACCCGAACAAGCCGCTGCTCAATCGCGCGATCTCGGCGACGTATCCGCCGGGTTCGACGTTCAAGGTTCTGGTCACCGCTGCAGCACTCGAGGAGGGCGCGACGCCGGAGGATCAGCTCACCGCCGCACCGAACATCACGCTGCCCGGTACCGAGACGACCCTCGAGAACTACAACGGCAGCACGTGTGGCGGGGCACCGACCGCGTCGCTGCGGGAAGCGTTCGCCCGGTCGTGCAACACAGCCTTCGTGGAGCTCGGCATCAAGACGGGTGCCGACGCGTTGCGCGACACGGCGTCGGCGTTCGGCATCGGTTCCGAGACGACGTCCGTACCGCTGCCCGTCGCAGACAGCACGATCGGTTCGATCCCCGACGACGCCGCCCTCGGCCAGACGAGCATCGGCCAGCGCGACGTGGCGCTGACGCCGTTGCAGGACGCGATCATCGCGGCGACCGTCGCCAACGGCGGCGTCCGCATGGCACCGCACATGGTCGCGCAGCTCCAGTCTCCCGACCTGTCGGATCTGGCGACGACGACGCCGCAGTCCGAAGGGCAGGCGATCAGCCCCGAGACTGCTGCGACGCTGACGTCGTTGATGATCGGAGCGGAGAACAACGCCGGATCCGAAGGCAAGATCCCCGGCGTGCAGATCGCGTCGAAGACGGGAACGGCCGAGCACGGCACCGATCCGAGGAACACGCCTCCACACGCGTGGTACATCGGGTTCGCACCCGCCGACAACCCCAAGATCGCGATTGCCGTCATCGTCGAGGACGGCGGCGACCGGGCACTCGCCGCGACGGGTGGTTCGGTGGCCGCCCCGGTGGGACGCGCCGTCATCGCGGCCGGATTGCAGGGGAGGTGACGTCATGCCGTTGAGCAACGGTGCACTGATCGCACAGCGCTACCGACTGATCCGACTGATCGCCACGGGCGGCATGGGTCAGGTCTGGGAAGCGATGGACACCAGGCTGGACCGCAAGGTCGCCGTGAAGGTCCTCAAGGCCGAGTTCTCCGAGGACCCGGAGTTCCTGCAGAGGTTCCGGTTCGAGGCGCGAACGACCGCCCAGCTCAACCACTCCGGCATCGCAGGCGTCTACGACTACGGCGAGACCCGGGACGAAGCAGGCGAGTCGCTCGCGTACCTCGTCATGGAACTCGTCAACGGAGAACCGCTCAACGCGGTGCTCGGACGCGTCGGCCGACTGCCGCTCGGTCACGCCCTCGACATGCTCGAGCAGACCGGTCGAGCGCTGCAGGTCGCGCACTCCACGGGCGTCGTGCACCGCGACGTCAAGCCCGGCAACATCATGATCACGCCTGCAGGCCAGGTGAAGATCACCGACTTCGGTATCGCCAAGGCAGTCGACGCGTCGCCCGTCACCAAGACCGGCATGGTCATGGGCACGGCCCAGTACATCGCACCCGAGCAGGCTCTCGGCAGCGAAGCGACCGCGGCCAGCGATGTCTATTCGCTCGGTGCCGTCGGCTACGAGGCGTTGTCGGGATCGCGGCCGTTCACCGGCGAAGGCGCCCTGACGGTGGCGATGAAGCACGTCCGCGAGATGCCTGCTCCGCTCCCGACCGACCTTCCGCCGCACGTGCGCGAGCTCATCGAGATCACGATGGCCAAGGATCCCGTCGCGCGCTACTCCAACGGCGGCGAGTTCGCCGACGCCGTGGCCGCCGTCCGCGCGGGCCGTCGCCCACCCGCCCCCGGGAACGGACGAGGACCGGGAACCGGACGCGTGATGATGCCCGGTGTCGTCGCACCCAGCAGTACGCAGATGATGCCGACGTCGCAGAACCAGTACTCGGGACCGCAGACCGGCGCGGCCGTTACACCGCCGCAGGACGAGAAGTCCGGCATGACGAGTGCGCAGAAGGCGCTCGCGTGGGGCGGTGCCGGTCTGCTCGTTCTCGCGCTGCTGATCGGTGGGTTCGTCCTGTTGAACGGGCGTGACGACACGCCCGCCCCGTTCACGCCGCCGACGACGACCACCGCACGGCCTACGACCACGACGACCACCGTCGAACCGACGACCGAGCCGCCGACCACACGGCCGACGACCACGACTGCGGAACCGACGACCACCACCCCCGAGCCGACCACCACCACACCCGAACCCACCACGACGACGCAGCCGCCGACGACGACAGCTGCTCCGACGACCACGACGGGTGGCGGCTTCACCTTGCCCAGCTTCACGTTGCCCGGGCTGCCGGGCGCAGGCGACGAGGACAGCCAGGGCGAGGAACCCTCGAACCCCTTCATGCCAGATCGACAAGGACAGCGATGACGACTCCCCGCAATCTCTCATCCCGGTACGAGCTGGGCGAGATTCTCGGCTTCGGTGGCATGTCCGAGGTCCATCTGGCGCGCGACGAACGACTGGATCGCGACGTCGCCATCAAGGTTCTGCGTGCCGATCTCGCGCGTGACCCTACGTTCTACCTGCGATTCCGCCGTGAAGCTCAGAACGCGGCAGCACTCAACCACCCGGCCATCGTCGCCGTGTACGACACCGGTGAGGCCGAAACCGAGGCCGGACCGCTGCCGTTCATCGTCATGGAGTACGTGGACGGGCACACCCTGCGCGACATCGTGCGCGCCGAAGGCCCGATGGCACCGCGTCGTGCGATGGAAGTGATCGCCGACGTCTGTGCCGCGCTCGACTTCAGCCACCGCAACGGCATCGTGCACCGCGACGTCAAACCCGCGAACGTGATGATCAACAACGCGGGTGCGGTCAAGGTGATGGACTTCGGCATCGCCCGAGCCATCGCCGACAGCTCGAGCCCGATGACGCAGACCGCCGCGGTGATCGGCACGGCACAGTATCTGTCGCCCGAGCAGGCCAGGGGCGAGCAGGTCGACGCGCGTTCCGACGTCTACTCCCTCGGCTGCGTCCTGTACGAAGTGCTCACCGGCGAGCCGCCGTTCAAGGGTGACTCACCCGTCGCCGTCGCGTACCAGCACGTCCGCGAAGATCCGCAGCTGCCGTCGCGCGTCAACCCGTCGGTGCCGCGTGAACTGGACTCCATCATCTTGAAGGCGATGGCGAAGAACCCGGCGAACCGGTACCAGACCGCCGCCGAGATGCGGACCGACCTCGTCCGTGTTCTCGGTGGGCAGCGACCGAGTGCGCCCACGGTCATGAACGACGAGGACCGCACGACGATCCTCGGCTCGATGGATTCGCGTTCGTCGCACAGCTCCGAATCGCGGGCCGTGTCGACGTCCGGGGGACGGCATTCCGACGGCCGCGACGACCAACCGAAGCGACGCGGACTCCGCATCGCGTTGTTCACCCTCGCCGCAGTCGTCGTCATCGGCATCGTCGGCGCGTTCCTGTGGTCGCTCGGTCCCGGATCGAGTCCGGACCGCGTGTCCATTCCCGACGTCACCAACCTGTCCTCGTCCGACGCCGAATCGCGCCTGCTCGAGGCGGATCTGCGCGTCGCCATCCAGGAGAAGGCCGACGCGACCGTCCCCGCAGGCAACGTCATCACGACGCGGCCGGGCGCCGGCTCCCAGGTCGACTCGAAGAGCACCGTCAACCTCGAAGTGTCGACGGGCCCGGAGCAGGTGCAGGTACCGCAGCTGAACGGCAAGACGCAACAGCAAGCCGCGCAGGCCCTGTCCGCGCTCGGGCTCGAACTCGACGGAAACGTCGGGCGAGCAACGTCGACGCCGGAGAACCTCGACAAGGTCGTCGACCAGAACCCGTCGTCCGGTGTGAGTATCACGGTCGGTTCCGCGGTTCGAGTGACGCTCGGAAGCGGGCCGGCTCAGGTTCGCGTGCCCGACGTCGTCGGACAACAGCTCGAGGTGGCACAGCCGAACATCGAAGGCGCCGGATTCAAGGTGCAGGTCGAGAACATCGACTCGAGTCAGCCCGCCGGGCAGGTCGTATCGACGTCGCCCACGGGTGGATCGAACGCCACGGACGGTGACACGATCACCCTGCGCGTGTCCAACGGCGACAAGATCCCGATGCCGGACCTACTCGGACTGACGCCGACGCAGGCACGAGATGCGCTAGAGGCCGCCGGGTGGACGGGTACCAGCTCGAGCATCACCTCGACGAACCAGAGCACGCTCGACCCGACGCTCGTCGGCAAGGTCGTCAATCAAGCCGAGCCCGCCGGGTCGGAGATCACGAAGCAGCAAAGCCTGAGCATCAGCGTCGGCACCCTCGGAATCCCGCCGCGATAGTGCGCTCCGCGGCCTCGATGGGTCGTTCCTGCAGGCTCCACTCCCGGCTTCGCCGCCTCGATGGGTCGTTCCTGCAGGCTCCACTCCCGGCTTCGCCGCCTCGATGGGTCGTTCCTGCAGGCTCCACTCCCGGCTTCGCCGCCTCGATGGGTCGTTCCTGCAGGCTCCACTCCCGGCCGTGCGCGAATAGTTGGAACCTTGGCCAACTAAGCACGCACGGGTGGCGCAGCCGCACTCGCGACCTGCGCCTCGAGCTCACGGACCAGACCGTCGTTCAGCTCCATGCCGCACACCGCGAGCCAGTTCGCCAGCATCCGGTGACCGCCCTCGGTGAGGATCGACTCGGGGTGGAACTGGACACCGTGGATCGGCAGCTCGCGGTGACGCATCGCCATGACCAACCCGGTATCGGTGCGGCCGGTGACTTCGAGAACGTCGGGAACGGTGTCGGCCAGTACCGTCAGCGAGTGATACCGCGTCGCGGTAAACGGTTCCTCCAGGCCGGCCAGCACGCCTTCGCCCGAATGATGAACCTTGCTGGTCTTGCCGTGCAGCAACTCGGGTGCACGATCGACGGTACCGCCGAACGCAGCACCGATCGCCTGGTGGCCGAGGCACACCCCGAGCAGAGGCGTGCGTGCTTTCGCAGCAGCTTCGACCAGGTCCATCGTCGCGCCCGCTCGCTGCGGCGTACCCGGTCCCGGGCTCAGCAGAATGCCGTCGAACTCCTCGGCGACGGCGTCGCGGTCGGCGAGCCGGTCGTCGTCGTTTCGCCACACCGTCGCGTCGACCCCCAGCTGCCCGAGGTACTGCACGAGGTTGAAGACGAAGCTGTCGTAGTTGTCGACGACCAGGATGCGCATACGGCAAGGATAGGCGAGCCGCTCGACACGAGCCGACGTCACCTCGCGGGCTGAGCGAACCTCGTCCGGACGACTCCCGTATATCCCGGCACCGAGAGCTCGTCCGCCGATCTCGCCTCGTATCCGAGCCCGTACCGCTGCGCGTACTGCTGATACACGCGGACGCCCCGGTCGTTGTCGAGTGCCGCCGTCAGTCTTCGAGGATCGCCGAGGGCGGTGACGACGTACGGCGGACTGTAGGTGCGGCCACCGAGCAGCAGCGTGTTCCCGATGCATCTGGGTGCGATCTCGCTGACGATCCGCTGGTCCTGCATCGCGATCGCCGACGCGCCCCCGGTCCACAGCGCGTTCAATACGCTCTGAACGTCCTGTTGATGAACGACGAGGTCGTCAGGTCTGGCGTCGGTCGCATAACGGCCGTCGGCGCCGCGCGACGCATCGGTCAGCGTGACGACGACGCCCGCGCCCGACTCCGGGTGCAAACCCGCCGCACCTCCCAGCGCATCGGACTGCGCGAGGGCGTCGCCCACCTCGGCGTCCCGTGAACCGGCCGAGCTCTGCAACTCCTCGAGCCGACGCGTCAGCTCGGCGCGGGTGGCCTCGGCTTCGTCGGTGCTGCTCTGCGCGCCCCGTACGAGGTCCGACACCCGGGTCGTGTCCGACCTGCGGATTTCGTCGCCCGCGGAGATCTGCCTGGTCGTCGCGAGCAGGATTCCGGTCACGACGCACACGACGACCACCATGATCTGCCAGACGCGGTCCGTCGGACGCTGTCGGTGATGGTCGGTCATGTCGAAAGTCCGGTGCTCTCCCAAGAGAAAGTCCTGCGCTAGCGTGTACTGGACGAGTATCGCCACGTGCGACGCTCTCTCCGCAAGCAGACGCTACCCGCTCGCGCGCACAGGCGTTGTCCACAGTCTGTCCCATGGTTGTCCACAGGCGAGACGACGTCCGCGAGCAACGACGACGAAAGGGTTCACCCATGCCCAAATCGAAGGTTCGCAAGAAGAAGGACTACACGGTCGCCCCGGCGACCCGAACGCCCGGCTCCGTGAAAGCGGGCCCGTCCAGCACCCTCTACGTGTCGGTCATGCTCGGATTGATGCTGGTAGGGCTTCTGTGGCTGCTCGTCTACTACCTCGCTGCCGAGAACCTTCCGTGGATGGACGCACTCGGTGCGTGGAACTTCCTGATCGGTTTCGGATTCATGGTCGTCGGGCTCGTGATGACCATGCGGTGGCGATGACGACGGGACGCTCCCGCCTAGTTACACACATGTCATTCACTAACAATGTGGATAACTACTGTGGATAAGTCTTCGAACCATCCACAGGATGTGCACAACCTGTCCTGGGCGACGCCTATGGCCGCAGTGATTGCACTCGCGGTCGGCGGATTCGTGCTGGTCATCGTCGCGTTCGTCACAGATGTCGATCCTGCCGGCCGGTTTCTCGTGTCGGCTGCAGCCCTCGGCCTGTGGATAATTGCCGGATTGGCAGCATTCCAGCGGCCGCGGCTGTGGATAGACGGTGGATCGTTGTCGATGAAGCGTCTGTCGGGGGTGCACACCTACCGAGCCGGCGAGGTCAGCCGGATCAAGCTCGTCCGCTACCCACGCCTGGGTCGACGCGTCCCGATGCTCGAACTCGATCTCCGCCGAGCCGGCGAGGACGACGACCGGCTCGTCATCCTCGGTCGCTGGGACCTCGGCGCCGATCCACGAGACGTGTACGACGCACTCGAGCAACACGGGTTCGTGCCACCGCACCGTTAGATGCGGGTGAGCACCTCCACGCCGTCGTCGGTGATGGCGATCGTGTGCTCGCTGTGTGCGGTCCGGCACCCGGTCGCGCTACGCAGAGTCCAGCCGTCGTCGTCGGTGACCAGTTCGTCGGTGTCCACCATGACCCACGGCTCCAGCGCGAGAAGAAGTCCCGGTCGGAGCGTGTATCCACGGCCGGGGCGTCCGGTGTTCGAGACGTGCGGATCCTGATGCATCGTCGAGCCGATGCCGTGACCGCCGAATTCGGTGTTGACCGAGTAGCCGGCGTCGTGAAGCACGGTTCCGATGGCGTGCGAGACGTCTCCCATGCGCGCCCCCGGCCCCGCGGCCGCGATACCTGCGGCGAGTGCGCGTTCGGTCGCGTCGATCAGCGCGACGCTCTCCGCAGGCCGCGCGTCGCCGACGATGAAACTGATCGCGGAATCAGCAGCGAGACCACCGGTGATCACGGCCAGATCGAGTGACAGCAGATCGCCGTCGGCAAGCGTGTAATCGTGCGGCTTGCCGTGCAGCACAGCGTCGTTCACCCCGGTGCAGATGTAATGCCCGAACGGTCCGCGGCCGAACGACGGCGCATAGTCGACGTAGCAGGACTCGGCGCCCGCGCCCAGAATCATCTCTTTCGTCCACCGGTCGATGTCCAGGAGGTTCGTTCCGACGGTGGCCCGTTGCTTCATCGTCTGCAGGATCTCGGCGACGAACGCGCCTGCCTTCCTCGCCTGCGGCAGCTGGCTGGGACTCAGAATCTCGATCATGGGGCGCCTTCCTCGTGAAACCAATAACTATCCCGGTCATATTATCCCGGTATTAGTATTGGCGACATGGTCAGGTTGCCACTCACACCCGTGGAGGTCGAGCGAGGTCAGCGTCTCGGCTCCCTCCTGCGTCGAGCTCGAGGCTCTCGTTCGATGCTCGAGACCGCCCTCGATGCAGGGGTGTCACCGGAAACCCTGAGGAAGATCGAATCGGGCCGGGTCGCGACGCCCGCGTTCCCGACCATCGCGGCCATCGCCGACGTCCTCGGCCTGTCGCTCGACGAGGTGTGGACGGAGATCAACGCTCCCGCGGCGCGCGAAGCGTCGTAGACGTCGGTTCTAGATACCCATCTGGGCACGGATGTCGAGGATGCGCACCGCGATGATTGCCAGCGCGACGACCGCAACCGCGGCAACTCCCGCCCACGCCACCTTCGGCGACCGCGTGCGGCTCGGCAGAAACACGACGGCTGCGGTAGCGGCGGCTCCTGCTACGAGCCCGCCCATGTGTCCCCACAGCGAGATTCCCGGGATCGAGATGCTGATGACGATGTTGAGACCGATGATGACCAGAACCGGCGTCGGGCTGCGCTTCAGTCGCAGCAGCACGACGGCCTGAGCACCCAGAAGACCGAAGATCGCACCCGACGCACCCACCGTGACGGCGCCGGGCGACTCGAGGACCAGCACCGACGCACTGCCGCCGAGCAGCGACACGACGTACACCGCGACGTAGCGGGCCTTACCGAGGATCGCTTCGAGATCGCGACCGATGATGTACAGCGCGAACATGTTCACGAGCAGGTGGATGGGCCCGTAGTGCAGAAATCCGCTACCGATGACGCGCTGGACGTCGCCGGTGGCGACCAGAGGCGCGTACAGGGCCCACTCCTGGAAGAGCGCGGACCCGCGAGTGTTCTCCATCAACGAGCCGGACTGTGCGGCGGTGACCGCGAAGGCCAGCACGTTGAGGCCCATGATGATGTACGTGACCAGGCCGTACCTGGACGACGCAGGCGCGCCGACGACGGTACGCACCGGCGCGGCCGACCGGTTGGCGGCCTGAATGCAGTCGACGCAGTGCTGACCGACCGCTGCCGGGCGCAGACACTCCGGGCAGGCGGGTCTGCCACAACGCGAGCAGGCAAGACCCGTGGGTCGATCGGGATGCCGAACGCACCTCGACTGAGGTGGGGTGGGCTGATCGCCGGGCGCGCCACCCCAGCCGGGGTTCGTCATGTATCGAGTTCCTTCTGTGGGAGAAACCGTCAGGAAATCGTGATGCTGTTGATCTTGACCTCGTCCACCGGGCGGTCGCCGCGGCCGACAGCGGTACCGGAGATCTCGTCGACGACCTTCTTCGACGCCTCGTCGGTGACCTCGCCGAAGATGGTGTGCCGACGGTTCAGGTGGGGCGTCTTCACCGTGGTGATGAAGAACTGCGAGCCGTTGGTGCCCGGGCCCGCGTTGGCCATGGCCAGCAGGTAGGGACGGTCGAACGACAGTTCCGGGTGGAACTCGTCGCCGAACTTGTAGCCCGGTCCGCCGGTTCCGGTGCCCGTCGGGTCGCCGCCCTGGATCATGAAGTTGTCGATGACGCGGTGGAAGATCGCGCCGTCGTAGAACGGGCCGGAGTTTCCGCCGGACGCGTTGGTGGTCGTGTACTCCTTCGAGCCGTCGGCGAGGCCGACGAAGTTCTCGACCGTCTTCGGCGCGTGATTGCCGAACAGTTCGATGACGATGTCGCCGCGGTTGGTGTGCAGCGTTGCCGTGGATGTCTTGTTTGGTGAAGTCACACCACCATCGTGCCATTGTCGCCGCTCCTCGTGGCCGGGTGCCGGGGCATGACTGCCTCCATATGGAACAGTGGTGTCATGACCAGCACATCGAAGGTTCGCGACGTCGCCGTCGGCACGGGTGGCAATTTGCTGCATGCTGCGAGGATCGCCAGCACCGGACCTGCCGGTATCGGTGCCGCAGTCGCTACGCGGGGCTATTCGATCGCCCGCACCGAACTCGCGCGTCGGAAGAAGGCGAAGAAGCAGAAGGCACGGTCGACGGCGGGTGTGTCCCGACGGACTCGCCGCCTGGTCGTCTTCGGAACCTTGTTCGGTGCTGCAGCAGGTGCGGCCTTTCTCGCCACCAAGCGTCGACGGACCGTCCAGCCTCCCGCCGACGCGCCGCCCAGCCTGTCCGATTACGCCAATGACACCCCACGCATCGTCGAGACACCGCAGGTCTGAACGGGTCATTCCTGCGGGCTTCACTCCCGGCTCCAGTCCAGTCCTGCAACCACCCGAGCAATCGCGTGCTGCGATGTCGTGCCGTCGGTGAAGTAGTCGCTGTGTCCGTCCGATGCGCGCAGGTCGCCTGCTGCCGTGGTGGGCAACTCCTCGACGCCTGCGAGCTCGCTCGGATCGGCACCGAACACACCGAGATCGACGACGACGTCGCCGGCCGCCTCGCCGACGTGGATGTGTCCAGGCGGGATCGACAGTTCGTGCACGGTCCCGACGCCGAGGCCCGGCGAGCCCACCGAGACGAACTCGTCGACACCGGTCGCCGACGCGTCGCGCACCGCATGTGCCGCGGTCAGCGAACCGTACGAGTGTCCGAGCAGCGACAGGTGCGGGTCGCTGCGTCTCGACGCGTCGAGGCCGTCGAGGAACGTGGTGAGCCTGGCACCACCTGCGACGGCAGCGCCTGCGCCGGCGACGGAACGGTTCGGGTCGAACAGACTCCACCCGGTGTGTGGCGTCGAGTAATTCATCCACGTCACCACCGCGGCCGTGTCGTTCGACGGAAGCTGTTGTCGGACAGCTTTTTCGAGGGCATCCATGTCGCCGTCGTACCGAATCATGTCGCTCTGCACGTCGGAGTTCATTCCCGGGACGAACACCGCTACATGGGTTGCCGTGTCGACGTCACCCACCGCGACAGCGGCCAACGTGTCGTCGGCGGAGTGATTGTCGAGCACCAGCAGTTGCCTGTTTCCCTTCGCAAGAGTGGTCGCGACGGCGTCCAACGCGCCCAGTCTCTTCTCGGTCTGCGCGAGCCCTGCGTCGGCGTTGCTGAAAGCTCCTCCGAACGTGTTGCCCTGCAATTCTTTTCGTAGTTCCTCGAGGACTCCTGCGAGCCGTGTTCGCTCCTGGGCAAGCACGCGACGGTTCGCGGCGTCGCGAACGTGGGCCGGAATCCCGTCGAGATTGCCCAGCAGTTCCGGTCGACGCACCAGGAGTTCGGTCCGTTCGGCCTGAGTCGCCGCGTCCCAGAAAGCTGCGTTGGCCGCCGGCGTTCCGGGCATCGGAGGGTCCACTGTGGCCGGCCCCGTCCGATCCTCGCCGTTCTCGCACCGGTTCAACGACTCTGCTGTACGTCCGTCCAATTCCTCTGCCCGAGCGAGCAATGCGACGGCTCGTTCCTCGAGCTCCCGCCGAATCCGCAGCCGGTCGCGGGCGATACCCCAGGCATCAGCGGCAGCACTCGTGTACACCGGAAGGCCGTCGACCACGGTGCCGTCGGAACCGATGGACATCGACGTGCCGTCCGCGTCGGCTGCGCACTCACGGACCGCATGCGTCAGCGGATACATCGCGATGGCCATCTCGTCCAGGCATCGGCCGACGGCGTTCAGCACTCGGGCACGTTCTCCGACATCGCTTTCGAGACCGTTCATCGCCGCACGGGCAGCATCTGCGGCCGGACCGTGCCAGTCGAGCTGTTTCAGTAACCCGGCCAGATCCATACTCCGGTCGTCCATGGATCTCGACGAGTCACGGATGCGCCGGGCGAGAATGCCGACCTCCGACGGATTCCAGTTACGAACATCCCCCCACGCCAACGACATGCCGCCCCCGCTCGATCGCCCACCTCGCGCCTCGACGGATGTGCCGACGCATCACGACAATTGAACCGCGAGCCGCGACCGCGACGTGAAATTCATCCACAGACTGTGGATGAATTCTGTGGAGCAAGCGTCAGCGCGCTATTCTCCACTCCGAATCGTCGGAGCCCGGCATTTCGGTCCGTGACGCCTTCTGTGCCCGCGATGGGCGAGCACGCTTGGCGCGGTAGAGATCGGCGTCGGCCGCACGGTAGACGTCCACCCAGCGTCGCGTAGCAGGCATGCACACCAGTCCCACGCTCCACTCGGCGCGATGTGCCCGTCGTAGACGGTCGATGATCTGCCAGGCCTCTGCCTCGAGAACGCCTGGCATGAACAACACGAACTCGTCTCCCCCGAGCCGTCCCAACACATCGCGACGACTGATCTCCGCCTTCCACGCTTTCGACACCCTGGACAACAAGACGTCGCCGGCGATGTGGCCGTACTCGTCGTTGATCTCTTTGAAATTGTCCAGATCCAGAACTGCGACACTGACGGACAATCCGCGGCTTGCGCACGCGGGCAACATCTTCTCGACTTTGGACTCGAACCCGAAGCGATTGAGGAGACCGGTCAGCGTGTCGTGTGTCGCCGAAAAACGCATACGACGTGCGAACGCGCCGAAAACCTCTGTAGCGCCGACGATTCCGAGTGCGACGAGGACGTAGATGACGAACGACGAGTCGAACGGACTGGCTGCAGCGCCCACGACTGCCGATATCGCGAGGACCGCCACCCATCCGCCGGCGTTACGCTCCGACCAGAACGCACCGATGTGCATGCCCAAGAAGATCGCAGCCTGGACGCAGATCAGGAAAGCAGGAAGCGTCACGACTGCGGAGAACGACGACGTCAACGCAACGATCGCGAGAAACGTCACGACGCCGATGGTTCGCTTGGGGCTCGGCGGGTTCGATCGAACGAGAACGACGGCTGCGGCCGTTCCGCACAGTGCGGACACCACGACCGCCGTGCGACCCCACGCGCCCAACATCGACCACGACGCGCTTCCCGCCGCCGCGTACAGAAGGGTCGACCCGGCCACGAACACGAACAGAGTTACTCCGGCCTCGTCGAATCTGGGCCTGATCACGCGTGGAGCAACCTTGCCACGGATTCCCCGGTACCGAGGCGGACAGCTGATGCGAGCAGAATTCGACCCGGCACGGCCCACCTCCCCATGAACACCACGTACTACCGACGTCGTGCGGGACTGTAACACCTTCGGCCGACTTTCCGGATGCGTAGTCAACGGATCGGCCGATGGCACGCGTCCTGGCGTGACGATCAGCCGAACGGCGTCGTCGTGGATACCGATAGTCCATACGTGAATGCACCCCCCTGCGGCGCATTCACGTCGGACGATTTCTGGTACTTACCGAAGAGTAGGGCCCAGACGGTGTGCGGGCACGCTACACAGCCGAAGACTGGGCATTTCGACACACCCGCCTACCCGCGTCTTGGCATCTCTCACAGTCCAGGAAAGACCTGCGCAGATGATGGCAGTTTTTCGACGTACATTGTCATCACTGCCACTGTTCGACCGTTTTCGCAGCACAGACACTCTAAGCATGACAACTTTCATCGCCCTCGTGATCGTCATGGTCTTCCTTCACGTCGTCACGACGACGTACATCCGACACGGACGGTCGCAGTCCGTCCGTGACCTCTGGGACAGCCCGTACCGCTACAACTGGTTCCGGGAGAGCTGACGGATCAGGCGCCACGTGCCACCACACAGTAAGGACGTTGCACAGACACGAAAAAGGCGTCCGATCCGTGCGGATCGAACGCCTTCTTCTTTGTGGAGCCTAGGAGATTCGAACTCCTGACATCTGCCTTGCAAAGGCAGCGCTCTACCAACTGAGCTAAGGCCCCGGGTCGTGCCGGACAAGCGAACAACAGCTTACACGCTTGCAACCAACGGACGTCAGGCGGCTGTAACTTCGTGCCAGACACCGTCTCCCGCACGCTGTGCGCGTACCTTCGACACTGTCACGATCGCTGCTACTGCCGCGCCGACGAGAACGAGAATCTTCACAGAATCTCACCTCTTCGTCTCGCTCGGTGTGGGCCTAGGAGGACTTGAACCTCCGACCTCTTCCTTATCAGGGAAGCGCTCTAACCGCCTGAGCTATAGGCCCGTGTACCTCGGTGACCGGAATGATTTCTCTTTCCGAACCGAGGAGAGAGATTACCGTATCGAACCGCCGTACTCCAAAACGGCCCGATACGGTGCCTCTCACCTGCGCATTTCAGTCCCGGTCGGCCAGTGTCACTTCGACACCGCCCACCAGGTCGGACGACAGGTTGTAGATGAACGCCCCGATCGTCGTCAGCGCCGTGAACAGGATGACGTTGATCACACCGATGACCGCTGCATACCCGAACACCTGTCCGGCGCTGACGAGTCCGCCGCCACCGGATTCGTTGACGATCTCGGTGAAGGCACTGTTCAACCTGTCCCAGACGCCCATGCCGTCGAGAACCGCGTACAGCAGCCCGACCGCGACCATCCAGACGAAGAACAACGACACCGCGATTACGAGCGAGATCTTGAGCGTCGACCAGGGATCGATCTTGCGCAGCTGAACCGTCGCACGCAGCGACTCACCCTCGGGTCGTGCGGCGACGAGGGCAGGCGCTGCGACGGCAGACTGCTTCTCGGAGCCGGACTCCGGGTGGCGAACCGCGGACAGATCCGGCATGTCCTTGGCCAGATCCTTGCGCTCGATGTGACGAGTCGGACCGTCGATGACCGCTGCCTTCGACTTCGCGGCCTCACGGCGCTGTGTCTTGGCGTCGGCGTCCTCGGCGACCGCCGGGTAGGCGGCCGTCCGATCCGCTGCGGCCGCGGAGACCTGCCCGCCGGTGGGCAACGATCCACCACGGTTCGACAGGTTGGTCTGCGGCGTGCTCTGCGGCGCGGACGCATCGGCCGGCTCCTGACGCTGCGTGCGCTGCCACGGCGGAGACTGCACAGCACCGTTGGTCGGCACCTGCTGGGTCTCGTTCGCCCGCAGAGGGTCACGGGGACGACTCTGTTCCGGCGTGGGTGCCGACGCGGAAGGCGACTGCGGGGCGCGCTTCTCGGGCTGACCGACCGCCGGAGCAGCCTCGGTCGGCGGCTGCTTGTTCGCTGACGGACGGGACGCCGGTGCCTGCTGCGGTGCCGGTGCCTGCTGGGGTGCCTTGGGCGCGGTAGCGCCCTGCTGCGGGCCGGACTGAGCCGCGGGGTGAGCCTGAGTTGCAGGCTGTTCCCGCGTCTGCGGAGTCCGGTCCGACGTCTGTTGCGGCGCCGGGCGAGCGGCCTGCGGGGGCTGCTGGGGACGCTGAGCGGCCGGACCCTGCGCAGGCTGCGGCCCCCGAGGAGGCTGACTCTGCGGGCCGGGACGTCCACCCTGCACCGGCTGTTGGCCCTGCGGAGGTTGTTGCCCTTGCGGAGGCCTCGGTTGCGGCCGAGCACCACCCTGCGGCGGCCCAGCGGGCCGCGATGCCGGTTGCGGCCTCACAGGCTGAGCTTGCTGTTCGGCTCGATCACTCTGCGGACCGGGCGTGCTGCCTGGCCTGTTGGGAGTGCTCACTACGACTCCTTCGATGCATCATCTTCGGTGCTCGTGGTACCCGGCTCGGGCTCGTCTGCTTCGTCTGCGTTGCGGGCGATAGCGAGCAGTGTGTCGCCTTCACCGAGATTCATCAACCGAACGCCCTTCGTCTGCCGGCCCGCCTTGCGTACCTGCTTCGCGGCGGTACGAATGACACCGCCACTCGAGGTGATGGCGTACAGCTCGTCGTCGTCGTCGACGATGAGCGCTCCCACCAGGGTGCCACGCTTCGGGTCGTACTGGATCGTGAGCACACCCTTGCCGCCACGACCCTGAGCCGGGTAGTCCTCCATCGCGGTGCGCTTGGAGTAACCGCCGGACGTCGCGACGAGAAGGTACTTGCCCTCACGGACGACGTTCAGCGACAGCAGCTGGTCGTCACCGTTGAAACGCATGCCCTGGACGCCGGATGTCGCACGACCCATCGGACGCAGAACTTCGTCGGTCGCCGAGAAGCGGATCGACTGCCCCTGTCCGGAGACGAGCAACAGATCGTCGTCGGACGACGCCAACACGGCGCCGACCAGCTCGTCCTCGCCGCGGAGGTTGACGGCGACGATGCCGCCGCTGCGGTTGGAGTCGAAGTCGGTGAGCTTGGACTTCTTCACCAGACCACCCTTGGTGGCCAGCACCAGGTAGGGCGCGTCCTCGTACGTCTTGATCTGGATGACCTGGGCGATACGCTCGTCGGGCTGGAAGGCCAGCAGGTTCGCGACGTGCTGACCGCGTGCGGTGCGGTTTGCCTCGGGCAGCTCGTATGCCTTCGCGCGGTAGACGCGGCCCTTCGTGGTGAAGAACAGAATCCAGTCGTGCGTCGAGCACACGAAGAACTTGCTGACGATGTCGTCCTGCTTGAGACCTGCGCCCTGGACCCCCTTGCCGCCGCGCTTCTGCGAGCGGTACAGATCGGTCTTGGTGCGCTTGGCGTACCCGGTCTCGGTGATGGTGACGACGACGTTCTCGCGAGCGATCAAGTCCTCGTCGCTGACGTCTCCGTCGTTGGCGATGATGCGGGTACGACGGTCGTCGCCGTACTTCTCCACGATCTCGGCGAGCTCGTCGCGCACGATCTGACGCTGGCGCTCGGGCTTGGCGAGGATGTCCTGCAGGTCCGCGATCTCACGCTCGATCTCGGCCAACTCGTCGATGATCTTCTGACGCTCGAGGGCTGCGAGACGACGCAGCTGCATCGCGAGGATGGCGTCGGCCTGGATGGTGTCGACGTCGAGCAGCTCGATCAAACCGGTCCGTGCCGCGTCCACGTCGGGCGAGCGACGGATCAGGGCGATGACCTCGTCCAGCGCGTCGAGAGCCTTGACCAGACCGCGCAGGATGTGGGCCCGCTCTTCGGCCTTGCGCAGGCGGTAGCGCGTGCGCCGAATGATGACGTCGAGCTGATGAGCCACGTAGTAGCGGATCATCTGATCGAGACGCAGCGTGCGCGGAACACCGTCGACGATCGACAGCATGTTCGCGCCGAAGCTCGTCTGCAGCTGCGAATGCTTGTAGAGGTTGTTCAGCACGACCTTGGCGACGGCGTCACGCTTGATGGTGACGACGATGCGCATGCCGACGCGGTCGGAGGACTCGTCGTCGATCTTCGAGATGCCGGCGAGCTTTCCGTCGCGGACCTGCTCGGCGATCGAGGTGATCAGGTTGTCCGGGTTGACCTGGTACGGCAACTCGGTGATGACGATCGTGGTGCGGCCGTTCGAGTCCTCTTCGATCTCGACGACGCCGCGCATGCGAATCGAGCCGCGGCCGGTCGAGTACGCGTCCTGGATGCCCTGGTTGCCGACGATGAGACCGTGCGTCGGGAAGTCCGGGCCCTTGACGCGTTCCATGCACGCGGCGAGCGTGGCTTCCTCGTCGGCCTCGTGGTTGTCGAGGGCCCAGAACACGGCCTCGCCGAGTTCGCGCAGGTTGTGCGGAGGAATGTTGGTGGCCATACCGACGGCGATGCCGTTGGAGCCGTTCATCAACAGGTTCGGCACACGCGACGGAAGTA
This sequence comes from Rhodococcus sp. B10, assembly GCF_011770055.1. Taxonomy (NCBI): domain Bacteria; kingdom Bacillati; phylum Actinomycetota; class Actinomycetes; order Mycobacteriales; family Nocardiaceae; genus Rhodococcus; species Rhodococcus sp. B10. The sequence continues at coordinate 24,921 of NZ_JAAFYV010000014.1, read as the reverse complement.
CCGTCGGCTCCTGGGTCTTGCCGTCGTAGTTGGGGATGAAGTCGACGGTTTCCTCGTCGATGTCGCGCAGCATCTCCATCGCGAGCGGCGTCAGACGGGCCTCGGTGTATCGCATGGCGGCGGGTCCGTCGTTGCCGCGTGACCCGAAGTTGCCCTGACCGTCGACGAGCGGGTACCGCATCGACCACGGCTGGGCGAGACGCACGAGCGCGTCGTAGATCGAGGTGTCACCGTGCGGGTGATAGTTACCCATCGTTTCGGCAACGGGCCGAGCGGATTTCACGTAGCTACGGTCGGGGCGGAAGCCCGAGTCGTACATCGCGTAGAGGACGCGGCGGTGCACCGGCTTGAGGCCGTCGCGCACCTCGGGCAGCGCGCGGCCGACGATGACGCTCATCGCGTAGTCGATGTAACTACGCTGCATCTCCTGCTGAATGTCGACCGGATCGATCCGGTCTCCGCCCTCGGCGTTCGTCGTCTGTCCGGGAGGCCCGACAGGAGGCTCGGTGGTATCCGACATCAAATTCTCCTTGAATCAAAGATAGTGCGTGGCAACAGGTTTCGAGCGCGCTACACGTCCAGGAACCGAACGTCCTTGGCGTTGCGTGCGATGAAACTGCGTCGGGCACTGACGTCTTCACCCATCAGGACGCTGAAGAGCTCGTCCGCGGCAGCCGCGTCGTCGAGCGTGACCAGACGCAACACACGGACCGCCGGGTCCATCGTGGTCTCCCACAGCTCTTTCGCGTTCATCTCGCCGAGACCTTTGTAGCGCTGGACGCCGTCGTCGACGTTGATCTTGCGCTTGTTCGCCAGGCCGGCTTCGAGCAGGCCGTCACGCTCACGGTCGGAATACGCGTAGTCGGGCTCGCCGCGGTTCCACTTGATCTTGTAGAGCGGCGGCATCGCGAGGTAGACGTGGCCGTGCTCGATGAGCGGACGCATGAAGCGGAACAACAGCGTCATCAGCAGAGTCGAGATGTGCTGACCGTCGACATCGGCGTCGGCCATCAGCACGATCTTGTGATACCGCAGCTTGCTGATGTCGAACTCGTCGTGAATGCCGGTTCCGAAGGCCGTGATGATGGACTGCACTTCGTTGTTCTTCAGCACACGGTCGATGCGCGCCTTCTCGACGTTGATGATCTTTCCGCGCAGCGGCAGGATCGCCTGGAACATCGAGTCGCGGCCCGACTTCGCGGAGCCTCCTGCGGAATCGCCCTCCACGATGTAGATCTCGGACTTCGCCGGGTCGTTGGAACGGCAGTCGGCGAGCTTGCCGGGCAGGCCACCGATGTCGGTTGCGCTCTTGCGCCGCACCAACTCTCGCGCCTTGCGCGCGGCCATGCGCGCCTGCGCCGACGACACGGCCTTGTTGATGATGGTCTTGGCATCGGCCGGGTTGGACTCGAACCAGTGCGCGAGGTGCTCGTTGCACGCCTTCTGCACGAACGAACGGACCTCGGTGTTGCCGAGCTTGGTCTTGGTCTGACCCTCGAACTGCGGTTCGCCGACGCGTACCGAGATGACGGCCGCGAGCCCTTCGCGGATGTCGTCGCCGGTGAGTTTGCCGTCCTTCTCCTTGACGAGCTTCTTCTCGGCTGCGTACTTGTTGACCGTCGACGTCAGTGCGGTACGGAAGCCCTCTTCGTGGGTACCGCCCTCGTGCGTGTTGATCGTGTTGGCGAACGTGTGGACCGACTCGGAGTACCCGGCGTTCCACTGCATCGCGATCTCGACCTCGTGTCCCTCACCCTTGGCGGTGAAGCCGACGACGGAACCGTGGATCGCGGTCTTGGTCTTGTTGATGTGCTTGACGAAGTCGACGAGGCCGTCGGGGTAGTGGTAAGTGCGCTTCTTGGCCTTGGCGGCCTTGGGCGCCTCGGCCTCTGCCTCTTCTTCGGACGCGGTCTTGGGTGCTTCCGCCGTCTCGGCGAGTTCGTTCTCGCTGGCGTCGGACGCCGCGACCCGCTCGTCGGTGAAGTTGATGGTCAGTCCCTTGTTCAGGAACGCCATCTCCTGCAGGCGACGGTGCACGGTCTCGAAGCTGAAGTCGAGCGTCTCGAAGATCTCGCCGTCGGGCCAGAAGCGGACCGTGGTGCCTGTCGCGTCGGTGTCGCCGACGGTCTCGAGGGGGCCGGGCTTGGCGTAGTCGTACGACTGCTCGTAGCGGTGGCCGTCGCGTGCGATCTGCAGCTCCACCTTGGTGGACAGCGCGTTGACGACCGAGATGCCGACGCCGTGCAGACCCCCGGACACCGCGTAGGAGTCCGAGTCGAACTTTCCGCCTGCATGCAGCTGGGTCATGACGACCTCGACGGTGGGAACACCGGACGCGTGCGTGGCGACGGGGATGCCACGGCCGTCGTCGACGACCTCGACGCTGCCGTCGTCGTGAATGGTGACGTCGACGGTGGTGGCGTATCCGGCCATCGCCTCGTCGACGGAGTTGTCGACGACTTCCCAGATCAAGTGGTGCAGGCCGCGCTCACCGGTGGAACCGATGTACATACCGGGCCGCTTACGAACTGCTTCCAGTCCCTCGAGGACGGTGATCGACGAAGCGCCGTAGTCCTTGTTCTGAGTCTCGCTCTTACCTGACTTCTGGGCGGCCACGGTTCGGTCGTTCTCCTTTACGCGTCTTCACTCCCCCTCGCACCATCGGTGCTACCGCGCTCGCACCATGGCAGGTGCCACCGCACGGACGCTCGCGTTCCCCCTGATGTCCACGGACATGGACACCCGGTTCGGCGCGGTAGATCCGAAGGGCTTCTCTGTTACCGGTCCATACTACTGGTACGCACCGACAGGAGGGGGACGATGACACCCCGAAAAGCCCCCTGAAAGCCTCTCTGAGGGATTTTCTCAGCATCCGTCGACAAAGATGGACGGTGAAACCGTGTCGAACGGCTAGAGGTCCAGCACGATCCTTCCGCCCTTCGAGCGGGAGACGCAGATCAACATTTCGCGACCGCGCTCCTCCGGCGTCAGTCTGTCGTCGCGGTGCTCCGGGGTGCCGTGCAGCACCCGAACCCGACACGTTCCGCAGAATCCTTGCCGACAGGAATAGGCGACGTCCGGCTTGACCTCTCGAATCGCCTGCAGCGCAGTCGTATCCGCCGGCACAGTCACCACCGTTCCGGATTCCACCAACTGAACCTCGAATTCGACACCGCCCCGAACGGGTGGCGGGGAGAAGCGTTCGAAGTACAGGTGGGTCGCGCGAGAGTCGTCGAATGCCGTCCTCACGGTGTCGATCATCGGCGGCGGGCCACAGCAGTACACCGCGCCACCCGTCAGGTCGTGCAGCAGAGACGAGCCGATCTGCACACCGTCGACGTCGTCCGTGAAGACCGTCACACGCTTCGAGTTCCACGACTCGATCTCGTCGAGAAACGGCAACGATGCACGCGAGCGGCCGCAATAGATCAGACGCCAGTCCATGCCGACGCGTCGGGCAGCACGGACCATCGGCAGAATCGCGGTGATACCGATGCCGCCCGCCACGAACAAGGCCTGCCCCTGCGGCACGAACGGAAACCCGTTACGTGGCCCGAGAACGGTCACCTCGTCGCCCGGCTCGAGGGCATGCATCTCCGTCGACCCACCGCCGCCGTCCGGAACGAGCCGCACCGCAACGGTATACGTGCTGTCCGACGGGTCGCCGCACAGTGAGTACTGGCGACGACGTCCCGACGGCAACCGGACGTCGATGTGCATTCCGGGCGACCACGCCGCGAGCGGGACGCCGTCGGTGGCCGCGAACGTCAATCGAACCACCGGCTGGTCGTCGCACACCACCTCGCGTCGCTCGAGCGTGAGCGACCTCGCGTGCACGACGGCCGGAGCCGCATGCTCGGGCGAGTAGGTACCTGCGTCGAGCAGTGCGAACCATTTGTCGAGCGCGTCGGTGACGAGCGACATCGTCTGGTCCGGAACCGGGTCACCGTACAGATCCGGCGGAATCGTGCGTCCCACCCGAAAGGATTCGACCGCCTTCGTCATGTCGGAGAGCTTGCGTCGAACACCCATCTCGCGCCTATCCTGCAGCCGCTCGTGCCGCGGGCGACGACGCCAGATAGCGCTCCGCCTGTTCGGTCGATCCCTCCTGTGAGGGGTGGTAGTCCGACCGGAAGTACCGCAGCGATGCGCGCAAGACCAGCATGGGCCCGGGAAACAACCCCTTGGCCGTGACCCGCCGGTACCGACGGAACGACGGCCGACGCTTCTTCACCGGCACATTCTGCAACGACGGATCCTGGCTCATCAGGTAGCGCACGCCGCGCGCCCAGAACCACATCAGTGCGGGCGCGATCACCAGATAGGTACGGATCCGCCTGGCCGGTCGGACGTCGAAGTACCGCATCACTTCGTATGCGACACAACGATGTTCGACCTCCTCGGCACCGTGCCAACGCAGCAGATCGAGCATCGTCGGATCGAACTCGACGTCGTCGAGGGCGTCGGCGTTGAGGACCCAGTCGCCGAGAAAAGCCGTGAGATGTTCTACGGCAGCGATCAGGGCGACGCGCTCGACGAGGCTGTTCTGACCGTGGTGCGTCCGGTTGCCGAGTGCGCGTCCGAACAGGAACTGCATCTGCTCGACGTACGGCGTCACGTCGATGCCGTACGCGGTCAGTTGATCGAGAACTTGCGTATGTGCTTGCGCGTGAACGGCTTCCTGTCCGATGAATCCGATGACGTCGTCGCGCAACTGCTCGTCGTGGATCAGGGGCAACGCTTCCTTGAACGTTCTGACGAACCATTCCTCGCCCTCGGGCAGGAGCAGATGCATCACGTTGAACAAGTGCGTCGCGAGGGGATCGCCGTCGACGTAGTGAAGTGGCAGGGACCCCCAATCGAACGCCACGTTCCGCGGCCGGAGAACCACTTTGTCGGACGGTCCTGCTTGCTCGGTCGATGACATGCACTCACCTCGTCTTTGCGAACGTCGGTGGCGCCCCCGCACCGATCTCTCCTGGGGTCGAACGGCACGCTACGCGACAGAGTCGCGCGAAAGCAACCAAGATCACAGTTGACAAGTGCATGTTACCGAGCAGACAACGGTTTCCAGGGAGAAGAACGGTCTATCCGTACGTGTCGCGTGGACCGCGCCCTTTGATGTGGCGTTCGCCCTTCCGCCAGCTCTTGGTGACCGGACCGGTGATCTTCAGGGACGTCACCACACCGTGTCCGACGGCCGCCGCGATCTTGGCCAGGATCTGCGACTGCATCAATCGCAGTTGAGTCGCCCACGCGGTCGACTCGGCAGACACGCTCAGCACGCCGTCCTCGAGTTTCGTCGGAGTGGCGTGCGAGGCGATGTCGTCTCCGACGACGGCCGTCCAGCGTCCCAACACGGTTCCTTCCGCCACCTTGTCGGACCATCCCCGCTTCTTCGCGATCGCGCCGGCCAGCGACCCGAGCGTCTGCGGATCCCGATCGTCGGGACCGGGACCGGACCACCCTCGCTTGCGACGACCGCGGAGCGCGCGAATTCCACCCGACGGCGACGAACGACCCTGTCCGACGGATTTGCCGCTCGCCTTCGCTGCCGCCCGTGCCTCCTCGAGCGCACGACGCGCGAGGTCGACGCCGCGCAGTTCGGGCTGTGGTTCCGGTGCAGCTTCCTGGTCGTCGCTCACGGCGTCACACCTTCGCTCTCGTCGATCGCGCTGATCCTCGACACCCGACCAGTGTCCTCCTGGTGCGCAGCAACTCCCCAGCGGCGCGCCTCGAGCTCCGGGGGTACGTCCTCGGCCACCGCCGCGGTGATCAAGACCTGTTCGGCATCGACGGCAACCCGCGCCAATGCACTACGACGCTTACGATCGAGTTCGGCGAACACGTCGTCGAGCATCAGGACCGGATCCGTGCCCTCCGCGCGAAGCAGACCGAACGACGCCAGTCGGAGCGACAACGCGAAGGACCACGATTCGCCGTGGCTCGCAAAGCCTTTCGCCGGCTGATCGCCCAACGTCAGCTCCAGGTCGTCACGATGCGGTCCGACGAGGCAAACTCCGCGCTCGATCTCGCGCTGACGCATCACCGAAAGTTGATGCAGGAAGGCAGCTTCCAACACGTCGGCGTCGTCCGCCTCGGGAGTGCGTGTCGGATCGGAGAATTCGGGAGGTAGCGCGTCGGCGAGGCTGCTACGGTACCGGATCGCAGCGGGTCGAGACTCCGGCGCGATCGACGAATATGCTTCTGCGACATACGGAGTCAGCTCGTGCACCACACCGATGCGCGACGCCAGCAGCTGCGCACCGTGCGCCGCGAGGTGGCCGTCCCATACATCCAGCGTCGCAAGAGCACTCGCACCATCGCTCGAGGAGGATCCTCGCCGCAACGCACCGCCCGCCGTCTTCAACAACGCCGATCGTTGACGCAGTACCTTGTCGTAATCGCTTCGGACACCGGCCATTCGGGGTCGGCGCGTGGTCATCAGTTCGTCGAGGTAGCGACGTCGGTCACCCGGGTCGCCGCGTACGAGCGACAAGTCCTCGGGCGCGAACAGCACGCTGTGCAGCACACCGAGAATCTCCCGCGGCCGACGCACCGGTGACCGGTTCATGCGCGCCTTGTTCGCCCTGCCGTCCTGGATCTCGACGTCGATCGTCAGCTCACGACCATGATTGACGACGGTTGCGCTCGCGAACGCACGATCCGCACCCGCTCTGATCAGCGGCGCGTCCGACGAGACACGATGCGAGGACAGCGTCGCCAGATATCCGAGCGACTCGAGCAGGTTCGTCTTGCCGTGCCCGTTCGGCCCGACGAACACCGTCGAACCCGGCTCGAGTTCGACGGTGGCGTCGTCCCACGATCGGAAATCACGCAGGGAGAAAGAACGAACGAACAAGGCTTATTTCTTGGGGTCGGGAGCGCGCAACGTCTCTTCGGTGGTGGCTCGTTTGACGGCGTGCCCGCCGAACTGGTTGCGCAGCGCGGACACTGCCTTCATCGCCGGCGAATCCTCCTGGCGCGACGCGAACCGCGCGAACAGCGCCGCGGAAATCACCGGAGCCGGGACAGCGTGTCGGATCGCTTCCTCGACGGTCCACCGTCCTTCGCCGGAATCCTCTGTGTAACCGGAGATCTCGCGGAATTCCGGGTCCTGAGCGAGTGCCTGAACGAGCAGATCGAGCAGCCAGGACCGCACGACGGTGCCCTGACTCCACGCACGAAGGACGCCGTGCACGTCCTGGACCAGGTCTTCCGCCTCGAGGAGTTCGTAGCCCTCGGCGTACGCCTGCATCAACCCGTACTCGATGCCGTTGTGCACCATCTTCGAGTAGTGGCCTGCACCGACGGGCCCGGCATGGACGAAACCGTCGGCGCGCTCGCCTTCCGGGCGCAACGCGTCGAAGATCGGAAGTGCGCGCTCGACGTCGGCCTCGGAGCCACCGACCATGAGGCCGTAGCCGTTCTTCAGACCCCACACACCGCCGGACACACCGGCGTCGATGTAACCGATGCCCTTCTCCGCGAGCAGGTCGGCGTTCATCCTGTCGTCGGTGAACCGGGAATTGCCGCCGTCGATGACCAGGTCGCCCTCCTCGAGGACGTCACGCAGCGAGGTGATCGTGTCACGCGTGATGTCGCCGGCGGGCACCATCACCCAGACGACGCGCGGCGCGGTCAGCGCTGCAGCGAGATCGCCGAGCGACGGCGTATCGGTGACCTCGGGTCGCGGGTCGTATCCGATCACTTCGTGGCCGTGTGCGCGAAGACGCTCGCGCATGTTGAAGCCCATTTTCCCGAGGCCGACCAGTCCCAGCTGCATGAGAGACGTCCTTCTCTAGTGTGCGGTCATTCGCGCGTTCACCTTCGGGCGAAGGCGGGCGCACGTAGTCCGTACCCGATCAGCCCGGAAGTCGAACCGGCATCAGCAGGTACGTGTACGCGCTCTGCGGTGCTGCGAACTTGCCCGACGCGTCGGGTACCAGTTCATCATCGGCGGTCGGCCGCAGAACTGCAGGACGACTGGGAGTGGTGAAACCGAAGGTGACCTTCTCGCTGTGGAGCGACGACAATCCGTCGATCAGGTAGCCCGGGTTGAACGCGATGGTCAACGCTTCACCCTGGAAGTCCGCCATCAGCGATTCCTCGGCGCGACCTGCATCGTCGCCACCGGCCGACAGCAGCAGACCTTCGGCGGAGAACTCGAGTCGAACCTGTGCACCGCGCTCGGCGACGAGAGCGACACGTTTGATCGCCTCGACGAGGGGAGCGACCTCGACGACGGCCACAGCTGTGTGTTCCGCGGGCAGGAGCTGACGGAACTTCGGGAAGTCGGCGTCGAGAAGCCTGGTCGTCGTGCGACGGCCCTCGCTGATGATGCCGAGAAGACCGTCGGCGCCGACGGACGAGCCCGAACCCAGAGCGAGCTCGACAGGTGAATTCGCGTTGCCGCCCAACGTCTTTGCGGATTCGGACAGAGTCTTGGCCGGAATCAGAACTTCGGTCTTGGTCTCGCCGTTCGCCGGCATCCACTCGAGCTCGCGGACGGCCAGACGAAATCGGTCGGTCGCGGCGAGGACCACGGTCGTGCCGTGGATCTCGACGCGGATGCCGGTCAGCATCGGCAGCGTGTCGTCGCGTCCGGCGGCGACGGCGACCTGGGAGATGGCTTCGGAGAAGACATCGTTGGCGACGGATCCGGTCTGCGTCGGCAGTTCCGGCAGCTGAGGGTAGTCCTCGACAGGCATCGTCGGCAGCGAGAACTTCGCGCTACCGCACGTGATGAGCACCCTGGTTCCGTCGACACCGACGTCGACGGGCTTGTTCGGAAGCGACTTCGTGATGTCCGCCAGGAGCTTGCCCGAGACCAGTGCCTTGCCTGCGGTCGATACCTCGGCGGACACCCGGACCTGCGCGGACACCTCGTAGTCGAAGCCCGACACGGTCAAGCCCTGCTCGTCGGCAGCGAGAAGAACTCCACCGAGGACAGGAACGGGCGGCCGGGACGGCAGGCTTCGAGCTACCCACGCAACGGAATCGGAGAAATCTTCACGAGCAACGCGAAACTTCAGACTTCCAAGCTCCATCGCTCGGCATTTCCTCTCGGTCGGGGCGGTTCGTCACGAAGAAGGGTCTTCGGTGAGTGCGGGGCACTCGAGGGCACCGGTGCATCACTGAGTCTGACACAACCGGCAGATGCACACCGTATGCCCTTCGCGACCAACTTGGAAAGCCGAACCTGGCGCGTGCGGACGCGTCGACGAGGGGCTGTGAGGGGATCTGTCCCCAACACCTGTTTTCAAAGAAGATCCCTTCGAGAGAAATTCTTCGTATTAATAGGTCCTGTGGAATCTGTGCACTCGCCCCTCGAGCCCCTGGTCGCTCGGCGTGGTGTCGTGGGGATGAATTCGGGACCAATCGGCGGTTGCGATGGGGAAGCTTGTGGACGAATCACGAACGGTTCACAGCCTCCCACAGTCCATCCCCAGAAGAGCGCGTTTCTCCACATGCTTATCCACAGGTGTGAATCATTGGAGGCCACCCCGAAAAAAGTTTTCGGGAACGTCTCTCGAGGGGGCCCGCAGACGAGAAACGCCGGGCGGATCCTCTCTCTCGAGGGGTCCGCCCGGCGTCGGGACGAGGAACGTCAGCGCTTGGAACGCTGTTTGATGCGAGCCGTCAGCTCCTGTACCTGGTCGTAGACCTTGCGACGCTCGGTCATCTCCTTGCGAATCTTCTTGTCGGCGTACATGACGGTGGTGTGATCCCTACCGAACGTCTGGCCGATCTTGGGCAGCGAGAGATCGGTGAGCTCGCGGCACAGATACATCGCGATCTGACGGGCCATGGCCAGTGCCCTGGCCTTACCCGGCCCGCACAGGTCGTCGATCGTGGTGTCGAAGTACTCGGCGGTGACGGCCATGATCGTCGCCGCGTTGATCTCGAGGCTCGAGGAGTCCGGCATCAGATCGCGGAGGACCACTTCGGCGAGCGTCAGATCCAGAGCCTGTCCGTTGAGCGACGCGAACGCGGTGACACGGATGAGCGCACCCTCGAGTTCACGAATGTTGCGCTCGATACGGCTGGCGATCAGCTCGAGGACGTCGTGCGGCACGTCGAGCCGGTCCATCCTCGCCTTCTTGCTGAGGATTGCGATGCGGGTCTCGAGTTCCGGCGGCTGAACGTCGGTGATCAGGCCCCATTCGAACCGGGTACGCAGGCGTTCCTCGAGGGTGGCCAGCTGCTTCGGAGGACGATCCGACGAGACGACGATCTGCTTGTTCGCGTTGTGCAGTGTGTTGAAGGTGTGGAAGAACTCTTCCTGGATACCTTCCTTGCCCTCGATGAACTGGATGTCGTCGACCAGAAGGACATCCGTTTCGCGGTACCGGCGCTTGAACGCGACCTTGCGGTCGTCACGAAGACTGTTGATGAAGTCGTTCGTGAACTCCTCGGTCGAGACGTACTTCACGCGCATGCCAGGGAAGAGGCGTTGAGCATAGTGACCGGCCGCATGGAGCAGGTGAGTCTTGCCCAGACCCGACGCGCCCCAGACGAACAACGGGTTGTAGGCGCGGGCGGGCGCTTCGGCGATCGCGACGGCGGCCGCGTGCGCGAATCGGTTGGAAGCGCCGATGACGAAGGTGTCGAACGTGTACTTCGCGTTCAAGCTGCCGGCGCCCGCGGGAGGAGTTGTCGTCTCGGGTGGCTTGGTGAAGTAGGTCGGCCACGAGTTCTGCACGCTCGTCAGAGCGTCACCGTCGTCGTCGACTTCCTCGTAGTCCGCCGTCTCGGAATCCGACGGTTCGTCGTCGGTGCTGGTCAGGAACCGACGACGGTAGGTCGGTGAACTGGGAGTTTCAGGGTACGACGCACGTTCGGTCTCGTGCTTGTCCTCCTCGGGAGCCGAGATACGGACGCCGAGGCCCTCGACACCCTGGCCGAGGTGACGGCCGAGTGCGTGCAGGATCGGTTCGCGGAGATCCCTCTCGATGGCTTCTTGCGCGAAGGACGAGGGGACCGCGAGCAGCGCGAAGCCTTGCGTGAGCGTGAGCGGTTCGACCAACGCCAGCCAGGCCTTCTGTCCCTTGGTCAGGTCTGGGCCGCCGTGCCGATCGGACGTCAACTCCGTGACAACCTCAGGCCAGACGCGCGCCAGCGCACCCGGATCGTCGTTCACGGTGCCTCCCATTCGAACAGTGCTGTCAACCGGCTGAATCCGATGATCTTTTCCCACCCGCGTCACGCCGAATTCGGCTATCGTCCCCTCTCAGCGACGTTCTTCGGGGGATTCACAGTCGAGCAGTGCACACGTGCCGGATACGAATATGCCACCTGGCCCGTGTTTCCACACAATTATCCACAGGTGTGGATTAACGACATCGTTGTCACCCGGACAGGGGCTCGCCGGCCGTATCAGTGCGGTTGTCCGGCCTTGACCTGCTGCTTTAGGTGAAACCGGCAGACTCGAGTTATGGGCTTGCCCTGTGAGTAACGGAGGACACGCGTCCGAATGCGTTTATACACACACCGTTCTCCCCATGGGTGTGGATGAATTACACGGATGTAGTCCCGAGGGCGTACATTCGACGAGTTTGACCACCGCCAAGTCGATCAGTACTCTCGAACAGTCACCCAAGGCGAGGTGGCCGATGCTTGCTGGCTGCATACAGTCTGTGGTTACTCGGATTTCTCGCTCGGGGATGTAATTGGAGTTCGACCGAACTCGTTACCACCGTTGCCGACGCCTTCGGGCGTCAATGATTTTCGAGGAGTGTTCACCGTGGCCAAGGGCAAGCGGACGTTCCAGCCGAACAACCGACGCCGCGCGCGTGTTCATGGCTTTCGTCTTCGTATGCGTACGCGTGCAGGTCGTGCAATCGTCTCTGCACGCCGTGGTAAGGGCCGCAAGGAACTCACCGCTTAATTCATTGTTCGTCCGAACGTACGGAGCTCGGGGTGTTGCCTGAGCCGCACAGATTGCATCGCAGCGCTGATTTCTCACGTGTGATGCGTCGAGGCCGCCGCATGGGTAGACAAGACCTGGTCGTTCACGCGTTCGCGCGTGACGACGAGAACACTGTCGTCAGCCCCGGTGCTTCGAGGTTCGGATTGATCGTCAGTAAAGCTGTCGGGCCGGCGGTAACTCGTCATCGAGTTGCACGCCGGCTTCGGCATATCTGCGCTGAGGTGATGCTCGAGGTGCCCGCCACCAGCGACGTCGTCATCCGAGCTCTTCCGGGCGCAGCCGATCTGTCCTCGAGTGACCTACAGCGCCAAGTTCGTTCGGGCTTGAAGAAGCTGGGGTACATCGACCCGGCGAAAGACGCGCGCTCATGACGCTGCTTCGCGCCGTCCGCTCGCTTCCCGCGCGGGCGCTGATCTTCTGTATCGAGCTGTACCGCACCTATGTGTCTCCGCTGAGGCTGCCCACCTGCCGTTTTTCACCTACGTGCAGTGAGTACGCAGTCGACGCGTTGAGAACCCACGGTGCGATCAAAGGCTCTCTGTTGTCCGTTGTCCGGTTGCTGAAATGTGCACCCTGGCACCCTGGAGGGTGGGATCCGGTTCCCGAACGCGGCTCATGGCGTCGCGCCTCGCCGGCGACAACCGAACAGACTTCGACCGAAGAAAGCCACGATCTCGTGAGAGTGGACGAACAGAGGAGTACATAGAGCCGTGCTCGATTTCATTTATTACCCGGTCTCCTGGATTCTCTGGGTGTGGCACAAGGTATTCGGTGCCGTTCTGGGTGCCGACAACGGATTCGCGTGGGCGCTGTCCGTGATGTTCCTGGTGTTCACTCTGCGACTGATTCTGTACAAGCCCTTCGTCAAGCAGGTTCGTACGACGCGTCAGATGCAGGAGCTGCAGCCGCAGATCAAAGCCCTGCAGAAGAAGTACGGCAAAGACAAGCAGCGCATGGCCGTCGAGATGCAGAAGCTGCAGAAGGAACACGGATTCAACCCGATCATGGGTTGCCTCCCGGTCCTGGCCCAGGCTCCGGTGTTCATCGGCCTGTTCCATGTGCTTCGTTCGTTCAACCGAACGGGTACCGGCGTAGGTCAGCTAGGCCTGGATCCGGCGGTCAACCGCACCCTGCCGAACTACGCCTTCAACGTGGAGGACGTGAACTCGTTCCTCGACGCCCGTCTGTTCGGCGCACCGATCTCGGCGTGGATCACGATGCCGAAGACGCAGCTCGAGGCGTTCGCCAACCCCGAACTCGGCCTCGGCGTCCCGTCGGTCTGGACGATCGTCGCGGTGTCGGTTCCGCTCATGGTCATCGCGGCCGTGGCCACGCACCTCAACTCGCGTGCATCCGTCGCTCGCCAGAGTGAGGCCGCAGCGGCCAATCCGCAGTCCGCAATCATGAACAAGCTTGCGTTGTATGTCTTCCCGCTCGGTGTTCTCGTATTCGGTGCGTTCCTGCCCATCGCCATCCTGCTCTACTGGGTGTCGAACAACCTGTGGACCTACGGCCAGCAGCACCTCGTGTTCGGCAAGATCGACCGTGAGGAAGAAGAGAAGAAGAAGCTCGCCCTCGAGAAGCGCACCGAGAACGCGCCGAAGCCGGGCGTCAAGCCGGTCACCAAGCCGAAGCCCGGTGCCAGGCCCAAGCTCTCGAAGATGACTCCTCCTCCAGTCGTGGACGCAGCCGAGCAGGATGGAACGTCCGACGTCGAAGCGAACCCGTCGGACAGCACTCCCCCGGCAGGTGGAAACGGGGCAGCGCGTCCCAAGGGACAGCGCCCGCAGCCGAACCGCAACAGGCCCAAGCGCAAGCGGCGCTGAGCGGCTCGATCGACGACAAGGGACGAAGATGCCTGCAGATGCCGAAGAAACAACGAGTACGGACAACGCAGTGAACGCTGGGGACGGAGCTGGTGAGGTCGTGGCAGTCGAAGCCGACAAGACAGTCGAAGACGAGGCCGTGAAGAAGGCCGCCGTCGACGAGACGATCGACGACGCGATCGATGACGACGAGGATGCCGAGGACTACTTGGTCGAAGAGGGCGAGATCGCCGGCGACTACCTCGAGCAGCTTCTCGACGTTCTCGACTTCGACGGTGACATCGACCTGGATGTCGAGGGCGACCGAGCGATCGTCAGCATCGACGGCGGCAACGATCTGAGCAAGCTCGTCGGACGGAAGGGTGAGGTGCTCGACGCGCTCCAGGAGCTGACGCGTCTCGCGGTTCAACAGTCGACCGGTGAGCGCAGCAAGCTGATGCTCGACGTCGCCGGCTGGCGCGCTGGGCGTCGGAGCGAGCTGAGCACCTTGGGTGTGGAGGCTGCGCGCCGCGTGCTCGAGAGCGGCGAGCGCGAGGAACTCGCCCCGATGACACCGTTCGAGCGCAAGATCGTGCACGACGCGGTCGCCAAGATCGACGGCGTCGAGAGCGAGAGCACTGGCGTCGAACCGTCACGGCGAGTGGTTGTCGTCAAAGCCTGACGATCACCCCGACACCTGGAAGGCCCCCAACTCCGGTTGGGGGCCTTCGTCGTTTCCGGGTTTCGATGCCACTCGCTGATGCGATGCCTATCGCCGCCCACACGATGCGAACCGCATTCCGCTCCGCTGTCGATCAAATCGTGTGGTGGAATTGCATGCATGTAGTTCGATCACGCCCTGGTTTCACGTGAAACGCGCGATGCGGCGAAACGTCACAGTGACGATGCGCGCCTAGGCCCTGGGTCGCGAGAATTCGGGGTTGAGACGCGATTTCAGCGCGTGGAGGTGGATGCCAAACGTCGTGGGCTGAGGTCTTTCGGTTTCACGTGAAACCGCGTCCGGTAAGAGCGGGTGTGTCGCAGCGTAGCTCGTTAGCGCTTCGTGGTTGGCACTCTCGATCGAGCGGGCTGCATGTGCGGGCAGTCTCGTGGCACGTCTTCCTTACTTCGCCGGCGGATGCGTCGACGCACACACCGATCTCGGATGTGTGTGTACAGAGATGGTGTCGGAAGCCAAGCGTCTGTATGGTCAGTCCTCGCCCATGAACGAGCTACTGGAGTGTGCTCAAAGTTTCGAGTGGCGCCGACGGTGTTGTCTCGAGGTGTGCGAACGACTTCGCCGGAACAACGCCTCGAGCTGACTGGGCGTGGATGCGTTGTGGTCGGGTGGGGCGGTGTCCGAACGAGGGTGAACACTCAACCGTGGCTCGGTCCTCCCCTGCCCTGCCGCTGCGGGTGGCGGCGAAGGTTGGTCAACTCCGAGTGGCTTCTGAGTTCGGTGCCGCGCGGATGCAGGCGGGCGCAAGCTGTCGTGTGGGTGCTGTGGTTGGCGGTAGCCGCGGTGCCAGGTTCGATTTGTTTCACGTGAATCGATGGCCGACGCAAGGTGGCCTGCGGAGCGATCCGACTGTCGCACCCGGCGGTGGTCGGTTCTGGGCGGTGGTCGGTTCGCGTAGCGATGGCGCAGCCGCATCCGTTTCACGTGAAACAGAAGAGGCTTTGCTCTGAGCACCGACCGGTCTGCCGGAAGACAGGTAGAAGCGCGGGACTATCGCGGTGCAGATTCCGCGGGGTGGTCGACGCGGTTCTGTCGGGTCGCACATGTCGTCCGGAAGCCGCATCATGGCTTCGAGTGCGCACAAGGACCGCGGCATGCTGCCGTCCTTATCCTCCGCTCTCCCGCGACGGGATCGGGTGGGTGCGCAGCGCACCGCCGTACAACCCAGGCGGGTCCCGACGGCACCCCATCGCTGTGGTCGCCGGGCAACGTATCGCGAGAGGAAGCCTCGAGAAGGAGCACCCACGTGAAGATATCGCGTGGTTCCGATTCCCGAAGCTTCACCGTGGACGTGGGCCCTGGGTCGACCAATCGGTCCGCCACGAACCATTTACCTCCACCGGAGATTTCGCAGTGCATCGCGAACCTGGGTCCGGGCCGTGTATCGATCGCAGCTCGATCGACGCCGGAAAATGCGACGTCGACCAATGGGGTGGGTTGGCGATTCGGATCAGGTGGCCGCGCTGGGGCAGCCCGGTGGAACCTGAGTCGACGTCTGCCCGGCCGTCGGGCCGAGCCCTGAATGAAGAATGGCTTCGGCCTACTGTTTCACGTGAATCAGCGAACATATGAAGAAGCACTCACGACGCGATCAGCTCTAGAGAAAAGCCCTCGGCTTCGTTGGTCAGTCGTCGATCTAGCTGATCGGCAATTGTTCAGATCTGACCAAGAGGGTGGAGCCGTTATCCGCCGAACTTGGTTGTGGCAATGCATGTCCGCCGTTATGTAGATTGTCGGCTCGTCCGAGTCGGCTGCTGTCACCGACCTTCGGCACGAGCCGCTATATCAGTAGCGCCCGGTCCTCTGTTCGATATGAGCGTGAGCGTGCGGTTTCACGTGAAGCGTCGGCTCGCGACAAGTGCTTGCGACGGCGCACCCGACCTGACCCAGGCCACATCCTGCGTCGACACATGAGGACCGCGGGCGCGTCACCGGACGTGTTGAACTACAGCACAGCATTCGGGTCTCCCCTCCCCCAGTGGACATCGTCGTGCCAAGGGGCAGTGCTTGGCGCCGGGCATCTCGTGAACGACGGATCGGGCAACCACCGTCTCTGGAATGGGCTCGGTTCAGCCCCTGTCCCGCACACGTATTTACGCAACCGACGGCTACTCTCGGCGCGTGTGGTCCGCTCGTCAAGTTCACAATCCCCGGCGCCGATCCGAGAGTGTACGCACGGCGGGTGGTCTGCGTGCGATCGTCGATGCCGCCCGATCCGTGATGTGTGCGGCTGTGTTGCTCGGACGAGGCCCCCACGGGCGTTGCGGCCGAAACCGACGTCCGCGAGTTCACTCGTATGGTGGGCTCAGGCGACTGAGTTTCACGTGAAACCGTGTCCGACGTTTCACGTGAAACCCGGACTCCGAACCCGGCGATACTGGATTGTGATCGAGAGAACGAAGAGAAACGTGTCGGATGCGTCGGATAGTTTGGCGAAGTGAGGCCCGACGCGGGAGGATGATTCAGTGGACTCTGAGGCGTTGAATGACGACCATGTGATGGCAACTGCAGAGCGCATATTCGGCCCTCGCTTCGATCTCGCGAAGAAGTATCACGAGTCTCTGGCAACCGATGGCGTCGAGCGTGGACTCATCGGACCCCGTGAGGTTCCCCGGTTGTGGGAGCGGCACATCTTGAATTGCGCCGTCGTAGCCGAGCTGATCGACGAGGGCGAGCGCGTCGTCGATGTCGGTAGTGGTGCTGGCTTGCCCGGAATCCCACTCGCGATCGCTCGGCCCGATCTTCACGTCACGCTCGTCGAGCCCCTCCTCCGTCGGACCGTATATCTGGCGGAGTTCATCGAGGAGAACGATCTCAACGTTCTGGTCGTCCGAGGACGAGCGGAACAACCCGGTGTGAAGAAGGAAGCCGGCGGCGCCGACGTCGTGACGTCTCGGGCCGTCGCCCCGCTGGAGAAGCTCGCGAAGTGGTCCCTTCCGCTGATCCACGAGGGCGGGCGAATGCTCGCGTTGAAGGGCAGCAGTGCTGAGGAAGAGATCGAACGCGATCGGACTTCCCTTGCCCGTATGGGTGCTGGCAAGCTAGAGGTCGTGCAGTGCGGCGTCGGCGTCGTACCGACACCCACCATCGTCGTTCGCGCTGAACGGGTTCCACGACGCTTTCAACGTTCATGACGTCTTCCGAGTTGTCACTAGTTCTGCACCAATCCAGTTCCGCACTAAGGAGCACATATGTCGGGTGGATCTGATCCAGCTGTTTCACGTGAAACACAGTCCGAGAACGGCAGCAAGACGCCGCGAGTCGATCGTCCGTCCTCGGCAGGTTCGGACTTCGGCGCCTACAGCAGTATCTCCCCCGACGACACTCCCATCGGTGCGGCCGCGCATCGCGCGAGCCAGGTGCTCCACCCTGGCAGCGTGACGCTTCCCAAGCCCGCGCAGCGCCGCATGCTCACCATCGCCAATCAGAAGGGTGGCGTCGGAAAGACCACGACTGCGGTCAACCTCGCCGCTGCGCTCGCGGTCCAGGGACTGACGGTGCTCGTGGTCGATCTCGACCCGCAGGGCAACGCCAGTACTGCTCTGGGCGTCGAGCATCACTCGGGTGTGCCGTCGAGCTACGAAGTTCTCCTCGGTGAGGTCACTGCCCGCGAGGCGATTCAGAAGAGCCCGAACAGCGATCGTCTGTACTGCATTCCGGCGACCATCGACCTGGCCGGCGCCGAGATCGAACTCGTGTCCATGGTGGCGCGTGAAGGTCGCTTGAAGACCGCGCTTGCCGATCTCGAAGAGGTCGGCGCCGATTTCATCTTGATCGACTGCCCGCCGTCGCTCGGCTTGCTCACCGTCAACGCATTGGTGGCAGCGACCGAGGTGCTGATCCCCATCCAGTGTGAGTACTACGCGCTCGAGGGCGTCGGTCAGCTTCTGCGCAACATCGAGCTCGTGCAGGCGCATCTCAACCCGGTGCTGCACGTGTCGACTGTCATTCTCACCATGTACGACGGCCGCACGAAGCTTGCCGATCAGGTTGCCGAAGAAGTGCGAAAGCACTTCGGCGACGCGGTACTGCGAGCTGTCATTCCACGAAGCGTCAAGGTATCCGAGGCACCCGGATACGGTATGACGGTCCTCGACTACGACCCGGGCTCCCGTGGAGCAATGAGCTACTTGGACGCAGGCAGAGAGTTGGCAGCCCGATCGGCGGTCGCGGCAACGGATGGAACGCAGGAGCGCTAGAGATATGAGTCAGGCACGAAAAGGTGGGCTGGGTCGCGGGCTTGCGGCACTGATCCCTACAGGTCCGGAGGCCGGACCTCGCCTCGGCAACGCGGCTGCAGACGTCATCATCGGTAAGGAACGAACTGCCGCCGACGTCGAGAAGCCCGCTGTCGCGAAGGTCGAGAAAGAGAAGACGGCGTCTGCGCCGACCCCCACTCCCCCGGTGCGGAACACGGACGAGGATCTGGAGCCGGCCGGCGCCGTCTACCGCGAGATCGCACCGTCGCAGATTCGTCCGAACCCGAAGCAGCCGAGATCGGTCTTCGACGAAGAAGCACTCGCAGAACTGGTGCACTCGATCCGTGAATTCGGGTTGATGCAGCCAATCGTCGTGCGCGCCCTCGGTGACGACAAGTACGAACTCGTCATGGGTGAACGTCGGTGGCGCGCGAGCCAGGAAGCCGGCCTCGAGTCGATTCCCGCGATCGTCAGAGAAACCACCGACGACGCGATGCTTCGAGACGCACTGCTCGAGAACATTCACCGCGTCCAGCTGAACCCCCTCGAGGAGGCGGCTGCGTACCAACAGCTTCTCGAAGAGTTCGAGGTTACACACGAAGAGCTGGCAGCAAAGATCGGTCGATCACGGCCCGTCGTCACCAACATGATTCGTCTGCTGAAGCTGCCGATTCCGGTGCAGCGTCGCGTCGCCGCGGGAGTTCTGTCTGCCGGGCACGCCCGTGCTCTCCTGTCGTTGGACGCTGGTTCCGACGCGCAGGAAGCGTTGGCAGCACGCATCGTCGCCGAGGGTCTGTCGGTGCGCGCGACCGAAGAAGCGGTCACGTTGGCCAACCGAAACGACGATGGTTCGCCATCCCCGGCGCCGCGGCGCAAGCCGATCCAGATGCCTGGGCTTCAGGATGTGGCGGATCGGCTGTCGGATTCGTTCGATACCCGCGTCACCGTCAGTCTCGGTAAGCGAAAGGGCAAGATCGTCGTCGAATTCGGCTCGGTCGACGATCTCCAGCGCATCGTCGACATGATGGAAAATCAGAAGGGAAAATAGCTCCGAATTTTCAGGTGCAGACGTACCGGCTACTTACGTCACTGTGACGAAGGTAGGACCACGGAGGTCGTCGAACGACCAAGGAGGATCGAAAAGTGTTGTTGCACAGACCTTTCAGATCCTCCGCGATACAAGGCGGTCGCAGTCGGAGTGATCGCATATTCTTGACGAGGGTAAACGGCAACGGACGCTCACGATTGCCTGGATTCAGTGCTTGGAGGCTGAGGTAAGCAGTGTCGTCGTTCGTCACGGGGGTCACGCTCGACTCGTTCGATCAACTACCGGCGCACACTCGCCGGTGTCGCTTCTGGGTGCTCGATCCAGGAGTCGACGCACCCAGTTCCGACTCACTCGACCTCGACCTCGAGTTCGAGAACGAAGCGTGGCTGTCGATGATCATGCTCGAGTGGGGGTCGTGCGGCCAGATGCTGTCGACCGGAGGAGAGAGCATCGGTTGCGCGTTGTACGCCCCGCCCGGAGCGGTCCCCCGCGCTTCGGCGTTCCCGACCTCACCCGTGAGCGCCGATGCGGTTCTGCTGACGACGCTTCGGGTCGAGTCCGAGGTCGATCGTGAGGATCACTCGACCGCGCTGATACAGGCCGTGGTTGCCGATCTCGTCAATCGAGGCGTACGCGCACTCGAGGCGTTCGGAATACGCAAGACCGCTGAGGACGCGAACACCGGACCGACGGCCACATCGCAGCTGACATGTTCGGACACCGTGTGCATGATCGACGCGGATTTCCTGGAGAAGATGGGCTTCGACGTCGTCGCGCCTCATCATCGTTATCCGCGGCTTCGGCTCGAGCTGGATCGCGATCACGGGTGGAAGCAGGACGTCGAGAGCGCCCTCGAGCGGTTGCTGCTCGCGGCCAGCCTCACGATGGTCGATATCGAACACAAGGATCCGGTCGGCGTCGGATAGGAACCCGTGAACGACCGAGGGGCCGCAGGAGTGAATCCTGCGGCCCCTCGAT
The DNA here is from genome assembly GCF_011770055.1 of Rhodococcus sp. B10. Taxonomy (NCBI): domain Bacteria; kingdom Bacillati; phylum Actinomycetota; class Actinomycetes; order Mycobacteriales; family Nocardiaceae; genus Rhodococcus; species Rhodococcus sp. B10. Next base: position 4,220 of record NZ_JAAFYV010000014.1, on the reverse strand, counting down.
CTATATCGTGCTCAGCCTCGTTCGGCGGCAGCCAACTCCTCGGCCAACAACTCGGCGAAAGTGAATGTGCCGGTGGGCTGATCGTCCTGCCCGAGCAGATACAGACGCTTCACGGCGATGAGAATGGCTTCGGCGATGATGTCACGCGATCGAGGATCGCTGAGTACTTCGACGTCGGATGCGTTGGTGAGGTATCCGATGTCGACCTGAACCGTCGGCATGTTGGTGAGTCGCAACAGATCCCACGTACGTCCGTGGCTACGGCAGTCGAGAAGTGGTGTGCGAGCAACGATTTCACGCTGGATGTAACCGGTCAACACCTGCCCGATGAGCGAGGTCGATCCGTGCGAATTGCCGAAGTGGAAGCTGGCGACGCCGTTGGCCGCAGGGCTGGAGCTCGATGCACATCGCAGCGAGATCATCAGATCGGCGTTGAACGCGTTCGAGGTCTCGGCGCGTTCGGCGACTGTGGGGTTGGTACCGCGAGCACGGGAGAGGAAGGTTTCCATTCCCGTTGCGGCCATGCGGCCTTCGAGTCGACTGGCGACGTCCCACAGGATCTCGGCCTCGCTGATACGACCGAACATGCCGTCGACGATCAGTCCGGTGTCCGCGCCTCCCAGATCGGGATCGATGACGATACGTTTGCCGGTCAGTTGCGGACCGGACTGCCGGACCAGTTCTTCTTCGCTGATCGCATGTGGTGATCCGCCGGTGACGCGAGCACCCAGCAAGTCGAGCGACCGCAGGGTCGCCGGGCCACAGATGCCATCGGGCGACAGGCCGATCTCACGCTGGAACGACGAGAGGCCGTCGTGCGTCTTGGGACCGAAGTAGCCGTCGACGCGTTCGCTGTAGAAACCGAGGTCTTGAAGCCGGGTCTGCAGAGTCGCGACGTCGTCGCCGTACAGCGGGGCGGACAGCTGATAGATGAGGGTGCGGGCGCCGAGCCGGTACGACGCCTCCTTCAGGAAGCGATAGGTGGCCGGTCCGACGACGCCGTCGACCAGGAGGCCGCGATGCTGCTGAAACGCGCGGACGGCGCTGTCGAGCGCATCGTCGAACTCCGACACCGGTGCGGTCCAGTGCAACGGGTCCGACGAGTGCGCCGCCGCGTCCTCGTGCAGAAATCCCAGGGAGACGAGAGTGCTCCGTACCTCCGCAACGGCGGGTCCTGAATCGCCGCGACTGAGTCGGTGCATACCTGATTACCTCTCGTCGAAATTAGGTCGACTGCCGTGGAGACAGTATCCGCCTCCGGACGACATCTCGAGGGACGTCCGGAGGGCACGATGCCTCATTCAGTAGCCGATGTGCCGACGAACGCGTCGGCACATCGAATGATTGTCGCAGAAAGTGTTCGCCGAACTGCAATCCAGGCCGTCCGGCGACGGATCACAACACCGCGTCGAGGTCCTTGAGCAGGGCGGCCTTGCCCTTCGCGCCCACGATCTGCTTCACGGGCTTTCCGCCCTGGAACAGGATCATCGTGGGAATCGACATGACCTTGAAGTCGCGAGCGGCCTGCGGGTTGGCGTCGATGTCCAGTTTCGCGATCGTGAGCTTGTCGGAGTGCTCGGCAGCAATCTCTTCGAGAACCGGTGCAACCATCTTGCAGGGACCGCACCAGGTAGCCCAGAAATCCACGAGGACGGGCTTCTCGCTGGTCAGGACGTCATCGACGAACGATGCGTCGGTGATGGTGACGGTCTTCTTGTCATCGGACATCTCGGGTGTCTCCTCGGTTGGTCGAGCGTGGGTTTTCGTTGGGTCAGGCGTTGACGGCGTCGACAGGCTGGTCGGCGTGCTCGAGCGTGTTGCTGGTGATGTCACCCTGCTCGGCGAGCCACCGCTCGGCGTCGATCGAGGCGGTGCAGCCGGTGCCTGCGGCCGTGATGGCCTGCTGGTAGACGTGATCCACCAGGTCGCCTGCCGCGAAGACGCCCTCGACGGACGTGGCGGAGGTCGGCGACGCAACCTTGACGTAGCCGGCGTCGTCCAGTTCGACCTGGCCCTTGACCAGTTCGCTGCGCGGGTCGTGACCGATCGCGACGAACATGCCCGTGACGTCGAGCGTCGACTTCTCGCCGGTGAGCGCGTTCTCGAGCGTGAGACCGGTCACCGACGTGTCTCCGAGAACCTCCAGGACGTTGGTGTCGGTGACGAAACGAATCTTCTCGTTCTTCTTCGCACGCTCGAGCATGATGCGGGATGCTCGGAATTCGCTGCGGCGGTGCACGATGGTGACACTGCGCGCGAAACGCGTCAGGAACGTTGCTTCCTCCATTGCCGAGTCTCCGCCGCCGATGACCGCGATGTCCTGGTCACGGAAGAAGAAGCCGTCACACGTCGCACACGCACTGACGCCTCGTCCGAGAAGCTTCTCCTCGCCGGGGATGCTGAGGTAGCGAGCCGCTGCACCCATCGCAAGGATGACGGCGCGCGCTCGGTAGGTCTCACCACCTGCGGAAATGGTCTTGATCTCGCCGGTGACGTCCAATTCCTCGACGTCCTCGGTGCGGATGTCCGCGCCGAACCTCTTGGCCTGCTCGCGCATCTGCTCCATCAGATCAGGGCCCATGATGCCGTCGCGGAATCCGGGGAAGTTCTCGACCTCGGTGGTGGTCATCAAAGCTCCGCCGAACTGTGTGCCCTCGAACAGGATCGGCTCCAACTCGGCCCTGGCGGCGTACACACCAGCGGTGTACCCGGCCGGTCCCGAGCCGACGATGATGAGATCGTGAACCTTGGGCGTAGTCATGCGGGCCTTCCGATAGTCGTTCAGTGCTGAGCCGGTGGGCCGTGCCGCCGACGGATATGACAACACCAGGGTAGAGGGTGTTGTTCCCAGCCGGGTCGAGGCGCGGATCGCGGGACGTTCAGCTCAGGTCGCGACGGAACAGGGGCTGCGGGTCGTCGACACCACAACCGGCACCCACTGCGAGGACGGTCAGACCGGCGTCGGGGCCGCGGGAAAGGACGAGCATGGTGCCCTCACTTCCGTCGATGTCGACGGCGGCGGCACCCAGAACGACGCTGTTGCGATCGATTCCGTTGGCCTGCAAGCAATCCGGGAGAAGTCCGGCTTCGACGAGCTGTACCGGATCGCGGTTGGCCATCACCGACTGCACCACGGAGTCGTCGATGAGGGACGACTGTAGCGTCAGGACCGATTCCTCGCCCGGTCCGGCGACCACGTCGGGCTCCGAGGTGGACGCAGAACGAACGAAAAGTGTTGTGGCGACGGCGATCACGATCGACGCAGCCGCAGCGATCAGCAGCGGACGGACCGAACGGGGAAGTCCGCGCGCGGGTCCTGTCGACCCCGCGTTCCCGGCACCGGCGAGCGTGCGGTCGATGCGTTCGGCCACGTCCGGGGGCATCGACTCACCACCGTCCAGATCGGCACCGACTGCGCGGAGCCGGGCCGACACCGCGTCGAGCGACGCCAAGATCCGCCGGGCATCGGCGTCGGCTTCCACGAGCGGCCAAAGCTTGGTGCTGACCGACTCCGGCAGAACGCCGGCATGGAGATCGGCGAGCAGTTCGACCGAGTAGGGCGCCATGGGTAGTGGCTCGGTACCGCGTGATGTCACTGCGGTCTCCTCTCCCGGCGCAGACGTACCTACACAGGGTAAGACGCGGTGGGCCGACTAACGGTTCCCGTCGTCCTGCAAGTACCGCAGCTGCACCGCCAGCTTCTGACGCGCTCTCGCGCAGCGACTCTTGACGGTTCCGGTGGGAACACCGAGCATCGCGGCGGCGTCCGCGACCGAGTAACCCTCCATGTCGACGGCCACGACTGCGGCACGCTGCTCCGGCGGGAGAGACATGAGGGCGCTGCGAACCTCGATCGAAGTCTCGACGTCGGACATCCGGTCGCGCGCATCGGGCGGTTCCTGCACATCGGTGTCGGCGAGCGGTGTCGTCGGTCGCGACCGGTTCCGTCGAATCCGGTCCAGACACGCATTGACGACGATCTTGTGCATCCAGCTCCGCACTGCGGCGTCCGCTCGGAACGATCCGGCCGTGCGGTGCGCCGACAGCAGCGCCTCCTGAAGCGCGTCGGCGGCATCCTCGTTGGTGTAGCTGGTGCGTCGCGCAGTCATCCACAGATGCTCGTGGTGCCGATGAACGAGCGCTGCGAACGCGTCGGGGTCACCCTGGACGTGCGCGTTCAGCAGTTCGACGTCGGATCGGCCCCCGAGAAGCCCCCCGGC